>CAVILU010000079.1:0-9581 GCA_963643535.1 bacterium | reverse complement strand
ATTCTGCCTAGCGATAGAGAGTACGTATTTAGCAATGCCAACGGCCGCCGCCACATTACTCGGTTTGTCGTCCATCAGCACCACGTCGGCAGCCTCAATGGCGGCATCCGAGCCCAGTGCGCCCATGGCGATGCCCACATCCGCGCGAGCCAAGACAGGCGCGTCGTTTATTCCGTCGCCAACAAATGCCAAGGTCCGCCCTTGCTCTTTGGCTCCAATCAGACGCTCGACGTGCGCTACTTTGTCGGCCGGCAGTAGGTCTGAGTGCCATTCGTCGAGACCCAGTTCGTCGGCCACGCTGGCTGCCACGGCCTTGCGGTCGCCAGTGAGCATTACGGTGCGTATGTCGCCACACGCATGGAGTTTGTCTATAGCCTCGCGTGCGTCGGTTTTTACTACATCGCTCACCACAATGTGACCCGCATACCGTCCGTCGATGGCTACGTGGACCACTGTGCCTATGTGGTTATGTTCGTCGATGTGCGCGCCTTCCCGGTCCATGAGTTTTGCGTTGCCTACAGCCACTCGATGGCCTGCCACCTGTGCCGTGAGTCCGTGCCCCGCAATTTCCGCTACGTCGGCTACCGTGCATTCGTGGCATCCCTCTGGGCGTTCTTTGGTGTAGGCCTCTGTGAGCGAAATTGCTATCGGGTGTGTGGAGCAAGCCTCTACGTGTGCCGCGAGGTGTAGGAGTTCCGAGGCCGTTATCTCATTGGGACATACGGATGTTACGCAAAAGCGGCCTTCTGTGAGTGTGCCTGTCTTGTCGAAAACGACAGTGCTGAGGTTGGCCAGCGAGTCGATATATTGCGACCCTTTGATGAGTATGCCTTTGCGACTCGCTCCTCCAATGCCGCCGAAGAATGTCAGTGGCACGGATATAACCAGTGCGCAAGGGCACGAGACGACAAGGAACGTCAGTGCACGCCCGAGCCACGTCGTGAAGTTGGCTGCAAATCCGCCTTCGATAATGAGGGGCGGGACAAAGGCCACCAACAATGCGGCCATTACGACAATTGGCGTGTAGACCCTTGCGAAGCGGGCAATGAATGTCTCGCTCTTGGACTTCTTGGCCCCGCTCTCCTCGACGAGTTTGAGTACTTTGGCAGCGGTGCTTTCGGCGTAGATTTTCTCTACACGGATATGCAGGAGGCCGTTGATATTGATGCAGCCCGAGAGGGCTTGGTCGCCAACGTTGACCTCCCTCGGGGCGCTTTCGCCCGTGAGGGCCACTGTGTTGAGGCTGCTTGAGCCTTCGGTCACGGTGCCGTCGGCTGGTATCTTTTCGCCTGGGCGTACTACTACTATGTCGCCAACCTTGAGGTCGTCGGGCGTGATGTCCGTCTCGGCGTTGTCGCAGACAACGTGCGCTACGTCGGGCTTGAGGTCCATAAGTCCGCTGATAGACTCGCGGCTGCGCCCCTCGGCGTATTCCTCAAAAGTCTCGCCAACAAGGAAGAATAGCATTACGAAGACGGCTTCCGCAAATTCGGGTTCGCCTCCTGGCAGGAAACCAATGGCGAGGGCTCCGAGAGTGGCGATGCTCATTAGTGAGTCCTCGTTGAATAAGTCCCCCTCGGCAATTCCTTCAGCGGCTTCGCGGAGTACGCCGGCTCCTGCCGCAAGATAAGGTACGAGGTAGATGAGCAAGAGTGCCCACATCGGCAATGCGAATGTGTGGTCGATGATTGCGGCTGCAATGAGCAATGCGGCCGACACTCCTATTTTTATTATCGAGTGGCGGAGGTCGTGCTCTTCCTCCTCCTCGTGCCCGCAGTCGCATCCTGTCCCGCAGTCGCAACCGTGCTTGTGCTCATCATGCTCGTGGTGATGATGATGGTGTTCGTGGTCGTGTCCCATATATGGTTACTTTTTTGTTTTCTGAGTGCTAAGGTATCTTGCTTTTGGCGCAACTGGGTTGCAAAGGGAATTTGAATGATTATTTTGATTGTTTTATGGGCGTAGGTTTACAAACTTGTAAACAATTGCTATATTTTCTGCCAGTCTGGATTTAGGAAGATTGGGGAAATTCGCTCTTTGGTGATTATATAACAGTGTTTGACAGCAAAACAAAAAAGCTCAGAAGGAAAGAAAAATCCTTCTGAGCTTTTTTATTAGTGACAGTCAGAAAAACAACAGACTGCGAACTGTAGACTTAGCACTGTGCACTGAGCACTGTGAACTGTTAACTATCCCGCAGCTTCGCTCTTCTGGTCGATAAGGAAGTGGAGACGGTTCTCGAGGTTGACGCGCGCCACGGACGAGTCGATGTCCAGGAAGAGGAGACCCGTCTTGGGGCACACCTTGCGCAGGCGGTTCTCGATGCCGCGGGCCACGATATGGTTGGCAATGCAGCCGAAAGGCTGGAGGCAAACTACCTTGTCGATGCCCGAACGGCTGAGCTCCATAACCTCGCCGGCGATGAGCCAACCCTCACCAAACTGGTTGACGAGGTTGAGCACCTTCGACGCGTCGTCCGCCATCTCGAAGATTGAGCCCTCGGTACGATTGTACTTGAAGCGGCTCTTGATCTTATCCCACTTGCGGCCGCGGCTGTTGACGTAGTTCATTATGAACTTGGAGCCGACCTTGCCTACCCATGAGGATTTCTCGATGTCGTGCTTGTCGTTGACTTTATTATTGACAAAGGCCTGAAGGAGGAAGCTCATGAGCGAAGGTACGACGACCTCGATACCCTGCTCCTGGAGCCATTTGCCAATGTGGAGCTGGCCAAAGCTATTGTATTTGATGTATATCTCGCCAATGAGGCCAATGGCGCGGGGCTTGAAGTTCTCCTTCTCCTCGATGGCATTGAACTCGTCCACGGCCTGCTCTAGGAGCGCGAAGAGACGCTTGTCCTGCTTCTTGTCCAAGGCTTCGATGGCGAGCTGCTGATATTTCTCCATAAGGGCTTCGGCTGTGCCGGGCACTTTCTCGCGGACTGTCATCGCACGGTTCATCATTGCCAGGGCCTCGGTATACTGCACGGCCTTGAGGGCAATGGAGAGAGCCAGGCGGACGTTTAGCTTGAAGGCCGGCTGCTCGTTGCCATATGCCGTGCCGGTGTTGAGCGAGAGAAGGGGCACGTCGCTGAGACCTGCCGTCGTGAGGGCGTTCTTGATGAGGGCGAGATAGTTTGTCGCACGGCATTGGCCACCCGTCTGAGTGATGCCGACAACGTATTTCTCACGTTCGTCGCGATGCTCTATCATGAACTTCACGAGGTCGCCAACTACGAGCGTGGCAGGGTAGCAAACCTCGTTGTGGCTATATTTGAGGCCGGTGGTGATGCTCTCCTCGTTGGGCTTCGGCAGGTTGATGAGGTTGAAGCCCAGTCGCTTGAAGATGACGGGGAAGAGGGGCGAGAGGGAATCTGAGAACCAGGGCACTACGATGGTGCGCTCGCTCTTCTCCTTCTCGGTGAAGGCATTATGGATGGCCTTGTATGTATAGGTCTCGTTCTTATGTCCGAGGGCGTTGCTCTGGCGGAGGCTCTCGACGAGGGAGCGCAGGCGGAGGCGTACAGAGCCAGGGCTGCTAATCTCGTCCACGCGGATTACCGTGTGGTTCTTGCCTGCGGCGTTGAGGATGTTGGAGCACTCGTCCATGAGGAACGAGTCGGGGCCGCAGCCGAACGAGTTGATCTGTATGAGCTGGACGTTGGCGGGTAGCTTGGCCACGCCATGTGCCGCATGGATTACGCGGTTGGGGTAGGTCCACTGCGAGATGTAGTTCATCTCAAGGCACTCATTGAGGTCCTCGCGGAATACGTCGTCCGAAATGATGTCTACGCCGAGGTCGGTCACGATCTGAGCCACGCGCTGGTTGATGAGCGGGTCGACGTGGTAGGGGCGGCCGGTCATGACGAAGATCATTTTGCCCTCTTTGACGTCGGCCTCGAGGATCTGGCGCTCCGTCTCGATGAGTGTGCGCTTCACCTCCATCTTCTTGTCGATGGCCTTGCGCACAGCGCTCTTTATGGTCGCGCGCTTGATGCCGAGGGCGGTGAGGTAGTTGTAGCAACTATCATAGATGGCCTTCTCGTCTACAAACGATACCACGGGGGTGTCGAAGTGGATGCCATATCGACCTTCGGGGTTTACGGCCGAGCGGATCACGTCGGGGTAACCACTGACTACTGGGCAGTTGAAGCAGTTGCTGTCATGCTCATGCTCCTTGGTCTCCTTGATGACGAGGGGGTAGAAGATGCGGCTTACTTTCTTCTCCACAAGGTTCATTATGTGACCATTGGTCAACTTTGCGGGGAAGCAGATGTTGTCGCTCATGATGGAGAAGATGCCACCGCGGAAGAGCTTAGTCGTGCTTTCGTCGGAGAGTACGGGCTTGAGGCCGCACTCGCTGAAGAGGGTGCTCCAGAAGGGGAAATTCTCGAACATGTTGAGCACTCGGGGAATGCCGATGCTCTTCGGGTCGGCCGGGTCGACATCCTTGTTTGCGAGCGAGAATGTGTAGTGATATTTCTCGTCAATCTGGTTGCGGCCCGGAGTCTGGCTCTTGCTCTTCGAGTGGAAGATGCGTTCGCACTTGTTGCCGGCGAAGCTTACGTTGCCGTTGGGGAACTTGAAGCGGACTACCTGGCAGTTGTTTGTGCAGCCGGAGCACTGTACGGTGTCGGTCTTGATATCTTGGAGCGTGGCGAGGGTCTCCTCGGGTTTGAACGAGGACTCTTGCTGCTCAATCTTCTTCTGCTCAATGGCATAGAGAGCCGAACCGTAGGCACCCATAAGCTCGGGGGCGTCGGTTGTCCATACCTCTTTGCCCGAGAGAATCTCGAGAGAGCGAAGGACGGCCTTGTTCTTAAACGTGCCACCCTGTGCCACAATAGTGTCGCCCAATCGATTGAGGTTCTGCATCTTGAGGACCTTGAAGAGGCAATTCTTGACGACGGATATGGCAAGGCCTGCTGCAATGTCACCCGGGTCTGTGTTCTGGCGCAACGCCTCCTTGACTTTCGAGTTCATGAAGACGGTGCAGCGGGTGCCCAGGTCGCACGGACGGCGCGCGCGGCAAGCCATCTCGGCAAAGTCCGGCAACTTGATATTCATCATGCCGGCAAAGCCCTGGAGGAACGAGCCGCAGCCCGATGAGCAGCTCTCATTGAGCTCAATATTGGCCACCGCGCCATTGCGAATAAAGATGGACTTAATGTCCTGACCACCAATGTCGAGGATGAACGATACGGCGGGGTTGACGTAGTGCGCGGCGCGGAAGTGCGCCATAGTCTCTACGATGCCGTAGTCGAGGTTGAGCGCAGCCTTTACGAGGTCCTCGCCATAGCCCGTCACGGCCGAGCCGCGGAAGGTGACCGTGGCATGCTTGTCGGCCACGAGGGTCATGAACTGTCGGAGAGCCTCCTCTACTTTGCGCAGCGGGTTGCCGTCGTTGTTGGAGTAACTCTTGAAGACTATGCGGCCTTCGGAGTCGGTGACGACAAACTTGGTTGTTGTGGAGCCCGAGTCGATGCCGAGGAAGACATCAGTGTGTCCGCCTTCGGTTATCTCGGTATATTGCAGAGGTTTAACTTTCAAGGTGCGCTTCCACTCCTCATACTCGTCGTCGCTTGTGAAGAGTGGCGACAGGTATTGCTCGCTGCCCTTGGTTGTCTCGCGGCTGAGCCTCTCGCGGATCTCGGTCGTCGTGAGGTACTCGTCGTCGTGGGCCGAAAGGGCTGCGCCGCGGGCTGTGGTGGTCTCCGCGCCCGGCAGGAGGATGAGGTCCTCGGGCTTAATCTTGAGTACGCGGACAAATGCCTGGCGAAGTGAGGGAAGGAAGGTGAGCGGACCGCCGGTGCAGAGCACTGGTGTTATGATGTCGGCGCCGTGGGCGAGGGTGGTCATGGTCTGCATGGCCACGGCGTTGAAAATCGAGGCCGCGATGTCGCCTGTCGGTAGTCGGCGGCTCACGAGGTTCTGTACGTCGGTCTTGGCGAAGACGCCGCAGCGCGAGGCGATAGGGTAGATGCGGGTGAACGTGGCGGCGGCATCACTCATCTGCTTGGGCTCGATGTCCATAAGTGTCGCCATTTGGTCAATGAAGGCACCCGTGCCACCTGCGCAGGAACCGTTCATTCGGATATCGGGGCTCTTGTCTTCGTGGAAGAACACCATCTTGGCATCCTCGCCGCCGAGGTCGATGAGGGTGAAGTCCGTGCGGCCAGTCTCTTTCATTGCCGCACTGGCTGCGAGTACTTCTTGGACGAAGGGGAGGCCCGAACGCTCGGAGAGGCCGATGCCTGCCGAACCGGTGACGCAGACGCTGAAGACGGCTTCGTTGCCAATCTTAGCCTCCATGTCTGTCAGCGTGTCCTCTATGCACTTACGGATGTCGGCAAAGTGGCGTCGGTAAGAACTATAGGCCACGCTACCATCCGCCTTGTCTATGACGACGAACTTGATGGTTGTGGAGCCCGCATCGATGCCGATGCTGTAGGCTTTCCTTTCGTCTAATTTATATGCTGTCATATCGTTATGCTTCACCTTCTCGCCCCGTGTGTGTGTTTGAATTGGCTTCGGGCCCTTGGGCGGGATCTTTTATGGTGTGTGTTTTAATTGGTTTTTCGTAAGATGACCACGGACGAGTCTGGCATTTTGCCAATTAAGCCGTGGCTGCATTGGCTGACTAATGTCGCGAAGAGTTGGCTCCTCTTGCTGTATCGCTCGTAAATCTTGGGCTGCATGCCGGATATCACGTTTTTGCGCAGCTGCCTGACCATTGCCTCTTCTACGCTGCTCTGCGCACTCGAACCCGCGTACGCAGTGCTGATGGATGTCGAGTCGGGCGCAATCCTAAGCGTGTCGCCGCTCATGCCCCAGTCTCCATTGGCTGTGGCCGTGTAGCTTACCACGACATCTTTAAACTCCATTTGGCCGCCGAAGTGGAATGCAAGGTCGATGTCCATTTCGATGTCCACGCCGCTGAGGCCGAGAGTCTCGTCGACCTTGGCCGTGGCCGTGCAATGTATACTGCCGTCCTCTATGTGCTCCGTCATGTATGTGCGGTACGTCCCGACGACTCCGAGGTCTTTCCCGCCGAGCGGGCCCCCGCAACTTGTTAGAGCCGCCGCTGCGACCGTCAGACATATCACTTTCTTAATGTGCATTTTATGCGCAAAATTCCATATTAGCTCAGCAAAATTAGCTCTTTATTCCGAAAATATTCCTAATGTAACACATATTAAATAGGTGTGTCTGCCACAAAAAGTCTCCGCAAACGTGTGATGTAGCGCCTAAAAGTCCGCCGTTTTGATTTTTTATCTAAATTCGCGCTAATGCGCACCCCGAATATGCCCTGGCGTGAATACCTACGCCACGAGCAAATCTTTGCGCAGCAAACTGAGTAAAAACAAATTACCATTTAATAAAAATGTCCGCACAAGTCATCAATAGCCACGCCGAGCTCGAAGCTCTCGTAGGCAAGGAGCTCGGTGTCTCCGATTGGCATGAGTTCACCCAGGAGCAGATCAACCTCTTCGCCGACGCAACCCTCGACCACCAGTGGATCCACGTAGACATCGAGAAGGCTAAGCGCGAGAGCGCCTTCGGCAACACCATCGCCCACGGCTACCTCACGCTCTCCATCCTCCCCCACCTCTGGGAGCAGATCGTTGACGTCCGCAACATCAAGGACCAGATTAACTACGGCATCGAGAACTTCCGCTACCAGCAGCCCGTTGTCGTCAACAGCCGTGTCCGCCTCCACGTAGATGTCAAGGAGGTCCTCAACCTCCGCGGCACCACCAAGGCAACCATGAGCGTCAAGCTCGAGATCGAGGGTCAGCGCAAGCCAGCCTACACTGGCGACATCGTCTTCCTCTACCATTTCAACGCCTAAGCGTCCCGTTTCAATGCGAAAGCATCCCATAGTAGTGGAGTGAATCATACTCCATAAGCCCGAGCGGCGGTCCGGCAGCCACACCTATTGGCTCCCGGCCCGCCGCTTTGCCATTTTTATTTGCTATCTTTGCCGAAAAGGACCGAGATCGACAAACAAGAGATGATAAGAGCAGTGTTTTTTGATATGGATGGTGTGCTCTACGACAGCATGCCAAACCACGAATATTCATGGTGCAAGGCTTTCGAGGCCGAGGGCATAGTATTCCACCCCGAAGAGGCGTACGCCAACGAGGGCCGCACGGCAAAGGGAACCATCAACCTGGTCTTCAACAGGGAACTTGGCCACGGGGCAACAGACGATGACGTGGAGCGCATCTATAAGCGCAAGACGGAGCTCATGCACAGCCGCCCGCAGCCGCCAATCCTCCCCTCGATGCAAAATCTGCTCACGACGCTGCCCTCACGAGGCGTGAAAGTATACGTAGTCACGGGCTCCCGCCAACCCTCCCTTGTCGGCAAACTCCAGCAGGCTTTCGGCATCGTCAAGGAGACCCTTGTCTGTGGTGCCGATGTTGTGAAAGGTAAACCCGATCCCGAGCCTTATCTCATGGCCCTTGAGCGCAGTGGCTGCCGCCCCGACGATTGTCTGGTGGTGGAGAACGCTCCCCTTGGCGTTATCTCTGGCAAGGCTGCTGGGCTGACAGTTTGGGCGGTAAACACAGGTAAACTGGCCGACAGCGTGCTCCTAGAGGCCGGAGCCGATCGCCTTTTCCACACAACTTCTGATTTGGCTGCAGAGCTTCTAGCAAATTGTTAGAGAGGAAACGCTAGCAAAGAGAATAAAAAGAGATAACGGACACCCGATCGTCTGATGAAGACGCAACGGGTGCCCGCTTTTTTTTGTCCGCAAAATGAATGTCAATGTCTGAAAAAAGTGTCCGCAAAAGTCCCCCAAATAAATGCCCCCCCAAAAAAATAAATGTCCAAAAACAAAGCCCCCGCCTGCAGAAAAACCGCAAGTGGGGGCAACTGCGAACTGTTAACTGTTAACTGCTAACTGTTAACTGTTTAGTATGCTATTTTGACCATGACCGGCAGGTGGTCCGAGTATCCGCCTTCGCCAGTGGGGTCGACATTGAAGCGTCGGCCGAGGTAAGTGCGTTTGGGCTTGCCTTGCGTGCCAGGGTTGCGGTCGTCGGGCTCAATCATGTAGTCGAACTTGACTACGGAGAATGCGGGACGGCCTTTGGCGCAGGTGCCTGGGGTTACGATAATGTGGTCTATGGTATTCCAACGTCCGTGGTACTTGTAGCTGAAGTCCTTGGTGTCCGCCGAGAGGTTGCGCAGCAGGCAGGTGTCGCATTTTGTTTGCGCACCAAGATATTCGGTCAGTGAGGGCTCGAAAGCCTCGTCGTTGAAGTCGCCCATCATGACAATCTTAGCATTGGGGTCAGTGGCGAGGATTGAGTCGCACAGAGCGCGCGCCTTCTCGGCCACGTAGCGGCGTTTGGGGATGGTCTCTGTCACTCCGCCATATTTCGAGGGCCAGTGGTTCACCATGAGGTGGAAAACCGCACCGCCTGCATATGTTCGCATCTTGGCGTAGAGAATGTCGCGGGTGTAGAGCTCGAGGGAGTCGCTCGATACGTTTATGGGGCGCATCTCGATGGGCTCCACGGTGTTGGCGTTGTAGAGCATTGCTGTGGCCACGCCTCGCCTGTCGGGGGT
>CAVILU010000078.1:4700-9621 GCA_963643535.1 bacterium | reverse complement strand
CCTCAGGCTCTTAAGAACGCCATTGAGCTTATCTCAGACGACTGGATGCTTCTCGCAGCCGGCACGAAAGAGGACTTCAATGAGATGACAATCTCGTGGGGAACGATGGGTGAACTTTGGGGAAAGGACGTGATGGTAGTTTTTGTGGACACCACACGTTACACCTACAAATATATGATGCGCGAGGATTACTTCACCGTCTCCGGTTTCCCCAAGAAGTATCATGACGACCTTCAATATCTCGGCACACACTCCGGCCGCGACGGCAATAAACTTGCAGAGACAAGCCTCCACCCCACATTCACAGAGCTCGGAACACCTTATTTCGACGAGGCATCCGTGGTCATTGAGTGCAAAAAGATATACGTCAACAACTTCGACACCAGCAAGATGACAAACGGCTTTGAAGACTTCTACGCAAAGCGCGGCTCGGTCCATGCTGTCTTCATTGGCGAAATAGTCAACACCTGGAAGAGATAACGAAACAAAAGAAAAAAGCGGCACGCAGCCACACTCTACATTATGCGCACACTCACCTGCCTCATAATCCTCATCATAGCAAGCCTCGGCACATCTAATGCGCAGAGACTGAGCCGTCAGCAGTACATTGCAAAATACAAAAACTGGGCAATCACCGAGATGAAACGCACTGGCATCCCGGCAAGCATAACCCTCGCCCAAGGCATTTTGGAGAGCGACTGCGGAAACTCCGACTTGGCGGTGGAGGCCAACAACCACTTTGGCATCAAGTGCCATTCGGATTGGACAGGCAAGACTATGCATAAGGACGACGACCGCAACAACGAGTGCTTCCGCAGCTACGAGAGCGCATATGACAGCTTCAAGGACCATTCGGACTTCCTGACAAGCAAGAGCCGCTACGCCAGCCTCTTCACCCTCGACAAGACCGACTACAAAGGTTGGGCAAAGGGACTCAAGAAGTGCGGTTACGCCACCGAGCGCACATATGCCGAGCGACTCATAACCATCATTGAGGAGGAAGGCCTCTCGGTCTACGACACCGCCGAGGGCGAGATTTCCGACGCCACCACGGACGAGATGAGCGACATAAGCAACTCGGCCGACGATAGTGGCAAGACGACCGTGAACGATTCTAAGAAGAAAAACAACAGTCAGGGAAGACAGACCACCAACAACAAGAAAAAGAAGAATAGCAACTCATCATCTTCGTCGACAAGCGGCAAGACAACCCCTAAAGTAAAGTCCGTTTTCTCAATAGACCCGCTGCCCACCCATGAGGTGAAGTACAACAACGGCGTGCAGTACGTAGAGCTCACATCCAGCGACACCTTCCAAAGCATCGCCAATGAATTCCACCTTATGCTCTGGGAACTCTATAAGTATAACGACCTTGCGCAAGGCGCCGACATATCTAAACTCTCCTACATCTATCTGCGTCCCAAGCGCAACCGTTCGCACCCCGACTGCAAAACCCACGAGGTGAAGCGAGGCGAGACGATGTGGGATATTGCCCATGCCTATGGCATCAAGCTCAGCAAACTCGAGAACCGCAACGGGCTTGCGAATGGCGAGGAGCTGCAAGTTGGGCAGACTATCGAACTTCGATGAAATCAATTGACAATTACTGGCACTTCCGAGCGAGAGTGGACTGTGTGTCTAATTGACTTTAGTTTCGCAAACTGAAAGGCACAGGCTCTCGTTGATAACGGCGATCCGACATACAATCTTCTGATATATTATGAAACGGTCCATATGCACATATAGCGCAATTCCCGTGCGCGCATCGAACTCCGAGGCCTCGGAAATGGTCACCCAGATACTCTTTGGCGAGACTTATGAGGTGCAGGAGGTTGAAGGCAGATGGGCAAAAATCAAGATGCAGACGGACGGTTACGAAGGTTGGATAGACTCCAAACTCGTGACTGAGATAGCGGAAGCTGAGATTGACCGTTGGAATCGGGCCGAGATGTATATCCTACCCGAGGCCGTGACATTTGTGCAAAAGAAGTATAGGGACGACGGAGAGCCGTTCAACCGCCCATTACTCTTGACCCAAGGCTCTGAGATACACGGGCTACGCAAGACGGAGATACCTTATGAAGGTACATTCCTGCAAATCTTCAGTCTCAACGGTGATTTCTGGGGAATTGAGGAGAAGCCCACAGACGACGCAGACGATCTCGACCCAGTGGCTTGCGCCATGCATATGATGGGCACACCTTACCTGTGGGGCGGGCGTACGGTTATGGGAATCGACTGCTCGGGCCTCGTACAGATAGCGTTTAAAGTTTGCGGAAAACAGTTGCCACGCGACGCCTCGCAAATGATAAATCTCGGAGAAGAGATTGATATTGCTGCCGCACAGCGCAATGATGTCGTCTTCTTCAAGAACGACAAAGGGCGGATATGCCATGTTGGCCTATGCCGAGGCGACGGCACTATAATCCACTCATCGGGAATGGTGCGCATAGACACACTTGACGAGAAAGGCATCTACAACCACGAGAGAGGCCTCTACACTCACCAACTGGCTTGCGTCAAGAGAATGAAATAGGAATTACCAAGCCCTGCCATTCTTCTTAATCGCCGGCATAAGGGCGACGAACCAAACGACAAGAGCAGCGATTGACCATAGGCAACCAGCCCAACCAATAGAGCTGACAGAAGAGAGAGAGCAGACAACGCCACCGACAGCGGCCCCCGTGCCAATACCAAGATTGAAAATACCCGAGTAGATACTCATTGCCACCGCGGTATCCGAACCCGGGGTCATAGCGATAAGCTCACTCTGCTGAGCAATGTTGCAGGCCGTGGTGGACATTCCCCAGAAAAGACATACAGCCCATACGGCCCACTCATATGAGGCAGCCGGGAGAAGCAGCGCAAGGCAAACAGTCATAAGCACCGCCATGGAGCCAATAAAACGCAGAGGTCCACGACCATAGAGACGCGCAAACACCTGGCCGCCAATAATTCCCGCCACGCCGAAGAGCATTAGCGTGATGGTGACATGCTGCTCGTCGAGCCCCGCTATCTGACCGAGGAAAGGCTCGATGTAACTGTACGCAGTATAATAACCGACGACCCAAACAGCAGTAAAAGCATAGAGGAGCACAAGTGCGCGATTGCTAAGAAGCACAGGCAACTTGCGCACCGAGAACTTACCCTCGCTCGGGAGAACAGGCAACGTAAGAGCCATAAAAGCCAAAGCGAGAGCCGCCACACCTGCCACACTGAGGAACGTCATCCTCCAACCGAGCAGCAGACCGACGGCGCGCCCCAGAGGCAAACCCACAATCATCGCCACGGCACTACCCGTAGCAATAGTACTGAGCGCCATAGCCTTGTGTCCATTAGGCACAATGCGCACCGCCATTGGCGACACAATGCTCCAGAAAATTGAGTGGCAACAAGCCACGCCTATTCGACTTGCCATTAGCATAGCGTAGCTGCCAGACGCCCAAGAGAGACATTGGAAAAAAGAGAACGCCCCGGCAAGAGTAAGCATAAGCTTACGCATCTCCATACGGCTCGCAAGAATCATGAGGGGGAGCGAAAGCAGGGCCACGCACCATGCGTAGACAGAGATCAGCATACCCGTCTCACTCTCAGTCTTGCCGAAGTCTGCGGCGATATCCGTGAGAAGGCCGATGGGCACAAACTCCGACGTGTTGAAGATGAAGGCGGCCATAGTGAGGCCGATGAGGGCTGCCCAATGACGCGCTGTCATGCGTCCGTCCGTATTGGGTTCGCAAGTCGTTGTCGCCATATGCTTATTGCTCTTATATGTGTGTGTTGTATGTAGGAAGACGCAAAAGGGGGAGTAAAAAGATGCCTGTTTTTGTCGCGGCAAAAGTAACAAGAGGTCAAATTTGTTACTCCTCAGCAGTAGTCAAATAAGGTTAAAAAGATTTGATATATAAGGCCGCAATTTTAAAAGAGACGCAATTTTCGTATATTTGTCATCGTAGGTTAATGCGCCCCAATTTGAGGCACCGTTGCCTTCTACCGCGAGACACAAAAGCTCATTAACAGACGACACATTCAATTCAAACAAAACGCATCTTACAAAAAGTCTATGTCAGTCGAAACCATACTCTTAGGTATATCGATACTCTTCTTCCTGAGCATCTTGGCGTGCAAGGCGGGATACAGGTTTGGCGTCCCGCTCCTCTTGCTGTTCCTTGGCGTCGGCATGCTCTGTGGCTCAGACGGCTTAGGAATTCAGTTTGAGAGTCTGCCCACGGCGCAGGCCATAGGCACAGTAGCCCTCTGTATTATACTTTTCTCGGGCGGACTGGACACAAAGATATCGGACATAAAACCAGTACTTGGCCCCGGCATCGTGCTCGCCACGCTTGGTGTGGTACTGACAGCAGCTCTCACGGGAATCCTTATCCACCTCATTTTCAACATCCCGGCACTGGGCACCATCCCACTCACACTGACAGCCTCCCTCCTTTTGGCCGCTACAATGTCGTCCACCGACTCGGCTTCAGTATTCTCCATCCTCCGCGGCAAGGGGCTCCACCTCAAGAACAACTTGCGCCCGATGCTCGAGCTCGAGAGTGGTAGTAACGACCCTATGGCGTATATGCTGACCATCACGCTCATAGGACTCTTGTGCCAGGGTGGCGAGCCGGACTACCTCGATGCCGTACTGCAGCTCATCAAGCAATTTGCAGTCGGCTCGCTCATTGGCCTTGTCTTTGGCTATGCCTTTGTCTGGATAATCAACAAGATAAAGATTGAGAACGCCAGTTTGTACCCAATCCTTGTGCTCACGGCGTGCATCTTCGTGTTCTCGTCGTCCTACTTTATGGGCGGCAATAGTTACTTGGCCGTCTACATTGGAGGCGTCGTCATGGGCAACTCGAGGTTTGTGCATAAGCGTTCGGCGGTCAACTTCTTCGATGGTCTCGCTTGGCTTAGTCAGCTT
>CAVILU010000078.1:0-4633 GCA_963643535.1 bacterium | reverse complement strand
GGTGTTCTTGGCACTCGGTTTGCTGGTCAATCCTCATGAGCTCATTCCGCTCATTGTACCCGGCCTTATTGTGAGCCTTCTCATGATATTCATCACGCGACCGGTGAGTGTCTTCGTATGCCTTTTGCCGTTCCGCAATATTAGCAAAGACAGCAAGACGTTCATCTCGTGGGTGGGGTTGCGCGGTGCGGTGCCCATCATCTTTGCTATTTTGGCATTGGCATCCGACGTGCCTCATGCGCGATTCATCTTCAACATAGTCTTCATCTGCACCCTCGTATCACTTGTGGTACAAGGCACTACGCTCGCCACTGTAGCCCAGAAACTCAACCTCATCGACACGCCCGAGGAGCTAGGCAAGGTCAAGGACTTCGACATGGAGCTCTCCGACGATATTAAATCCGTACTCGCGGAACTCACCATCTCGGAGCAAATCCTCAACTACGGCGACAAACTGCTCAAACTTCCCCTGCCAGAGAACTGCGTGGCAGTACTCGTGAAACGCGAGGAGGCATATTTCGTACCAACGGGTAAGACTGAGCTCTTGCTTGGAGACAAGGTACTCCTCATCTCCGACGACCCCGACGGACTGAAAGAGGCATTGGCGCAAATGGGCGTTGAGCCCGAAGCCGAAGCCAGCACCGACGACGATTTCTTCTCGTTCCGCAATATCTTCGTCAACACCCACAAAGACATCATAGGCGGAATAAAAGACATCAGCTCCAACCTCAAAAACGGCACATTCATAAAATTCTAATGGCAACAAGCACAACCAGCAAAAGCTTGATAGACCCGAGAGCAAAGGCCCTCATCTTCGACCTCGACGGCACACTGATTGACAGCCTCGAAATAAATTGGCGCGCAATGGATACGGCCCTCCGCGAGCAGGGAATAGTTATTGAGCGCGAGGAGTTTATAGGTATGACAGGTCGCTCCATCGAGGAGATAACCCGTCTAATTGTAGAGCGGCACGGCAAGCCCGGCACAAACTGTGACGCCATTGTAGCCCGCAAACGCGAGATAGCCAATGGGCACGCCGACGACGTAGAGGAGATAAAAGTCATTGCCGACGTGGCACGCGCAGCCAAAGGCGTGATACCCATGGCCATAGGCACGGGCAGCGACAGGCACCGCGCAGAGCTGATGCTTACCTCGACAGGCCTCATTAGTCTCTTTGACCACATAGTGGCAGCCGACGACGTAGAACACCATAAACCTCACCCCGAGACCTTCCTCCGCTGCGCCGAACTCATGGGCATACCCCCCGAAGAGTGCCAAGTCTTCGAGGACGGAGACACGGGTATCGAGGCAGCCCGCACAGCTGGTATGATTATTACCGACGTGCGACCTTATATATAAGTCAACTCCATAAAGGTCGACAAAAAAAATCGCACCCAACATAACATAGCGGAAAACAAAACACGCTCAATTGCGTAGAAGGCGGCAAAACACATTTTAGTTAACCAACTCTGATGAAACTCAAATTCTTACTACCCGCCCTCCTCGCAATCGTGGCAGGCACCACCACCTACGCCCAAGAAGAGCAGGCAGCAGCCACCGAGGCCGCAAAGCCAGAATCCAAGTGGAAGACTGGCGTATTCACGTCACTCACAGTAAACCAGATATCTCTGAAGAACTGGGCAGCCGGCGGCAAGAACTCATTCACCGGCACATGGTTCGGCAACGGATACGCCAACTACAAGAGCGAGAAAGCCACGTGGGACAACACCCTCGAGCTCGGCTATGGCATCATGCGATACAAGGGTGAGGACTTCCAAAAATCGGAAGACAAGATTCACCTCTCGTCCGTCTACGGCTACGATGCCGCACGCCAGAAGCTCTTCTACTCAGGCCTCTTAGACTTCAAGAGCCAGTTTGGCAAAGGCTACAAGTACGACAAGGACACCACCCTCGTCTCCAAATTCATGTCGCCAGGCTACCTTAACTTCTCTTTAGGTATGCTCTACAAGCCTAACGACAAGCTCTCGATATACCTCTCGCCCGTGGCCGCCAAGATGACCATCGTGAGCGACACACTCCTCTCCACGACATACGGTGTAGACGAAGGCGAGAAAGCACGTGGTGAGTTCGGTGCCACCGCCAAGATAACCTACAACCACCCCAACATCGTAAAGAATGTGGACTACTACTTCCGCGGTGACTTCTTCACCAACTGGAAAGAGCACCCCGAGCATATCGATGTCGATGTCGAGACTGGTTTCAACCTCAAGGTCAACGACTGGCTGACCGCACTCATCAAGGTCAACCTCCTCTTCGATGACGACGTCAAGTACAAGGAGCAGTATACCGAGACAGCCGCCGACGGCACTGTCACCGTATCGACCCGCGAGCGCGGCGCACGCCTCCAGTGCAAGGAGCTCCTTGGCTTCGGTCTCTCATTCAAATGGGACAAGAAGGACAAGTAAAACCGAAGCGAAAGACTTAAACGAACACACATCCCCGCGGAGACAGAGTCCTCTGCGGGGATTTTCTCGTAGTAAAATATAGACCTAAGGAAACTAGAGCCTGCGCAACGTCGCTCTATGCGTAAACAAAAATAAATCAACGAGATTGGGCACATTGTGCGTATACTTACGGCAGGCGATTGGCTTGCGTGATGTGTTAAAAACAGGCGCACAAGGCACAACAAAGGCTAAAAAGAAGTAAATTAGAGCCTAATAGCAAAGAATAATTATGCAATACCTCCTGATACGAAATGCTCGACTACCTGAGACGCCCGCCGATGGCGACGTCGTGTCCATTCTTATGACCGGTGGCAGCATAATTGGTATCGGGTCGGACATTCCTCATCCGCTGACTGACACTATCGACATAGACGCAAAGGGGAGCTATGTATTGCCAACCCTCTTGAGCCTCAGCAACCCGCGTCCCATGCGGATTGACAGCGACGCCCTCCAAAATTTGAACTTCGAAAACGCCACTGCGGGCATAACGGCCATTATGACCGTATCGTCAAACATCGAGGACAACATAGACGACTTTGCTAACGCCACAGCCCCTCTTCTCAACTACGCATTCCACCTTCCCCTCCACCAAGTAACGATTGCCGACAGCCGCAGAATCCGCAAAATAAAGATTCAGTATGGCGTATCGACTGCTATAATGCGCTTCGGAGACGAGAAATACGACGACGTGAAAACTATGGCGCAGCACATCACTGCAGCCAGGATTCTCGGATTACGAGTAATATACGACCTTCGCGGACTCATCACGCCCACAGTTCGCGCCATACAACTCCGCGAACTCTGCCGGACCCTTAGGGAGGACAGCAACAACAAGGCGTACATCATTGGCATTGAGTACGAAGAGGAATTTAAGTTAGTCAAGAGCCTTGTAGGCCACTGCGTTGTCGCAGCCCACTTGTGCTACGACCCATTCGCAAAAGAAAGTGGCCTGGGCGAGAAGCTTCAGGCTCAAACTATTGTGGATGCATTGCGAGAGAATAGCTGGTGCTCACTCGGATTGGCATATAGTGCTTCCAAAGCCATCAAAGAGCGGTGGCCGGACATGACGCCCGAGATTGTGTCACGCAACAAATTGCCGCTCCTCAATGCCATAGACCTCGAAAATCGCCTGACGGTTGGCGAGCTTACGGAATACGCCATGACGCGCCCCGCAAGTTTTGTAGGCATGAGTCCAAATCTCGGAATGGTACGCGAAGGCTCATCCGCCAACCTCATCATCTGGGATCATAATTACACGGACGACGCACGTTTTGCCGCCCCGAGTGGCGATATGCAGGATGTACGTTTCCGCGGCAAGATAGACTACGTGATCATGAATGGCAAAGTGGTTGTGGACGATAAGTTCAGGCCAAAGATGGTGTGTGGACAACATATCTATTGCCGCATTGGGAATTAGAGAGTGCGACACAGCAAGAGGGGCATCACAAACGTTTTCGTAAATTTCCGCACCGAGAAAAGCGTAACTTGCGCATTTTTAACTATTTAACAAAGCATTCATTTTCAAGCGTTTAGAACCCTCTAAATTCGCAGGGTAACATAATTTGCTGTTATTTAACGCTATAAGTTGTTGATTTTCATCATTGGAGTGTAGTTTTGCGTCGATGAAATTTGCAGCAATAGCATTTTGCGACGTATGCCTACGGGCGTAAAGAGCAAGGTACTTGTCGGCAAGCGTGAAAACGCTAAGAGAGCGCGAGCCGGCAGGTTGAGGCAAGTTGACAAGGGTCCTTTCCCCGAGTCATGCAAGACGCCACACTATGTTGCAGAATAGACAACAAATGACCAAGAACAGTTTAATCTGCATTATCAGCTTCGTCGTGATGACTGTAATATTCACGTCGAGCAAAGAAGAAAGTCAGGAGAGCACATACCGAAGCGAGCTCGAAGCCCTCGAAGAGGAGACCCTCATTGGAGGTGGCAACATCGCAGCCGACTCGCTCAATGGCAAAATGCTGATCGTCAGCTTTTGGGCATCATACGACGCCACATCGCGCGTCAATGCCTACAACCTCCTGCAAATCCGCGACAAGTTCCACAACGACACCTTTGCGCAGGCCGAGGGACTCGAAGTAGTATGCATCTCACTCGACGTCTTCAAGTCACCCGTGCGCAAAGCCATTGAGGCCGATGGCACGCAAGATTTCTAC
>CAVILU010000077.1:0-9825 GCA_963643535.1 bacterium | reverse complement strand
TGGCGCAGAGCAACAGCTGGACACTGCAGGAGACGCATGACAGACTGAAGGAGTACTACGACGGTTATCACTTCAGCGAGGACAACATGGTAGACATCTACAACCCGTTCAGCCTTGTAAACGCACTTAGCCAATTGAAGCTCAAGAACTTTTGGGCATCGTCAGGGTCGACCTCAATGCTGCCCAAGTTCGTGGATGACATGGACATACGTCTGAAAGACTTTGAGGAGTGCGGCGTTCCTCAGTTCATTTTGGAGACATCGGACGTGACATGCGGCAGTGCTGAGCTGTTTTTGTATCAATCGGGTTACCTTACAATCAAAAGCAGTAATGAGTTCGGATATACACTTGGATTCCCAAACCAAGAAGTGAAGCAAGCACTGTATGAAGTTGTGCTGCCGTCGCTCACACTGCGGCAGGCGGGAAGCATGGCATCGATGCAATATAACCTGAGTTTCCAGCTCGGCACAGGGCAATTGCCCGAGGCAAAGAAGACATTGAAATCGCTCATTGCCGACGTCCCGTACAGCAACAAGAAGTTGGAGTCTATGGACATGGAGGAGCGTTACAGACTCATTATCAGCACCATTCTCAACTCCATTGGTCTCCGAGTGGAGGTGGAGCGTATGCATGCAGGTGGACGGATTGACCTCGTGGCCTGGGCATCGCGCTACATCTACGTGATGGAGCTTAAGCTAAAAAACAACGGCGGGATGGCCGCCGCTGCAAAACAGATTCGGGATAATGGATACCTGGAGCCATTTAGGGGTGACAGCCGTAAGGTCTTCGGACTAGCAGTTGAGCTGGATGACCTCGGCATGGGGCTGATAGACTGGCAAGCCCTTACAATTGACAATTAACAATTGACAATTGACAATTCCGTGGATTGTTTTGGTGTTGGATATTGTGCTTTGATTGTTTACTGCTAACCGTTACTATTATCTGAATTGACAATTCCGTGGATTGTTTTGGTGTTGGATATTGTGCTTTGATTGTTTACTGCTCCATTACTATTATCTGAATTGACAATTCCGTGGATTGTTTTGGTGTTGGATACTGTACTTTGATTGTTTACGGCACCATTACTATTAACAGCTTAGCTTTGATTACAGTGGTTGGCTATTGACTATTTGCAATTTGCAGAAGATTGCGGAGATAGATATATTTGTAGGAGTAAAAAAGAAATGTAGTATGGAACAGCAAGTACGGAAATTGCCTGTGGGCCTCCAGTCGTTTGTCGCAATCAGACGGGAGGGGTATGTGTATGTGGATAAGACTGATTTGGTGTGGAGAATGGTAAACGAGGGAGTCAAGTTCAACTACCTTAGCCGCCCTAGGAGATTCGGTAAGTCGATACTCGTAGACACGCTCGAATGTTACCTTACGGGAAAGAAGGAACTCTTTGAGGGACTTAAGATTATGGACCTTGAGAAGGAGTGGACGGAATACCCTGTGATACGACTCGACATGAGCCGAGGAGGGGCCACGGCAGATGAACTGCAATCCTACCTCAACCGACGCTTCAGTCAATACGAGGAGAAATACGAAATTGCGACAGACGAAACAGCATCTCTCGCCGTACGATTTGACGATATAATCACCACGGCGCACAAGAAGACAGGCAAAGACGTGGCCATCCTCATCGACGAGTACGACTCTCCGCTGCAACACTCGTGGAAGACGCCACACCACGAGGAGTGCACAGCCATATACCGCAGCGTTTTCGCCATACTGAAGGCCGACGACGAGTACGAGAAATTCGTATTCATAACCGGCATCACGAAATTCACCCAGATATCGCTCTTCTCGGTACTCAACAACCTGACCAACATAAGTTTCATGCCCCAGTATGCGCCACTTTGTGGCATCACGGAGGCGGAAATAGCTGAATATTTCGGGCCCGAACTCGAAAAGATGGCGCAGAGCAACAGCTGGACACTGCAGGAGACGCATGACAGACTGAAGGAGTATTACGACGGTTATCACTTCAGCGCAAGAAACATGGTGGATGTCTACAATCCGTTCAGCCTCATAAATGCGCTTGGCGGAACAGAGATTTTGAATTTTTGGGCATCGTCGGGGTCGACTTCACTGCTGCCCAAGTTCGTGGATGACATGGACATACGCCTAAAAGGCTTTGAGGAGTGCTATATATATTCGGACATTCTCACGACATCGGACGTCACAGGAGGCGGGGCGGAACTCTTTCTTTACCAATGCGGTTACCTTACAATCAAGGGTTATGAGGATGGTACTTACGAGTTAGGAATCCCTAACCACGAGGTGCGCCAAGCTCTTAACAACGTAGTCCTGCCAACCCTCACTATGCGGAGCCAGTCGACTGTCATAACCACGCAAAACTTACTGCGTGTGCAGCTGAACCGCGCCAACACAAACGAGGCCATGGAAAGTCTCAAGGCTCTCGTGGCCGACGTTCCGTACAGCAACAAGAAGTTGGCAACGATGCATATGGAGGAGCGTTACCGATTCATCTTCAGCACCATCTTCAACTCCTTAGGATTCAGGGTAGAGGCGGAGCACATGCATGCCGGTGGGCGGATTGACCTTGTGGTATGGACTGTGCGTACGATTTACGTCGTTGAGCTGAAGTTGAAAAACAATGGAGGCCGCGCCGCTGCCGCAAAGCAGATTAAAGACAAAAAATATCTCGAGCCATTCAAGGGAGGTTCATACAGAGTCATCGGTCTTGCCATTGAACTGGACGACCTCGGCAAGGGGATTACAGATTGGCAAGCCCTTTCAATTGACAATTAACAATTGACAATTGACAATTCCGTGGATTGTTTTGGTGTTGGATATTGTGCTTTGATTGTTTACTGCTCCATTACTATTATCTGAATTGACAATTCCGTGGATTGTTTTGGTGTTGGATACTGTACTTTGATTGTTTACGGCACCATTACTATTAACAGCTTAGCTTTGATTACAGTGGTTGACCATTGACTATTTGCAATTTGCAGAAGATTGCGGAGATAGGTATATTTGTAGGAATAAGAAACTAAAAGAAAGAGAGAACAATGCTCGTCAAGACCTATGGCAGCGCCGTGAGCGGCATAGACGCCTTCACCGTAACGATGGAGGTCAACATATCGGCCGGCATCAAGTTTTTCATTGTGGGCCTGCCCGACTCGGCCGTCAAAGAGAGTGAGCAACGCATTGAGAGCGCAATACGCGAGAATGGATGGAAATATCCGCAACAGCGCGTCGTAATCAACATGGCCCCGGCCGACATACGCAAAGAGGGCTCGGCATACGACCTTCCGCTAGCAGTGGGCATCCTCGGGGCCTCGGGACAGTGCGCACCCGACAAACTCGACAAATACATCATCATGGGTGAGCTCTCGCTCGACGGTCAGCTCAACCCGATAAAAGGAGTTCTCCCCATGGCCCTCAAAGCAAAGGAAGAGGGATTCGAGGGCTTCATACTCCCCATGGCCAATGCCAAGGAGGCGGCCGTGGTGGACGGTCTCAACGTCTACGGGGCGAGCACCATCAATGAGGTGGTACGATTCCTCTGCGGCGACGAGACGGCATTGGCAAAGACCATCATAGACACCGACGCCGAGTTCAACCGCGCCGAGGCCGACAACCTGCTCGACTTTGCCGACGTCAAGGGACAGGAGAACGTCAAGCGAGCACTGGAGATAGCAGCCGCAGGCGGTCACAACATCCTGCTCATAGGTTCGCCAGGCTCGGGCAAGAGCATGATGGCCAAGCGATTGCCAAGCATATTGCCACCGCTCACGCTCGACGAGGCACTCGAAACCACCAAGATACACTCCGTGGCGGGCAACATCAAGAGCGAGATGGCTTTGCTGACCACACGCCCTTTCCGCAGCCCCCACCACACGATAAGCGACGTAGCCCTCGTCGGCGGCGGCTCGTACCCCCAGCCGGGCGAGATAAGCCTCAGCCACAACGGCGTGCTCTTCCTCGACGAGCTGCCTGAGTTCAAACGCTCGGTGCTCGAAGTGATGCGCCAACCACTTGAGGACCGCAAGATAACCATCTCACGTTCCAAATTCTCAGTAGAGTATCCGGCATCGTTCATGCTCGTGGCGAGTATGAACCCATGCCCGTGCGGTTATTTCAACTCCCCGACACGCCGATGCACCTGCGGCCCCGGCCAAGTGCAGAAATACCTTGGCAGAATTTCGGGCCCACTCTTGGACCGCATCGACCTCCACATCGAGGTAGTGCCCGTGCCCGTTGGGAAACTCAACGACGCCCCCGCAGGCGAGCCGAGCAGCGAGATCCGCAAACGTGTCATTGCCGCACGAGCCATTCAGAGTGAGCGGTTTAAGCGAAGCAAGGGTGTCCACTGCAACGCCCAGATGACGCCCCGAATGCTGAACACCTACGCCCGTCCCGACGAGCAAGGCCAGATGGTGCTCAAGATGGCTATGGACAAGCTTGGCCTCTCGGCACGCGCATACGACCGCATACTCAAGGTGGCGCGCACCATTGCAGACCTCGATAATTCGGAGACTGTCATGGCGCAGCACATATCTGAGGCTATACAATATAGGTCGCTTGACCGCGACACGTGGGGAAACTAAACCAGTTAACAGTTCACAGTTAACGTTAGTCACCTGGGTACATACGGTTAGTTGCCAATACTCTTTTTTGATGTTTCTTTTTCCGGGACTTCCACCCTTGGCAAGTACCCGTAAATTGTCAATAGAAAGCGATGAAAATATTATTCGTATGCCTAGGCAACATATGTCGGAGCCCGGCAGCCGACGGTGTGGTGCGCAAAAAGGCGGCCGAGGCGGGTCTCGACATTGAGATTGACTCGGCGGGTATTGGCGGTTGGCACATTGGCCAGTTGCCAGACAGCCGTATGAGGGCTTGCGGGCGCAGGCACGGGTATGACTTCAACCATCGTGCGCGTCAGGTGTCGGCGAGCGACTTCGAGAGGTTCGACATAATCATGGGCATGGATGCGCAGAACATTTCCGACCTCCGCGCAAAAGCCCCGACGGAAGAGGCTAAGAAGAAAATACGACTAATGGCGGACTACCTCGTGGACCACAAAGGGCAGAAGTCAATACCCGACCCATATTATGGCGACGACAGCGACTTCGAGTATGCGCTGGAGCTCGTCGAGGACGCGGCGGACAACATAATAAGGCTCATCGGAAAAGGATTACTCTGAAAAGCAAGACATTATGGCAGAAAAGAGCGAATGGGAGAAGATGCTCTGCGGTGAGCGTTACAAGGCTGCCACGCCCGAGTTTTGGGAGAAACTGGACAGGACAAAAGACCTTTGCCAGGACTACAACAACTTGAGGAGCACAGACACCGCAAGTCGCCGAGCCCTGATACGCAAGATCATAGGCAAGACGGGTGAAAACATCAAAGTGGAGCAGCCCTTCTACTGCGACTACGGTTGCAACATCAGCGTGGGGGAGAATTTCTTCTCGAACTTCAACCTCACGATACTCGACGAGGCGCTCGTGACCATTGGCGACAATTGTTTCATAGGCCCGAACGTTGGGCTCTATACGGCGTGCCACCCATTGGAGCCTGCGGAGCGCAATGAGGGCGTCGAGTGGGCCGAGCCGATCAGCATTGGAAACAGCGTGTGGAGTGGCGGTGGAGTGACCATCTGCCCGGGCGTCACGATTGGCGATAATTGTGTTATAGGCGCCGGCAGCGTAGTGGTTAAGGACATACCGGCTAACTCCGTGGCCGTGGGCAACCCGGCGCGAGTGGTCAAGAAGGTTTAATTTAGTTGATTACAAATCAAATCAACATTGGTACCATGGAAAAGCCTCATCCCAACGCCCCTCCATTCTTCTTGCAGACAGCAACGAGGTCGTCCACGGTATCATCGATTGACTGGAGATGCAGAGTCGAGTAGAACTGAACAAGGAAATCTATGCCGTGGAACCGTTTGAGATATTGGTACGCGTTGCGAGTCGGCAATCCGAAACGGTCACCGAAACTGCGGATGCAGGCGTTTGTGAACGGTATTTGGTACTTATCTTCCATATCTAGTATTTCATTCAGTTCCGCTAATATAGAAATATTTCTCAACAATAGCTCCGCGCAAAGAGCGAAAAGGAGCCCCCGCAAAAAAGACTGCGGAGGCTCCTATTTGTTTTTAGCATTACCTGCGGCCTCATTTCTTTGGAGAGTGCCTCACTTTCCAATCGTCGGTGTAGGGCACGAAGCCCATCTGGATGAGGCTGTCCAAACCTGCTCGCTGATCATTGGTCAACTTGCGGCGTAGTTTTTTATACTCGGCTTCGTTTCCAGTCTGCTTATTGCCATATGCTTGCATAATCTTGCAGAATTTAGTGCACAAGTATGGGCGCTTGGCGGGGAACCCGAGAACTTTCTCGCAGTAACGCACAACATCATAAAACTCTTCGGCATGACCTGCGCCTACGATTGCATTCGCATATAGTTGCGATGCCATATCGTAATCACCAGCCTCCTCGAAATACCCGGCCGCCCTAATATAGGGGAACTTATTCAGAGGGTCCGTATTCGCCGCACGTATGAACCAGCGGAGAGCCTCGCGGTCGTCTACACCCTGATAAAGTTTGCCCAAGTGGTACATCGCTGTATCTTGTGTCGGGCTCTTCTCAAGATACTTCATCAAGAGCTCGCGGGCTTCCGTAGCCCGTCCGCAATGATTCATAGCGTTCGCATACATGACAGTGACAGACAATACATCTCCTCCAAATAAATGATTGTCGCTGGTGAAGTCGAACCCGAGATCTGCAAGTGCGTCGCCATACTCCACGACCTGGTCATATTCCATATAGTCTTCCGCATCCCCCATCTTTATAATGTACGCAATAGATTCTGCGTCTTTATAGCCAGCGTAGAAGTGATGGCCCAAGACCAAGCTTTCGAGCACGGCAATCACTCCGACAATCCATAGAGAAACCTTTACTATCTTTTTCATAAGAACATATATTTGATTTGTTTACGATGCAAATCGTACAAAGTCCCGCCGCTTTGCCGAAATTATTCGGGAGGCAGAGTATGAAGTGGCGGTTTGGGTGTACGAAATGGCTATTTGGGGGTAGCGAAAAGGTGTTATTCACAATCTGACTGATACAACATAATATTTATCGCCAACCGTCGTTTTAGCATAAAATGGACAACGATAAGCGATAAAAATATGTTTAAGAGACTCATCCTCACCGCCCTGGCCGCGGCACTGATACTCCCGGCAGCCCTTGCCGGCCCCGACCAGGAAACAGCCAGCAAAAAGAAGAAAAAGGACAAAAACGAATGCTACTTCTACTGTCCGTCCGAAGACGTGCAGATAGTCCTGGCCTTCAACTACCTCAACGACGTGCGAGCCGACCCGACTGCCTACTGCCCCGAAATACGAATCCGCCATCTCGAGAAAGTAGAGCCCTCGCAGCCATTGATATGGAACACCAAACTCGCCGAGGTCGCGCAGCACAAGGCCGAGGACATGGCCAAGTACAAATACATATCCCATGCCGACCGTTTCGGCCACTTCGTAGATTTCTGGCTCAGGAAGTTCAAGTATAAATACGGAGGCTGCACCGAGAGTCTGGCGGCGGGCGACGACATGGACGGCGAGTTTGCCATAGCGCTCCTCTTACACGACCGCGGCATGCCAAACTGGTTCCGCAGCTCCGGGCACCGGCGGAATCTCCTCGGCATCGGCAACGTGCCCCACGCCTGCGACGAGGTCGGCATTGGCCACGCCGTCTCCAAGAATGGCCTCCACTACTGGGTCGTCACCACGGGCACGCGGACAATGATAGCCACCCACTACTCCCGCCTCCGCAGCTACATACGTGTCATGTTCGGAAAATATTCTTAAACTGACGCCCCCCCCAAAAAACGCACCATTTCCCAAAAACTTTCGTACAACACAACCGTTCATCCATGTTAACCGTCAACAGCATGCCGAACCACGGCAAACTGTTGACTGCTAACGCAAGCTGTCAATTAAAAATGATTACCGCCCTCATTGCCCTCTCCCTCGCCGTCGCCCAAGACACTTCGGCCATCGCCGCGAAAGACACCCTCCCCACCGCGGAATACCTTATGGAGCAAATAGAACACGCCGAGACCTACGCCGAGGTGGCAGCCTACGGCGACACCCTCAAACTCATCGGCTTCGACTTCCTAAACGAGGACGATTATTACACCGAAGCATACGCCGTCGCACTCCATCAGGAGGATAGGGACGACGAGGCAAAAGCCCTCCTCCTCGCCCTCCTAGACGAGAACACATTCAACCCCGAGGCCGCGGAGATTCTCGGTACAATCTACACCAAGGCCGGCGACAACCAGAACGCCCATAAATACCTGGAGTACTCACTGAGTCTCGCCCCGACATCCCCCTCCGCCAACCGTGCCAACGCCGCCCTCTACGAGCAGGAGCATAAGTACAAGAAGGCCCTCAGCCTCTACCTCTTCGCCATGGACTACTACGGATTCGACCACGACTTCAATAATATGCTCGAGGTCAGCGAGACCATCGTAGCCATGGCCGCCAAGGTGCCCAACATCCCATCAAGCTTCAGCAACATAGTCCGCGCCTACTGCCAGCTCCGCATCGGCAACTACCAGAAGTACGACGACATCCGCAACAAAATGTCAGCCGAGGACAAGTCCGACCTCGACGAACTCTGCACCAAAGGCTACGCCGCCTACATGTACACCCTCAACCAGCAGATCGAGCGCGAGGATAAGATGTAAATCTTGCACTCACCTAAAATCAATAACACACAAAACTCTATTATGAAACACACACTCACCATCCTGGCACTCCTGTTGGTGCTTATCTCATGCTCTCTGCCAGCCGCGGCGCAAGAGCTCACACCACGGCAGGAGGAGCTGCTTGAAAAATTTAGGAAATACGAAACTCCCAATGATGTGGCTGCTTATGGAGACTCACTTGTGTCATGCCGCGCCGTTCTCATTGATGAGCCTAATGATGTTGCGGCTTATATAGACACACTTGTGTCCGCAGACGTCAGTTCTCTGCCAGCCACAGAGCAAGAGCTCACACCACGGCAGGAGGAGCTGCTTGAAAAATTTAGGAAATACGAAACTCCCAATGATGTGGCTGCTTATGGAGACTCACTCGTGTCCGCAGGCTTCAACTTTATAAACGCCGAAAACGAATGGGACGCACTACTTTACTCTTTGGTTTTGAAATTAACCGGCCGAGACGACGAGGCTGTGGCATTGTTCCAAAATTACGTTGCGGCACTTCCTTTCGACGCATTATGCGGAATTGTGAGCTCTTGTCTATTTGTCGATTTCAATAAGAACAGCGATAAGGATTTGGGGTACGAGAAAGCACTGAAGTTCTGCAACAAGGTCCTAAGCAAAAAAGGCAGTCTACCCCCGAGTACAAAAAAATTCTGCACCATCAACAGGGTCTACTGCAACAAGGTACTCGGTAAAAAAAAGGTCTACAACGCCCTAAAAAAAGCCTTGCCCGCAGACTACAAACTCGCACTCGACAGCCTCGAGGATCTGGGATATCAAGGCTACAATGTCACCGTCCACATGGGCGGTCACGATTTCATCGAAGAATGTAATCAAGAACTTGAAAGTGCTAAATGTGAGAATAGGCTAAGGAGCGAACTCGGTGTCTACCTCGCCGACGCAGAGGAGCCCAAGAAATCCACAGAAGAGCACATTGTACCAACTCGCAGACAGGCGGATCTGCTCGAAAAACTTAAGAACGCCCAAACACCCAATGACGCAGTAGCCTATGGCGATTCTCTAGTTGCCTCGGGGTACGACTTTCACGATCTATTTGCAATTGTATATGCAATTGTATAT
>CAVILU010000076.1:0-10105 GCA_963643535.1 bacterium | reverse complement strand
ATACAGTCTTGAGGGCAGCGCCCGTCCTGCCGTCGAAAACGGTCAGGAACTCCTCTCCGCCATTCACGCGGCCTTTGCTGGTGACGTATGTCTTGGTGTTGTCTGTGGCTTGGATTGTGGCATCGCCGGCGGCTGACACATATGCGCCTTTGCCGTCCTTTGAGCCTGCTGCCGTCTTGCATACGAGTTCCGCGCGCCCGTCGCCGTCGAGGTCATAGACTACGAACTGCATGTCGTGATTGCCGGAGCGGACGTTGAGGCCGAGGTTGATATTCTGGCTCCAGAGTGCCGTGCCGTCCATTTCGTACGCCGCTAGGATTATGGGTGACGAGTAGCCATCTTTGCCGCTGTCGCGCGCATTGTCGGGCAACCATTTGAGTACGAGCTCATACTCTCCGTCGCCATCGAGGTCGCCAACGCTCATGTCGTCCGGGCGATAGCGTCCTGTGGTGTTGCCGCTCTTGATAGATGCCGGACGCTTGATGTCGAAACTTGTATAGATGCTCTCCCATGCTTTGGTGGTGCACTCTTCGCCTGCTGAGGAGATTATGCGGTATGTGTCGCCTGCGCTGCCGTCTGCGTCGAGGTGGTTCGTCTTGTCGGAGACGCCTTCGGCAATCTTTGTGCCGTTGCGGTAGATGTCGAATGTGATGTCGGCTGCGTCTTTAGTCAGTGCGCGCCATGATACGAGTACGCCTTGGCTGCTCATTACGGCCACCGGTGCGCGGCCGAGTTTTTCGCTTGTCTGTTGTGCGTTGGTCGGGATGCAAAGAGAGGCTAAGCATGCCGACGTGGCAATAAATGTACGTAGGTTCATTATGTGGTATTTTCTACAAATGTATTAACATCTGCAAAGAAAAGCAAACGCCACAGGCCGAACCATGCCTCTCAACGATAAATACAGACCTCCCCTCAGGCCTCGACCATCTGCGCATACCTCTCGCGATACTTCTCGGGCGAAAATCCCGTCTGCTGCTTAAAGAATCGCGTGAAGTAGCTCGGCTCATTGAACCCGAGGCGGAAGGCCAACTCCTTGAAACTCTCTTGTGCCGAGGCAATGCCGCGCTTTATCTCGAGCACGAGGCGGTCGTTTATGAGGTCCTTGACGGTCTTGCCGAGCACGGCCTTCGCCACGTCGTTTGTGGCCTTGTCGCTCATCTTCATCAGTTCGGAGTAGAACGCTACTTCGCGGTGTGCGATATAATTGTCTTCAATAAGGTCGAGCAGGTCGGCTGCCTTGCGCTTTTTCCCGACAATGGGATTTTTGTCGAGAATGGGCCCCATGTGGATAAAGAGGGCGCGGAAATATGCCTCCATTAGTGAGTAGCGGCATTGCCCATTATACTCATTTGTGATTAGGAAAATCATCGAGCGGCAGAGCTCGCACTTGCGCATGTTGATTATGGAGTTGATGGCGAAGGTTGACCGCGGGTAGACGTTCGTCTCTATTATCTGGTTGAAGAAGTCGGGACTGATGGAGATTACTATGCCCTTTTTGCCTGCACGGTCTATGCGGTGCATCTGGTGGGCCGAGATGAAGTAGAAGGTGTCGGACTCTATTGGGTATTCTCCGAAGTCTATGTATATCACGTCTTTCACGTTGACCTCGGTGAACCATACGAGTTCGTAGTTGTCGTGTTGGTGTATGTTTTTGCGGTCGTATTCCGCTGTCTGCTCAATGGCTGTAATCCGGACGAATTTCTCTGTTTCTGTCATGGCTCTCCTTGCGTGCGGAGTGTGTTCCTATGGGTATATGTGTGCCGCGCGTAAGCGCAAATTTAGTCTACATAACGGGTGCGTGTCAATACTCAAAAATAGCTATTTTGTGCATTTAGAGCCCAGAATGTTAAATCTTTGCCCCCTGCGCAAAAGTGCAAGTCGTGGTCGATTTTGTGCAACTGTGCGTACTTAGAACAAATCTAACTTTGCGCCAAGTTTAAATCAAGTCTAAAGTAAAACAGATGAAACTTACACACTTCGCAAAACTTTTCTCTATCGCACTCTTAAGCCTCGGCTTCGTGGCATGCGACGATTCCGACGACGACGACAAGATCGACATCACCATCCAGGCCTCCTCTACCGACGCCATTGCGGACTTCTCGGACTTCTCCGTCAAGCTCTCTTCGCAGCGCAGTGGCAATCAGCAAGTCGCCAACCTCGACAAGGACGGCAAGGCCACTTTCCACGTCGACCTCGGCAGCTACGCCATTGTAGTAGCAGGCTCAGTTGACGGCAAGGGCTACACCGGCTCCACCGACATCGAGCAGTACGCCTCCAGCAAGACTGTCTCCATCCCCGTTGCCCACCTCGGCAAGGCATACCTCGGTCAGAAGGATGGCCTCGTCCTCAAAGAGATTTTCTACAACGGCGGTACCTATGGCGGCACGATGATGCACCCCGACCAGTACATCGTCATTGCCAACAATTCCGACCACGATATCTACGTCGATAGCCTCGTGATCTCGCAGAGCAGCAATATGAACACTCTTCCTTGCGCAGCCCTCACGGATCTCCTTCCCGACTATGTCTCCGTTGCCAATATGTATATGATTCCCGGCGACGGCAAGACCTACCTCCTCAAGAGTGGCGAGGTCTACGTGATAGCCTCCTCCGCTATCGACCACTCTGCCAACTACGACTATAACGCTGACAAGGACACCGGCATCCCCGTAAACCTCTCGGGCGCAGACTTTGAGCTCGCCGACGAGGACGCTTCGCAGAAGGGCACCGTAACCGACAACCCCAAGGTCCCCAACCTCATCAAGCTCTCCAACAGCATGCCTAACGGTGTCACCGCATGGATGCACCCCTACGGCATCCGCCCTCTCTTTATCTTCGACGGCTCGGGCATCAACTGGGATTCTTTCAAGAGCGCAAATGCCCTCACCTACAAGGATAAGGCCAATATAAACAGTGAAATCTCTGAGTTCCAGGGCTACAAGATTCCCACCAGCCTCATCGTAGACGGCGTCGAGACCACTTCCGCCACCACTCCTTACTGGGGCAACTTCGAGAAGAAGAGCCTCCCTCGTGTTGTGGACGACGGCTATGCCTATGCTACTCAGAGCAACGACAGCGGTTTCAGCTGTCACCACAGCATTTTCATGTACGGCGTCGAGGCTGCCGACGGTTTCCTCCAGGGCACCAACAACAGCTCCAACGATATGAAGATTGAGCATCGTCAGGACTTCAAGGGCTATCCCGAGGGCTGGCGTACTTCGGGCAGCAACTAATTTCCATTTCTCTCTCCGAGAACCAAACACACGACATTCGCAGCGGTGCTACGATTTCTTCTCATAATAGTTTTTGTGTCCATCTTGCCGCACGCCGCGGCCCAGATGGTTGCCCTCTCCGGCGTCTGTCGTGACTCGGAGACAGGCGAGGCCCTCCCCTTTGCCGCCGTCAAGGTGGCGGGGGCGGGTGTCGCCACTCTTACCGATTTCGATGGGCGTTTCCGCCTCTCGGTGGCCGGCGCGGAGTCCTATACGCTTAGTTTCTCTTGCCTCAACTATGCCGACCGTGAGATGGATGTCCGTCCCGACGGTCGCACTATCGATGTGGCTCTCGACCCGCAGACTTATGCCCTTGGCGAGGTTAAGGTTATGGCGGACTACGATCCTCAGAAAGGTTCGGCGGCCGTGGTCAGTCAGCAGGCTCTGGAACTTATCCAGCCCACGAGTGTGGCCGATGCGCTGACCCTCATGCCTGGCGGTCTCTACTCTCAGCAGAATGCCACGGGTTTCAACCGCATCAGCCTCCGCCAGTCGGGTTCGGATGACAATACGTCGCTCGGCATGGCCGTTGTGATGGATGGCGTATGCGTGGATAACGATGGCTTCCGTTCTCAACTGAGCGCCATGTCCGATGAGGATGAGTATGCCTCGCGCCTCGGATGGAACAAAGGTGTCGACCTCAAGACTCTCTCTACGGACCACGTCCAGCGCATTGAGGTCATCAAAGGCATCTCGTCCGCAAAGTGGGGCAACCTCTCGTCTGGCGTCATGCAACTGAGCTCGAAGGTTGGTGAGACTCCTCTGCAAATCAGGCTCAAGGCCGATCCGCTGACCAAACTCGTCTACGCTGGCAAGGGTTTCCGTCTGCCTGGCAAGGCTGGTTCGCTCCATGCGGGAGTGGATTTCACTTCGGTTTATGACGACCGCCGCGACCCGCTCAGCAAATACAGCCGACTGACGGCCCAAATGACGTGGGGCAATACCATCGCCATCGCCGAAAGATCGCTCTTCCTCTTCGCCCGCCTCTCCGAGACCTATACCCTCAACCAGGCTCGCGAGGATGAACTTATCGAGGAGCGTAACGAGAGTTTCGAGAACAAGTATTCGCGCACTACGCTTATGCTCAAGGCGCGCATCGACAACTTGGCACGTTGGGTGGACAATCTCGAACTTGTGGCCTCGGCCGATTACACTTTCGATCGTCTCGACCGCAATCGCTACGTCCAGCTCAACATCCCGTCCCCTTCGCCCGTCAACTCCGACGAGGGTGAGCACGAGGCAATTTTCCTCCCGACGACATACTACAGCCCTTTCTATATCGAGAACAAACCTCTGACTTCCGTCATTCGCCTCGATGCCGAGAGCCTTGCTGGTTCGCGGACAGTGCAGAACAAGGTGGCGTGGGGTGCGCAGTGGCGAGTCTCGAAGAACTACGGCGTGGGTGTCTCCGTCGATATGTCGCGCCCTCCCTATCCCGATGATAGTGAGTACGTTCGTCCTACGCCCAATAATCAGATTCCGGCTCTTTCTGTTGGGTCGGCCTATGTCGAGGATCAGTTGCGCGTGACGTCGAGTCTGTTGGATATCACCATCAGCGCAGGCGGGCGTTTCACCAAGATGTTCAATCTTGCCAGTGCCTACCACCGTTTGCGTCGGGCTATGGCTGAGCCGCGAATCAATCTTGCTTTCGCGTCGAACTTCGATATGCGTAGTGGGCGTGAGCTGCGGCTTATGCTTCGCGGCGGTTTCGGTGAGGAGTGTAAGCTTCCGACGTTGGATTTTATCTACCCAGACCCTGTGTATAAGGACTATACGATGCTCAGCGCATACACGTCCCGCAACAGTCCATTCAACCACATCATTGTAGACACACGCATCTACGACGTCACGAACTACGACCTCGCGCCCAACCGCAACCGCAAATTTGAGGTAGGTGCCGATGCCGAACTCGCCGACTTTAAGCTCTCCCTGACCCTCTTCCGCGAAAGCACCGACGACGGTTTCGGCACTGTTGAGCGATACGTCCCCGTCTCCTATAAGCGTTACTTCACTCCCGCCACGGGCGATGCCATTGTCGATCGCCGCCCCGAGAAGAGTGACTACATCGAGGAGACCTACAACAACTTCGCCAATATGCCTGTTGTCCGCAACTGCATGATGGTTAAGAAGAAAGGTCTGGAATATCGCCTCGTCTTCCCAAAGATTGCCCCCATATCCACCTCCGTCGAGGTCAATGGCGCATACTACACCACGGACTACGGACAAAATGAGCCCGACCTCTTCCACCCCGTCTTCAAGGACGACGGCAAACCACAACCCTACGTCGGTGTCTACCGCCTCCAGGACATTAACCGCCAGCGGACCCTCAACACCAATGTCTGGTTCAATACCAACATCCCGCGCCTCAAGATGGTCTTCTCCACTTTCTTCCAACTCGTCTGGCTATCCGACAAGGAGCGAATTAATGGAGACGAGTTGCCAAGCGAGTACTATAGTTTCGATGGTGTCCGCCACGAGGTGACAGACGAGATCCGCAGTCTCATAACGAGTGGCGACGTCACGTGGCGACACTACCATATCTATAAGGAGGACTATTACGAGAAGCAACCATTCTCGCTCATGGCCAACTTCAAGCTGACCAAGGAGTTCAACCGCCACATCAAGGCCGCCTTCTTCGTGAACGGCATTGCCGATGTGGCACCCAACTACAAAAACAGGTACGGACAAAATTCACGGACGTGGAACAAGCCCTTTTTCGGCGCCGAGATGACAATAGCACTATGCAACTAACAACTCAGACCTCCGCAAGCTATTCCTCTTGTCTTGTGTTGGCTCTCGTGGCCATGCTTGCCTTTTGCTCTTCATCTCGTGCCCAGTCGGATAACATCCTTTTCCGCAACTCTCATTCCCGACTCCAGGAGGATTTCGAGAGCGGTATGGTGCGCCCCGAGATTACTCTCCGCGACCGCATGCTCTCCAATCCCGCGGCTCTGCGCACGGGCGTGGACTCTCCGTCGCGTTTCTCCGCCAACCATGCTCTCGCTGCCGACTCCCTTGCTTTGCCCAAGGTGGCCGTGGCCATTGTCGGCAATATGGGCGATGCCGAGGGCGACCGTCTGCCGTGGGATGGCGATGCGCAAGATGATGCCTCTGTCGAGGCCAATGGCTTCATGCGCTCTTTGCGTGGCACGTTTCTCGGCAAGGCGGCTTTCACTCTTGGGCGGCACGACAATGTAGGTTGGTCCGCTCAGCGCAATGCCGATCTCTACTGGCCCTACGTGGTAGGCGACTCCACAGGCGGACGCTTTGGCTACGAGACCTATAACTTGCTCTGCGCCTATAGCTTCGACCTCGGGGGCAGTCTCACAATGGGTTTCTCGGGCGAGTATGTGGGCGACTTCGCTTATCGCAAGACGGACCCGCGTGTCGAGGATATATCTTCGTGGCTCGATGTCCGTGTCGGTCTCGGTGGCTTTGTCCCCAGTGGCGGCCATTGGGCTTTCGACGTCCGATATCAGCATCAGCGTCAGAACATGGCGGTTAAGCATTTCCGATCGGGACAATTCTGTGGCTTCTTTATGGAGTATGGCTTTGGCCAGTTCGACCTTATTTTCAGCCCGATATTCAACTCTATGAGTCACCTTTTGCGTCAGCACTCCGTTGGGGCCAGTGCGCAATGGATGTCGGCCGCGGGTTCGCGAGTCCGCTCCTTCGTCCGCGTTGGTTTCGACCGCGATATGTTGACTTCTGAGGAGAACACTTATAAGATTGACCTCTACGAGGCGGCTACGAGCACGGCTTCGCTCACTGCCGCCGGGCTTTGGCGCGGAGCCTCGTGGGGCGTGTCGCTCACTGCCGATGGCAAGGCGAGTTTGCGCCAGGGGCGTGAGAATATCTTCGAGCGATATGTCTGTTCGGATGTCGATGGCGTAAATATCTATGACTATCGCAAGATTGGCCAATATGGCCGTTACCGACTCAAGACTATCTGCGGCTCGGCTCAACTCAAGGTGTCGCATTTTGTGGGCACTACGTCGTCCGTCTCTCTCATTGGTGCGGCGGATCTCTTCGGGCGCAAGGAAACTTATACCGATGGCCATCTCGTGGTCTCCAATCTTCTCCTGACCCCTAAGGCTGGCGCGGAGTTCGATTTCGTGGGGCACGATTGGAATGCTCGTGTCACAGCCATTGGTGGTTGGCGGCGTTGCCCGAAGAGCGAATACCATGTGGGTGTGGCGGCCGAGCGCAATACGGAGTTCCAACACGCCTTCTCGCCCTTCGCATATTATGCCCATGAGGGTGGCACTTTCTCGGCAGATGCCACGGTCTCGCGCCGCGTGGCTTTTGGCCGTATGGGTGTGGCTCTGCAATTCTCGTTGCTCCGTGCGGACCGTTTGACGTCGGCTGCCTATGATGCCGACCGTTATGCCGTGGCATCGCCTCGCCCTTCTAAGTTCACCGTGTCGCTTTCGCCCGATGTCCATAATGCTAATTGGGCGAGCGTCACTATCTTTGCGCAAATCAATTAATTTGATGCGACAAGAAAATCAATAACCAAGAAAAATAACGATACAACAAAGTATGAATACCGACAAAGACCTGGACATCAAAGTCCTAAGCGGCGGCTGCTCCAGCTGTAGCCAACTCTACGCCAACGTTGAGGAGGCTATCGACGCACTGGAAATCGACTGCCAACCCGAGTTTGTCTACGACATCGAGAAGGCCCTCAAGTATGAGGTGTTCCAGATGCCCGCCCTCATCATCAACGAGAAGGTGGTCTCCACGGGCTCCGATCTCGACGTAGAGAAGGTCAAGGCCCTCATAGAAAAGGCTCTTGCCGAGTAACAGAAATCAATATCGAAAAAAACAACGTGTAATAATATGAAAAACAACATCTTCCTCTCCCTCATGGCCGCCTTCGCCTTGGTGGCATGCTCTCAGTCCAACAACACCTCTACTGCCGAGGGCGGATCCGCTTGCGGCGGTGCTTGCGCTGGCCAGTGCTCTGGTGCTTGCGCAGGCTCTTGCGACGGCGGCTCTTGCGCTGCTCATCATGAGGGCGATTCCGCCACTGTGGCCGACTCCGTCAAGTGCGACTCCGTTTGCGTAATGGTTTTCCATGGCGTCAAGCAGTGCCAGACTTGTGAGGCTATCAAGCTCAACTCGCGTGAGGTCGTAGAGCAGGCTTTCGCAGGCCGCAATGTCTCTTTCCAAATCATCGACTTCTCGAAGGACGAGAACAAGGCTATCGCCGAGAAGTATGAGGTGGCTTGGACTTCTCTCATCCTCGTAGGCAAGAATGCCGATGGCTCAGAGGTCGTCAACAACCTCTCCACCATGGCTATCAAGGAGAAGAACGCCCGCGAGAAGACTGACGAGTTCCGCGCAGCCCTCACGGACGAGATTGGCAAGATGCTCAAGTAGGGCTCCCGAAATCAGATGGAGACTTTTTTCTCGGAACTCATTGATGCCAGCACGTTGCCAGTGCTCACGGCTCTCCTGCTTGGCGTTCTGACCTCTGTTAGCCCTTGCACCTTCACTACCAACGTGATGGTCCTGGCTTTCATTGGCAAGGATGTCGATGGCGGGCGACGAGCTTTCCTTAATGGGTTGGTCTATATGCTCGGGCGCGTCGTCACGTACACCTTACTTGGCGTGGCTTGCGTCTTCATTCTTCGCAGCGGTGCCAGCACTTTCGGGGTGCAGACCTTCGTGAGTGAGAATGGCGGCTACGTCCTTGCGCCTACGCTCGTACTCTTCGGCCTCTTCCTCATTTGGGGCGACAAGCTCAAATTGGGCAAGTTCGGTTTCAAGTCGTCGGAGCGCACCAAGCAACTTACCGGCACGTGGGGGGCTTTCCTTCTGGGCCTGCTCTTTGCCCTTGCTTTCTGCCCTATCAGCGGCATTTTCTATTTCGGGATGCTGTTGCCCATGGCGGCTGTCGAGGCTGGCGGGTATCTTTTCCCTACGGTCTTTGGGCTTGGCTCTAGCATCATTGTTATGCTCGTGGCGTGGATTGTCAGTTTCTCTATGTCGCGCCTTGGCAAGTTCTACAATAGGGTGGGGGCTTTCCAGCGGTGGCTGAACATCGTCGTGGGCGTGCTCTTCATCCTTGCCGGCATCTATTATTTCCTTGTTTATTATCTTCGTGTCCTATAATCTTTTGGCACAATGAAAAAAATTGAGATTCCCAAGACTCCGTTCAACATCGCGGAGCGCATTGTCTACGCCCCCGGCAGCATCGTGAGCCAGCAGCTCACCTACAACCCAGCGGGCAATATCACCCTCTTCGCTTTCGATGAGGGCCAGCTCTTGAGCGAGCACACCGCTCCCTTCGATGCCATCGTTGAGATCATCGACGGCGAGGCGCAGATAACGGTCAATGGCGAGAAGTTCACCGTCAAGACTGGCGAGATGCTCGTCATGCCCGCCAACATCCCCCACGCCCTCTATGCCGAGAAGCGTTTCAAGATGATTCTCACAATGATTAAGGGATAATTCGTCACCTTATCACCACAAAGGCAACTCGTGCCGCAGGAAGGAGTTTTGGACCCCTTTCCTTGCGGCACGAGTGTTTTTATTTATTGCTGTCCGCTGCTAAAGAGCAAAACGGAGCAATACACCATATTTCTCTCCTCTCTTGCCAAACTGCTTAGCGCAAGATTGGGGAAAGGATTCAGCCGGCCGAACCTCAATAATATGAGAAAGTTCTATACGTATTATCCAATTTGTCAGACAGTGTCTGACAAATTGAGTTGGTCGCATATTTGTGAACTAATCACTATTGATGATGACTTGGAACGGAGCTTCTATGAAAAGGAATGTGTAGCGGAGAATTGGGGAGTAAGATCTTTGCGCCGTCAGATAGATAG
>CAVILU010000075.1:3782-10175 GCA_963643535.1 bacterium | reverse complement strand
ATCGGCAACACGGTAATGTTCCGTTGTCACCTCAAGACGGATGTCATTCTCAATCAGAAGTCAGCCTCCGAGGGCGCCAATAAGTCGCTCGATTTTATCCCCGGCGCATGTTTCCTTGGCATTGCGGCTTCAAGTCTCTACTCCGAGCTCGCGCCTGCCGACGCATATAGCCTTTTCCACAGTGGTGCGGTCCGCTATTCCGATGCCCACCCCGTAGTAGCCATCGGTGGCAAGGACTACCGCACCCTCCGCATCCCAGCCTCGATGTTCTACCCCAAGGGCTCTAAGGTCTCCGACGAATGCTATATCCATCACCATTATAACCGTAATGATGCTGGCGACAATCCTCCTCAGCTCAAGCAGTGCCGCGCCGGTTTCTATGCATTCCCCGAAGGTGGCGAGGCTACCGAGGTGAGGTGCGAGACAAGCTACGCCATCAAGAGTGCCTACGACTCCGAGCAACGCCGCAGCGAGGACGCTAAGATGTTTGGCTACGAGTCCCTCTGCCCCGGCACCGACCTTTGCTTCTCTGTAGAGTTCGATGACAGCGTCTCCCAAGAGCTCCGCCATCAGGTTGTAACCAGCCTCATCGGTCTCCGTCGTGTAGGTCGCAGCCGCTCTGCGCAATATGGCCAGGTGGAGATTGAACTTAAGGATTATGAGCAGACAAAGTCTTCCGCCAATGGCACTCAGATCCGTGAGGTTAATAAGTCCGGGGCCAAAATCCCCGAGAATAAGAACGCTCAAGTAATCTATGCCGAGAGCCGCCTCATCTTCCTCGACGAGAACGGCCAGCCCACATTCCAACCCACAGTCGAGCAACTCGGCCTCACCGCAGGCTCCACTATCCGATGGGATATGAGCCAAGTCCGCACGTTCCAATATTCCCCGTGGAACTACAAGCGCCAGTGCTACGACGCCGACCGCTGTGGTATAGAGAAAGGCTCGGTAATCGTAGTCGAGGTGAACGGCAATGTCGCCAACCTCCCAACCATCGTCGGCAATTTCCGCGCCGAGGGCTTTGGCCACGTCATCTTCAACCCCGCTTTCCTCGATGCCAAGCCCGGAGAGAATGGCAAAGCCTCCATCAAGTTCGCAGCAAAAGAGAACGCTGCCAAGGTCTCGTCTGCTAAGAGCCTGAACACTAGTGCTTCTCCGCTACTTGCTTTTCTGGAGAAGGAGGCCGTCAAGATTAAGGATGAGAAGGAGATTTACGAAAAGGTCAATGGGTTCGTGAAGAATTATGGAGGCAAGTTCCAAGGCAAAGATTTTGCTTCTCAATGGGGAACAATCCGCAATATTGCTCAGACTGCCAAGACTGCCGCAGAACTCCACGATGCTCTCTTCTCAAGAAACAAAGATGACAGAGGCCATATGGATGGATATTTGATGCATGGTGTCGCAGCCGAAAAGTGGGAAGATAAGCAGCGTAGAGAACTTTTGGATGACTTTGTGTCTTTCTATAAGGAACGTAGGCAAGACGCAAAGGCTATCCAAGCCACCATCAACCTAGCCAGCGAAATGGCCAAAATCTGCCGCAACAACGGAAAGGAGGCAAACAATGACTAACACATCAATGAAGTTCTACCCCGTGCGCCACGTAGCGCGCATCGTCATAGAGGCCGCCACTCCACTCGCCGTGGGCAGCGGCGACAAGAGTTTCGAGACCGACTCCGAAGTGGCTCTCGACGTCAACAACCTCCCTTTCATCCCCGGATCAACCCTCGCTGGCGTGCTCCGCCATGCTGCTGGTGCTCGTGCCAATCTCAATAAGAAAGACAAAGAATTGGCAGAAGATGGCCTCTACAAACTATGGGGCTATGGTATGGACGACAAGGGTCGAGGCTCGCAAATCATCTTCTCCGACGCTCGCATCATAGGTGTCGACGGCAAAACAGTAGATGGCCTCCAACCCAATCTCACCGACCCCTATTACAAGGCTCTCAACGACGCACTCCCCATCCGCCAGCACGTCCGCATCGGCCACAAAGGCACTGCCGAGAAGGGTGGCAAGTTCGATAACCGCATCGTCTTCCAAGGCGCACGCTTCTGCTTCGAGATCGAGGTGGAAAGCAAATCGGCAGACGAGCAGGCAACAGCCATCGACGATGTGCTCGCTCTCCTCCGCAGCTCGGCAATCCGCTTTGGCTCAGGCACTCGCAACGGCTATGGCGAGGTTAAACTCGTATCCGTCTCCCGCCGCACATACGACCTTGCAAAAGCAGAAGACCTCACGGCCTACGCCGAACTCCCTTCTGAACTCATTACCACCATCCCCGGCGGCGTGAGCGTCTCGGAACTCTCCGAGACAAAGGCTTCCGACAAATATGAGGACCTCTCGCTGAGCATCAAGCCCCGCGACTTCTTCCTCTTCGGCTCGGGCGAAGCAGACCTCTCGGGCGAGTCCGATATGTCGCCCTGCGTCGAGAGTGTCATCACGTGGCAGAATGGAAAGCCGAGCATCGTCTCTGGCGACAAGAAACGCATCGTGGTCCCCGCCACATCAGTAAAAGGCGCACTTGCGCATCGCACGGCCTTCTACTACAATAAGGCGAAAGGCATCTTTGCCGACGGTATGGACGATAAGACTCTGGAAGCCAACTCAGGTCAAGGCAATAATGCAGTCAAAGTCCTCTTCGGCTATCAAGACGAAAATGGCGACCTCCACCCCGGCCGTGTCTTCATCTCCGACATCCTCCTCGAGAACGTCAAGACCGACAAACTCCTCAACCACGTCTCCATCGACCGTTTCACCGGCGGCGCAATAGACGGCGCCCTCTTCACCGAGCGCGTGGCAAGGATGAGTGATAACGCCGACCCCGCCAAGAAAATCCTCAATCTCAAAATATTCGTGGCGAAACCCGAGGCAATCGCTCTCCCAAAAGAGGATAAGAATAAGAACAGTGCGATTTTCAAGACCGAGGATTACAACGACGCTGTAGCGGCCTTCAAACAAGCCCTCTCCGACCTCAAGAACGGCCTACTCCCCCTCGGCGGTGGAGTCAATCGTGGTCACGGAACTTTTATCGGTTAACGGTTGTCGGTTACTCCGTGTAATCGCCTTCTCAAACTAACCACAATTGTCAATTGAAAAGTATGTCAATAGATAATATATCCACCACCCGCTGGTCCGGCTACATCTGGATGAGCGACCAAACAAAACCTCAGGTGCTCCTCACGCCCGAGTCCATACCCCCGACGCTTCTATCCGAGGGCGTCAACCCCTTCGTTGTTGAGGCCCAACTGATAAGTGAGGACGGCAAGACCTCCCTCTCCATCTCCAATGTAGATGGCAAAGTAAAAGTTGTAGCCTACCCGGTCGAGACCCCCGCAAACGCTGAGGATGAGCCCGTAGACTTCCTCCCCAACCGTATGGAGAATGTCAAGCACCTCAGCTTCATCCGCCGTTGGGAGGCAAAGCCCGACTCTTTCTGCGACAATATGGAGACTCTCGTCCCCACCGCTTTAATTTTCAGAGGTTTCGACAAGTAAAACAATAGCATCATGGCACCCCACGTACACGCCCCATTCAACTTCGTGCCCCTCCCCGACAAGGTCTTCTTCCCCGACTGGGCCAAGCAGATCTCCTTCGACGTCCCCTTCTCCGATGGCCTCTCCGGCACCATCGATCTCACTATCCGTGCCGAGACTCCTATCTTTGTCCGCAACGGCGAGTCCTCCCGAGACCAAAAGTCCGACAAGTTCAGCCAAACCCCCGACGGCCGCTACTTCATCCCCGGCACCTCTATCAAAGGTGCTATCCGCAATGTGCTTGAGATCCTCAGCTTTGGCAAGATGCGGTTGGATAAGCGTGCGGCGTTCGCGCAGCGAGAGTGGAATAATCCCAAACTCTATGAGATTAAGTCACAAGGGGCTAAAATCAAGTGCGGCTATTTGAAACGCGCTGATAATCACTATGTGATTGTGGGCCATGGTACGCCTATGCGTATCAGCCACAAGGAACTTGATGCGTTGCTAGAATCGAAGGTTTTTGAGAAACAATTCTGTAAATCGAAGCATCCTTCCAAATTGCAAGACAATGAGAAAACTGCGTTTTTTAAGTATGAGAAGCTTAAGATTGGAGAGAAAAAAGTAGAAGAAGTTTTGGGTGGAATTAGAAGTTTCACTTACAACTTCACAAATCAAATAGGGCAGATTGTCGTCACTCAAAAAGAAGGAGACTATCGAGGCCGTATCGTGTTGACTGGTTCTCCTGATTTGTGGGATGATTCAAGGAATGCAACGTCCAAAGGTAAATTCTATGAGTTTGTCTTTCCTGAAAATGTTAATGGTGACAATTTCGAGTTATCTGCCGAAGACTTTGAGCACTTCAAATTTATCTACAAGACTAATTTTGAAGGAAAGAAAAAAGAAAATTCGGAATGGGGTAGAATAGAAAAACTGCTCAATGAAGAGACGGGCGTTCCTGTGTTCTATCGAGGCGACGGTAATAAACTCGTTGATTATGGTATGGCAATGCTGTATAGGTTGCCGTACAAGAATACTCCGTATGAGATTCTTCCATCTGAGCACAAGAAAGATGAGATAGATTCTTTCCGATCCGACTTGGCTGAGTGTATCTTTGGTTATATCAGCAAGAACGATGAGTATGCATCCCTCAAAGGTCGTGTGCAGTTCGGTAATGCATTTGCTAAAGAAGGTGCTAAACCCATAGGAGAACAAGATGTAACCCCTGGTTCTCCTAAGGCCTCTTATTACCCTATTTACATCAAGCAAAACGGTGGAGACTACAAGACTTACAACGATGGTGAGATTTCTGGTTGGAAGCGTTACATTCTGAAGAATGGCACTAACAATGGAAAGTTAGGAACTGATAAAACAAGTGTCAAGTTCTTCCCTCTTGGCGCAGGCTCTGAGTTTAAGTGTCGAGTATCATTCTTCAATTTGCGCCCTGTGGAACTTGGTGCATTGCTTTCCGCTATCTCTTTCCATGCTACTCCTGGCTGCCGTCATCAGATTGGTGGTGGCAAACCTTTTGGCTATGGCAAGGTCAAGATTGACATTGATGATGTAAGTCTTTGTGGCGGAAGTGAACTTAATGAGCGATTGATGCTTGGCCGATTTGAAGCCGTTATGGAAGGCTTTACTTCTGGCCATTGGCGCGACTCTGAAACTATTAAGGAGTTGTTCTCTATGGCAAATGACACTAACAAGGTCAATCCTTCTGATGAGGAATATCAATATATGACGCTCGATGTCAAGCAAAAGGTGACCGTGGATGGTAAGGCATTGCCAAATAACGAGTTTGAACTTTCTAAGCGGTTTGGCAAATTATACCTCAAGTCTTTCACCAAAGTAAAGACTAACGTGGTTACCACTCGCCCGAATTCACTGAAGGACATCGCAATTAAAATCGATGGTCAGCCGTACAGCCAAAAGTTGCAAGAATTCAACAATCAGTTGGCAACACTTTCCGTAATGTCTGAGGCTTCTTCTGCAGACATTCAAGAGAAGTTGCGTAAGGTTGCTGGCTTGTGTGCGCAGTTGGATTCTCTCGCCATCGAGTTCAAAGCTTATAATTTGGACGCTGAGGCAAATGCTCTTAAGCAGAAGACAGAAGAGTTGAGTGCGACTCTCGAAGCCTCTCTGAAGCTTCTTGATGTTACGGCGTTACTCGAAGACTACAATCATCTTCCCGAATCAACTAAGGAGGAGTGCGAGCACAAACTCAAACAAGTTGATGTTGTCGTTTTTGAGATTGAAAAAATCAAGGAGAGCATTACTTCTGCTGACGATAAGTCGAAGGTTGATAATATGTTCTCGGCTGGAAATGAAAAGGTCCGTTTGATGGCAAAGATTAATGGCCCTGTGAAAAACGGCCCCATTTCCGATTACGTCAAGGCCTCTTTCTCTCCCAATGTCTACCAAAACAAGCTTGTAGACTACGTTAAGAACAATGGTCCTCTGACGGCCGAGAAGGTAGATGCGCTGATTGCCGATTTCGATGTGCAGTCTAACGGTCAGAAGAAGAAGTATGTAGCTGATTTCCAAAATCTGCTTTCCGGCTTTGTCGGAAAATCAGATGAAGAAATCAAAGCAAAAACCTTTAAGCGCTAACCCCATGCCCCAGCAAGTCCACATAGCCTTAGTAGGCAAACAGATATCCCCGGTCCTGAGCGTCATTAACTACCTCAAGCCCGATATGGTTGTCCTCGTCCATAGCGAAGAGAGCCAGAAAGAGGCCGAGCAAATCAAAGACAACGTCAAGTCCGCCAAGGAGTTCAAGGACTCTCATATCGACTTCAACACCTGCCAGTGCAACCCTACCGACATCGAGGATATTAAGCTGAAATTCAGAGGGATGCTCGGCATATTCGAGGACCAGTACATTACCGTCAACATCACCAGCGGCACCAAAGCATGGTCCTACTA
>CAVILU010000075.1:0-3772 GCA_963643535.1 bacterium | reverse complement strand
GTCCTACTATGCCCAAAAAATCTTTGGCGAGGCGCAAGGAACCGTGATGTACTACATCGACCAGAAGAACGAACTTTGGAACCTCACCGAGGAGACCCACGAGAGTGTCTATGGCTTCATCCCCGAGTTCTGTAAGCACCAAGGCGTCTCAATCAAGGAGTATAACGACGAGGATGTAGAGACAATGAAGGACATCGAGAAATTGCGCCACTACGATTTCAAGGCCTTCAACGACCTCACCATCATCCAGCGCGGCCCGACTCCCAATGCAAAAATTGGTCTCAACAAGACGGATAAGTCGCTCCTCTCATGGCTCTACTACGATGCCGAGAAGAAGGAAATCCAAGCCCATTTCGAGCCCAAGAACAAAAAGGCTCTCGATGTGGATCTCAAATCCCCCAAGATGTGGGAGCTCCTCTTCAACAGCGGATGGTTTGAGTTCAAGATCGCCAAGATGGTCGAGGGCTGGGATAAGGCCGAGAATATTGTGCTGAACAATAAATTCAGTACCACAGGCAACTTCCAAAGGCCCGATAATGAGGTAGATATCATCTTCGAGGCCGCAGGTCGCCAATACTACGTCGAGGTCAAAACCCAAGTGTTCGACACGACGGACGTGGATAAGTTCAACACGGTAGCCGATCGCAACGGTGGTCACCCCATCAAGATTTTCGTCACCGACGCCAAGATGAGTGCGCAAGCCAAGTCTAAATGCGACACCGAGCGCATCCCCGTTTTCTCTCTCGAAGAGCATCGCGGCGTCAATCTCCAAGCGGATTTTGTCAAGTTCCTTGAGTCCCAGTTGAATACACACAGATTGTAATCTGAAAACCCCGTCGCCCCCCCACACGGAACAGTGAAAATCCAAAGAGCGAGGCGAAAATCAGCGTCCCCTCAAGCAAAAAATCAGTGCAATCTCTGGACAAAAAAATCCCCATACAAACCACAGTTAACTGTTAACTGTTAACTGTAAACTGTTAACTGAAAAGTGGAGCTCGTGATCCTGACATACGGCGCGCACATCTCCCGCGAAAACGAAGCCTTCGTAATCTCTACCGAGGGCGGCGGACGCAGGCGTGTCTCAGCCGACGGGGTCACGAGCCTCACTCTTGGCCGCGGCACAGCCCTCACCTCCGATGCGCTCTTCCTAGCCATCGAGCGTGGCATCCCAGTAGTCCTCATCGAGCGCAGCGGTGCCCCCACGGGCCGCGTCTGGAGTGCCGCATATGGCAGTATCTCCACCATCCGCAAGGGCCAACTCGCCTTCTCGCAAGGCCATGCCGCTGTGGACTGGATCCGCGAAATCCTCACCCGCAAAGTGGGCAACCAGATGGCCATGATGCAGATGATGAGCTCCACCTATCGCGCCGCGCAAGAGGCCTCGGCCAACGACTCCGACGTCCTCACCGAAGTCCAACGAATGGAGCAAACCCGCGACGACGGCATCCGCAAACTGGAGAAACTGAACGATAAGATCGCCAACGCCGATGGTGAAAAGGTGGCCGACATAGCCGCGCAACTCCGAGGTTGGGAAGGTAACGCCTCCCGCATCTACTTCGAGGTCATGAACCTCTTCCTCCCCGAGGAATACCGTTTCGAGGCCCGCAGCCAACATCCGGCTCTCGACCCAGCCAACGCTATGCTCAACTACGCCTATGGCATCCTCTACGCCCGTGTCGAGGGTGGACTTATCCTTGCCGGTGTCGACCCCTATATCGGTGTCCTCCACCGAGATGAGCATAATCGCCCCGTTCTCGTATACGATGTTATAGAGATTTTCCGTGTCTGGGCGGATTATGTGGTCTTTAGCCTCCTTGGTCAGAAGTTTATTTGCGAGGACCATTACAGCGTCCAGCCCGACGGCTCCGTGTGGCTCGAAAATCTTGGCCGACGAATTGTCACCCAGTCTATGAACGACTACCTGGAGGAGGTTGTGGATCTTGATGGCCTCCGCCGTAGCCGTGGTACTCACATCAATCTCTATTGCACAGGCCTCGCGGACCGTATGCGTAAGCTATGCGATGCCAAGCAATAACGCACGAAAAAGGTGAAAGGGAAAGACGACACGATGCGCGAGCTAAACCGCCTCCGCCGAGCAGCCGCCATCAGCGGCGGTGATGCCATTTGCGGCCCGGCCACCAATATGGACGACCTCCCGACCCTCGGCCAGCGCATCGACAAGATGCTCCAACTCCTCACCTCCAGTACCTCCAAAAACAACGCCCAGATGACATACTTCGTGATGTACGACATAGCTAGCAACAAGGTCCGGACTCTCGTCTCCAAATACCTCGAACGCCTCGGCCTCTCACGCATCCAGAAATCCGTCTTCATGGGCAACACCAAACCCGAGGTCTACGACAAGATCCGCACCGACCTCGCTGAGGTCCAAGCCGCCTACGAAAACAAGGATAGCATCATAGTTATCCCCATCTCGACCGATATGACCAACGCCATGCGCCTCATCGGCCGCGAAATAGATGTGGACCTCATCACCAAGGCCAAGTCTACCGTCTTCTTCTGAAAACCTTAACCCCGCGCCCAATGCCCGAAAACTCGACACCCAATCCAGTCCACCGCTCAGCAACGATTTCCTACGGCAGGCGCATCAAGTCGTCCGCCGACCCACTCTCGCGCTTCTCCCTTTTCGATCTTGCGCAGATGGTTGGCGATCGCTCGTCGGATCTCTATCGCCTAATTTCGCAGATGCGAGTCGCCCGAACTCTCGATGTGGCTCAGTACTCGCGGATGAAGACAGACCTCCCTTACATTGTCTGCGCCGCCTTCTCGCCCGACTTCCGCAAGAAAGATAACTTCGCCTTTGCCGAGTGCTTCGCCATAGATGTGGACCATATCGCCGAGAAAGGCCTGAGCCTCAGCGATGTCCGCACCAAGATTCAAGCCGACCCTCGCGTGGCTCTCAGTTTCGTCTCCCCCAGTGGTGACGGCCTAAAGGTGTTCTTTCTCTTTGCCGAGCGTTGCTACGATGCCAATCTCTATACGGTTTTCTATAAGGCTTTCGCTGCCGATTTCTCCAATCAGTATGGACTCAATCAAGTCGTAGACACTTGTACGTGTGATGTCTCCCGCGCCTGTTTCCTAAGCCACGATGGCTCTGTCTACCTCAATCAGCACGCCACCCCAGTCCGTATGGCGGATTTCGTGTCCACCGACAGCTCCCTCAATTTCTTCGACGCACAGCAAGACCGCCCCAAAGAGAATAAAGACCAGCCCCAAGAAAAACCAAAAGACCAACAAGTGGAACAGCCAACCTCTGAGCCTCAAACTCAGCAGCCCGCCCCCGCAAAGCCCTCCCCGACTTCTGCCGACCCCGATGCCATAGCCCTCGCCCAAATCAAGGAGCGTCTGCAAAGCAACCGCCGTCCACGCCCCGAGAAGATTGTGCCCAACGTCCCCCAGGAACTAAAGGACTCGATGCCAGACTTCCGCACAAACATCGAGCAGACATACGGCATCGATGTCTACGAGGTCAAGGATATTCAATATGGTCAGAAAATTAGAGCCCGTCTCGGCAAACTTGAAGCCGAACTCAACGTGTACTGTGGTAAACACGGCATAACAATCGTAGAGTCCCCGCGCACAGGCACTAACCCCGACCTCAACGCCGCTTTCCACGAAATGGCCGACGACTACTTTTTCAGTTGACAGTGCACAGTTAATAGTTCCCGAAAGAGGACCAAAGTAAAAAAAATATTCACCAGACTAACTGAGCCCCAAAGGGGCGTTGTAAGTTAGCTCGGCGGCGCAAGCC
>CAVILU010000074.1:0-10550 GCA_963643535.1 bacterium | reverse complement strand
CCTCTGCACCCCCCCCGCACATTCCCACATAGGCGCTGGCGCGAAGGCGGGCCCCCACAGCCGAGGACCCGCCCGCCCCAAGTGCCAAACTTTATTTTTACCACAGCTACATTATGAGTGAGGAGATTCTTGAGCACCTGATGAACCTGTTTGGCATCCTCGCCAAGCAGGGTGGCGGCGCGACTGATGTCGAGGTTAGCTTCCTTAGTAAGTTCCTTGGCGACCAGATAGCTTCCGCCAAGGTCGGAGAGTATCTCGAAAAATTCAAGGAGAAGGCCAGCGAACGCGCTCAGTTCGACGAGACTAAGGGTCATATCGTTGTCGATATGAAGGACTCCATGAAGACCCTTAAGATCTGCCGAGCTGCAAACAAGGCCCTCAGCAAAGAGCAGAAAGTAGTCGTCCTCGTCCGCCTCTTCGAGATGGAGAAAGTCTACGACTCGGCCTTTGCAGGTCGCTCCGTAGCCGTAAAAGCCTGGAAAGGCAAGAGCCGCAAGGAGGCTGAGGAGCTCGACGTAGAGGAAGACGCCGACGCTATCATCAAGCTCCGTGAGGAGGTGGTCAAGACCGCCGGCGAGACTTTTACCCTCGCCAAGGACGAGATTGACAATATCAAGACCTTCTGCAACGCAGCAATGGACGGCTCCTCGGTTGCTGCCGAGCTCGATAAGCCCGACTTCCTCATCTCAGACAACTTCGCGGACACAGATTATCAGCAGGCATGCCACATCGTCGACAGCACTCTCGACGGCTGCCTAGCCATTCTCCGCATTGGTAGTGCCAACCTCTTCTTCCTTAAATATCAAGGCCCGAGAGACGTCTCAATCAATGGCCTTACCGTTAACCCCGGTACCGTATACCCCCTCCCGAGCGGCTCGTTCGTCAAGACTCCGCGCGGTCTCCTTTATTACACTGATATAGCAGCCCGCCTCTCCAAGGAGACGGACGTGCAGAAGGTCTCCTTCGAGGTCAACCACGTTTGGTTCCGCTTCAAGACTGGCGGCATTGGTCTCCGCGACATCAATATGTTCGAGGAGCAAGGCAAGCTCGTCGGCATCATGGGCGCGTCCGGCGCGGGTAAGACTACCCTCCTCAATGTCCTCTGCGGCAACGAGGCTCCCACCGAGGGCGAGGTCCTCATCAACGGCCTCAACCTCCACACCCAGAAGGAGCAACTCGAGGGCGTCATCGGCCTCATCCCTCAGGACGACCTCCTCATCGAGGAACTCACTGTATATCAGAACCTCTACTACAGCGCAAAACTTTGCTTCAAAGGCCTCTCGGAAGACGAGATCAATGCCAAGGTCGATAAGACCCTTAAGGACCTCGGCCTCTACGAGCGCAAGGATCTCCAGGTGGGCTCCCCGCTCAACAAGATGATCTCCGGCGGCCAGCGCAAGCGTCTTAATATTGCCCTCGAGCTTATCCGCGAGCCGGGCGTCCTCTTTGTGGACGAGCCTACCTCCGGCCTCTCCAGCCGCGACTCCGAGAATGTCATGAACCTTCTCCGTGAGCTCTCTCTCAAGGGCAAACTCGTCTTCGTCGTCATCCACCAGCCTTCGTCGGATATCTACAAGATGTTCGACAAGATGTTCATCCTCGACACCGGCGGCTACCCCGTCTACTACGGCAACCCCACCGAGAGCATCATCCACTTCAAGACCGAGGATAACCAGACAAATGCTGATGTCGGCCAGTGCCCCAACTGCGGTAACGTGAACCCCGAGCTCGTCTTCAACATCCTGGACGCCAGCGAGAAGGACGAGTACGGCAACACCACCAACCGCCGCAAGCGCAGCGCCGAGGACTGGAACAAGATCTACAACGAGAAGGTCCTCCCCAAGGTCCCCCGAGTAAAGACCGTCACCGAGACCCCGCCCAAGAGCCTCGACATCCCCGGCTGGTTCAAGCAGTTCTGGATCTACACCCAGCGCGATTTCTGGGCCAAGATTAGCAACACGCAGTACATCGCCCTCAATATCCTCGAGGCCCCGGTGCTCGGCTTTATCCTCGCTTACCTCATCAGGTATATCGTGGACCCCGACTCGGATATCTACGTGTTCCGCGAGAACGCCAACATACCCATCTATATCTTCATGGGTACCGTCGTGGCGATATTCTTCGGCCTCATCATCTCCGCCGAGGAGATTTTCAAGGACGCCAAGATCCTTAAGCGCGAACGCTTCCTCAACCTCAGCCGTTCGGCCTACCTCATGAGTAAGATCTTCATCCTCATGGGCATCTCGGCCATCCAGATGATTCTCTTCGTCCTCGTCGGCAACTGGGAGATCTCCTTCACGGGCATGAATTTCCAATTCTGGCTCATGCTCTTTACCGTGGCGGTATCCTCCGACATCCTGGGCCTCATTATCTCCTCGACTTTCAACTCCATCGTGACCATCTACATCATGATTCCTCTTATCATGATCCCGCAGATGGTGCTCGGCGGCGCAATGTTCACCTTCGACAAGCTCAACAAGGATATCTCTTCCGTCGACAAGGTGCCCCTCATTGCCGAGATCATCCCCGCCCGCTACGCCTACGAGGGTCTGATTGTCTACCAATACAAGAACAACGACTTCGAGAAGGCCTTCTTCGAGGATGAGCTCCTTGAAAGGACAGCCGACTTCAAGACCGTATACTACCTCCCGAAGATCAAGGACGTCCTCGACGCTGCCCAGGCGGCTCGCAAGCAGCCCGAGATCAAGGACCGCAAGCAATACGTCACCGACCTCGCCCTCGTCCACAACGAGCTCGCCAAGGAGACCCACAGAGTCCCCGAAATCAAGTTCGATGCCCTCGATCAGATCAACGAGAAGGACTTCAACGACGCTACCTTCATGGCCGTCGAGGACTACATCTCGGCCCTCAACCAACACTACCAGGAGCAGTTCAGCAAGAGCAACGCCATCCGCGAGCGCAAGATTAACTACTATCTTGAAAACCAGCGTGACGTGTATACCGCCCTCAAGAACGCTTGCTACAACGAGTCCGTGACCGACGTTGTGACCAAGACCTTCGACAAGAACAAGATCCTCCGCGACGGCGACCGCCTCATTCAGATCAAGGACCCCATCTACCAGATGCCAGAGCCCGAAGGCATCCTCGGCTTCCGCAGCCAGTTCTTCTCGCCATATAAGTATTTCTTCGGTACTTACGTCGAGACCCTCTGGTTCAACATCATAGCCGTCTGGATCCTCTCGGCCATCCTCTACGCCATCCTCTACTACGACCTCACGCGCCGTGCTTTCGAGTGGATTGGCGACCTGCATATCGAGAAGCGTCTCCAGCCCGTCTGGAACACCATCCGCACTATGCTCGGTAAGACGCTCCGCCGCAAGTCCACAAAGGCTTAGGCTCAGCAACTTACGACCATAACACAACAGTTTTCAATTTATCCCGTAAAAGGAGGCATATCACCTAACGTTTCCCCGTAAACTTAGGTGATATGTCGTGGTTTTAAGTCTACCCGGAAACCACCCTCCCAAAACCATAGGAAACTAAATAAAAACTCCATTTATAGACATACAGTTATGAAAATTTTCAACAACGGAAACACACTGAAACTGGCGGCTGCCGCTCTCTGCGCCGGCCTCCTTACCGCTTGTTCCTGCAGCAACTCCCAAAGCGACCAGACCCAGTTCGAGGAGATCCCCGATAGCCTCCAGGGCGCGCCTCTCAACCTCTCTGAGAACGTGGTCAATGATATGATTCAGAACATCTCCTCCCCCGTCGAGATGGCTAACCAGATCCTCAAGAGCGGCGCGGCGTTCAATAAGGACGTTCTCAACGACGCCGAGAAGATGAAGGACTACAACACCAGCTTCAAGCGCTCCCTCAACCTCGGTGCCTACAGTGCAGACCTCGGCTATATCAATACTTTCAACAAGAATAGCGTAGTAGTATCTTACCTCCTCGCCGTCAAGGAGTTGGCAGACGGCCTCAACGTAGGCCAGTTCCTCGACTTCAACACCCTCAGCCGACTCGCTAAGAACAATACCAACCTCGATTCGCTCAAGCAGCTCTCCGTCTCCAGCTTCAACGAGATGGACAAGTACCTCCGCGAGCAGAAGCGTTCAAATGTCTCAACCGCCATCGTGGCCGGCGCTTGGGTCGAGGGCATCTACATCACCTGCAAGGTCATCGAGGAGACTCAAGATCCCGAGCTCATCAACCGTCTCGGCGAGCAGAAGGATATCGTAGGCATCCTCCTCATCATCCTCAACAACTACAGCCGCAGCGACGCAAACTTCCAGGCTCTCGTATCGAAGGTCGACGAGGTTAAGCAAATATACGACGGCGTTGAGATCACCTACGAGCTCGGTGAGCCTATCACCAAGGAGGTCGACGGCATGCTCGTAATCGAGCAGAACGAGATCACCCACGTCAAGATTACCCCCGAGCAGGTTACCGCCATCGTGGCTAAGATCAAGGACCTCCGCCAGTTCATCGTAGAATAATTCGCACACACACTACCTCTTTTCTATCTATATATGAAGAAGTTAATTTTCTCGCTCCTGGCTCTTTTCGCCATCGGTACCTGCGCCAACGCTCAGTGTGGCGACGAACTCATGAAGCAGGCTCTCGGAGCCATGGGAAACTACCAGTATATTAAGGATTTCGACATCAAACTCGCCAACGGCACCAGCAAGGTCGGCAGCAAGTTCTCCGTTGTCCTCAACAGCCGCACCCACTATCAGGTCAACATCGCCAACGGCTCCTCGAACACCGAGAACGTCATTGTCGAGATCTACGACGGCGACAAGCTCATCGGCTCAAATAGCGCCAACGGCAAGGTCTTCACAGCCTTCCAGTTCATCTGCTCCAAGACCGGCGCCTATAAGCTCCACGTCTGCACCAATGGCAACACCGAGGCTTGCGCACGCGCCGTACTCTCGCTCGTAAAGCAGTACTCCGAGGCCGAGATGCCTAAGTAGAGCCCTACGGCGACTCTCCTTAGTCTCTTCTCCCTGAGGCTTAATCCCTTTTTCAAAAGTTGTAAAACCATAGCCCTGTCTCCCCACCTTTTCCCCTAACTCCGACAGTGGGGCTTGGCTGAGATTTTGAATAATAAAAAATGAACTTTACTAATCTTCGTGGCGGCGTCATCGCTTCTTCCGCCATCGCTGCCCTCGCGGCTCTCTCTTCCTGCTCAGGCGGCAACAATCAGCAGCTCAACAATTTCACTGATGAGGCTGAGGATACTTCGGTCATCGTGTCCGCTGAGGTTGTCAGCGATATGATTCAGAATGTCTCCTCTCCTGTCGAGATGGCAAACGAGATCAAGAACTCGGGTGTCGCCTTCTCCGTTGATATCCTCAACCCCGCAGGCCAGGAAGGCCTCTACGAGACCAGCTTCAAGCGCGCCGTAAACCTCGGTGTATACGCTGCCGACCTCGGCTATATCAATACTTTCGGCAAGAGCACCGTCGTCGTTGACTACCTCACCTCCATCAAGCGTCTCGCCGACGGCATTGGCGTAGGTCAGTTCCTCGACTTCTCGACCCTCAGCAGCCTCGCTAAGAACAGCACCAACCTCGACTCCCTCAAGCAGCTCTCTGTCAATAGCTTCAACAATATCGACAAGTACCTCCGCGAGCAGAAGCGTTCTAACGTCTCTACCGCCATTGTCGTAGGTACCTGGATTGAGGGCCTCCACATCACCGGCGCCGTCATCAATCAGACCCAGGATAAGGGCCTCATCGACCGCCTCGGCGAGCAGAAGAACATCGTAGACATCATCAGCATCGTCGTAAATACCTACGGCCGCTCCGATTCCGACTTCAAGTCCATCAGCAAGGAGGTTGACAAGCTCAAGGAGATTTACAATGGCGTAGAGGTCACCACCAAAATGGGTGAGCCCGTGACTAAGGAGGTCGACGGCATGCTCGTGATTGAGCAGAACGAGATCACCACCGTCAACATCAGCCCCGAGCAGGTCAACGCGATCATCAATCAGATTGGCGTTATCCGCAACACCGTAATTAAGTAGTGCAAGACCCTATGGTTAAGATTTTTATTTCCATAGTCCTCTTCTTCTGCCTTTTCTTCAGCAACTTCATCAACTGCTCCGCGCAGTGTGGTGACGAGCTTATGAAGCAGGCTCTCGGGGCTATGGGCAGCTACCAGTATATCAAGGACTTCGACATCAAGCTCAGTGCCGGCACCAGCAAGATCGGCAACAAGTTCTCCGTTGTCCTCAACAGCCGCACCCACTATCAGGTGAACATTGCCAACGGCTCCTCGAACTCCGAGAACGTCATTGTCGAGATCTACGACGGCGACAAGCTCATCGGTTCCAACAGCGCCAACGGCAAGGTCTTCACGGCCTTCCAGTTCATCTGCTCTAAGACGGGTGCTTATAAGCTCCACGTCTGCACCGACGGCAATACCGAGGCTTGTGCCCGTGCCGTGCTCTCACTCGTAAAGCAGTATACTGCGGCCGAAATGCCGTAAGCCATAAGCAGTTTTCAGTGCACAGTTCACAGTGCTAAGTTGCCGCTGTCCCTCGTCTTGGGATGGCGGCAATTTTTTTGCTAGTGTGCAAAACACGTTGCTATTTATGGCTCAGTGAAGGCTCCGGAGATGCTGGCTCAGCGATGGCGGCTCAATATATTGCCAACAGTGCTAAGCTCAGAACTCTCGATGGCAATCCTCAGGTCCCGGGGGAGCAATGTAAAGACGGACAGCCCTCCAGAGATAATAATTTCAAGAAAATGCGTATCAAGGTGCGGAGAGAGACGAAAAAAACGTATCTTTGCACCGCATTCGGGATTTAGCGCAGTTGGTAGCGCACTACGTTCGGGACGTAGGGGTCGGGCGTTCGAGTCGCCTAATCCCGACTGTGCAGAATTGACTTATTGCCGGCAGTTGCCATACTGCCGGCTTTTTTTGTGCCCATACGGATGGTGCGGGCTTTGCTTTTCCTCGTGAAAAGGGTTTATTTTGTGGCCTATATTCGTGTTTCCCACAAATCTTTTCCTCTAAAACGCCCTCCCCTTGTCCCCCGTCTCCAATTTCCCCCTCTTTCGCCGTCCATCAGCTATGTGGGCACTCTCGGCAGCGGCGGGCGTATGGTTTGGCATAAGGTCGGGCGGCGACGCTCTGATAACTGAGGCTGCTGAGGCGTGTGTGGCGGAGAGTTGCGATTTCTTTTGGCCAGTGGCTCTGGCTCTTTCCTGTGTCTTTCTTCTTTGTTTGCTGCTTGGCCGGCAATGGCTGGCGGGGCGAGGCGTTGGCGATTTGCCGATTTTTGTGGCTGTGTGTGCTACGCTTTTCTGCTGCGGCGGGCTGTCTGCCAGTGGCGAGGACCGCTCTTTTATTGCCGAGCGGCGGGTGTGCCGACTCTCGGGAGTTGTGGAGAGTGTTTCTCGTCGCGATACGGCTTCTGTGAGGGTCGTTGTGAGGGCTGATAGCCTCGTGGCGGGCGAATATGTGGGCGAGGCCGTCAAGGGGCTTATTTCGGTGCCTCGCGAGGCTATCTCGGGGGCTGAGGATTTGAGGGCGGGGATGCGCATTGATGTGTGTGGAAAGACCAAGGTGCCTTTTGCCGACCCGTATAGTGATTTTGATTATATGGCTTACTTGCAGTCGCAGGGTATGTCGTTCCTTGCCGAGGCCTCGGAATGCCGTGTGGAGTCGTCCTGTGGTGGCTCATGGCTTGCTACATTCTCCGGACGGTTGTCGGATTACTTTTCGCAGTCGTTGGCGGATGTGGGTGTCGGCTCTGAGAGCGCGGCATTCTTGCGTGCCCTTGTCTTGGCGGATCGCAGCGAGTTGAGTCCCGAGATTCGGAAAGCCTTCTCGGCTTGCGGCACTAGCCACGTGTTGGCTGTCAGCGGTTTGCATGTCGGGATACTTGCCATGTCTGTGGCGTGGATACTTGGGCGGTTTGTGCGGCGGCGGTGGGCTGTTTGCGCCAGCGTGGCGTTGATATGGTTCTACGTCCTTGTGGTGGGGATGTCGCCTCCTATTGTCCGTGCGGCGGTGATGTTCTCTTTTATCGCCATAGGCGGCTTGCTTGGTTATCATCCCACTTATTTCCATTCCCTTTGTTGGGCAATGTTGGTTATTGTCCTTGTGGACCCGCTGTCGGTCGTTGAGGCTGGTTTTTGGCTGAGTTTCTTGGCTGTGAGCGGTTTGCTGGCGGCAATATCATATTTTGAGCGGTGGCCGGACGATCGCCATCCCGTGGTCAAGTGGGTCAGCCAGTGCGTCATTGTCAGCGTCATTGCGCAGGTGGCTACGATGCCCGTACTCGTGGGCGCATTTCACTCTTTGCCAACTTATTTCTGGGTCAACAACCTTGTGGTTGTGGAGCCTATAAAATGGATATTCGTCGGGACTCTGCTTTGCCCCGTGGTGTGCCATGTGCCGTTTGTCGGTGCGGCTGTCGGGTGGGCGGTGGACGGACTGCTGAGGCTCGTCATGCGGTATTGCTGTTGGTCGGCATCCTGGCCTTTGGCTACTGTGGATGAGCTCTCTTTGGGGCTCTGGGGTATGGTTGCGCTTGTGGCCGTCGTGGGCTCGGCGTTCTATCTCTTGCGTTTTCGCAATCCGTTGTCTGTCAGGATGTCTGTTGTCTCGGTGGCTTGTTTCGCTGTGGCTGTGGCTTGCGAAGAGGTGATGCGAGGACCTGCTGTTGAGCCGTTCTCGCGATATGGGGTGGCCGGCGTAGGGGTTACTGCGGATGGGCGGTATGCTGATTTTGTTGTCGAGGAGCCTGGCTCGGCAAATGCCTTGCGGGCTGTGCGTTCGGTGTGCTCGGCGTGCGGCTGGCGGCTGAGGGAGGTTGTTGGCTGCGATGAGAATTGCTTTTTGGAGGGCTGTGGGCGACGTATATATGTTGTAAATGAGGATGATACGGAGATTGTGCCGGCATGTGATGTGTGTGTCCTTAATGCCAATGCGGTTGTGGAGTTGCCGGATAGCGCGGAGGTTGTTTTTACTGAGCGGTGTTTGGTGAGGGGGTGCTATTGAAGGTGGATTGCATGCGTCTGCATCTTTATATTTGATTAGTTCATACCTACTTATCTTGTTTTTATGTAATTTTGGAGTTGTACTCCAAATTTGCATAAAAATATGAGCGAAGGATATATAAGTCGTGATATTGAGGCGGTTATACGTGAGGCTGCTCAATATTTCCCTGTGATAACTGTCACGGGCCCGCGTCAGTCTGGCAAGACGACAATGGTACGCCATCTCTTCGAGAACCTAAAATATTACTCTTTGGAGGACCTCGATGTGCGTGGATTTGCTCGTCAGGATCCTGTGCGCTTCCTCAACCTTAATCCCGAGGGCATGATTCTCGATGAGGTGCAGAATGTTCCCGAGCTCCTCTCTTATATCCAGGGTATTGTGGATGAACATCCGGACCGAAGATATGTGCTCTCCGGAAGTTCAAAATTCGCTCTCTTGCGCAATGTTTCGCAGTCTCTTGCGGGGCGTTCCGGAGTCTTCGAGCTTCTGCCAATGTCCTTTGCCGAGGCTTCGGGAGTTGAGTATGTCAAAGACCCCGACGCTCTTATGTATAATGGCCTATATCCAGCCATTTGCAGTGGGCGGAATATCCCTAAGTTTATGTATCCCGCCTACGTCAAGACTTACCTTGAGAGGGATGTGCGCGACATCATGGCAGTCAAGGACCTTTCGCTTTTCAATACATTCCTTAGGCTTTGCGCTGGCCGCATCGGGTCGGTCTTCAATGCTTCGGAGCTAGCCAACGGGATCGGAGTTTCGGTCAAGACTATTCAATCCTGGATGTCGATTCTTGAGGCGTCTTACATTATCTACCTTATGCCTCCATTCTACGAGAATAGCCGGAAGAGGCTCACCAAATCGCCCAAACTCTACTTTGTGGACACAGGCCTGGCGTGCGCGCTCCTCGATATCGAGAGCCCTGAGGCTATTAAGTTCGACAAGATGCGCGGTCATCTCTTCGAGAACCTCATTGTGAGTGAGTTGCTTAAGCGGCGTTTTAATGCGGGTAAGGCTCCCGACCTCTATTTCTATCGCGACTCGAATATGAATGAGGTGGACATCCTTGAGGGTGATATGAACGCAATGAGGGCTATCGAGGTGAAAAGCGCGATGACCTACAATCAGAGTTTTGAGAAGGTATTGTTGAAGATAGACGAGTGGATTTCGCCCAAGATAACAGAAAAGGCTGTTGTCTACACTGGCAATTTAGAGAGTGCGGACGGCGATGTGCTTTTACTTAATTATCTGCACGTCTGAGGGTGGCAACTTGCTGGAACTGTGGCGATTGATAGCATTATGCATCAATGCCTTTCTCCTTGCAGACTTTGCGGATGTGGCCTATTATGCCTTGGCAAGATGATTCGCTCAGTTGCGCACGACGGCCGCAGGCTATGAAATCGGCATCTTTTGGGCGACTTGTCCCGCCGACTGATGTGGCGTGCTTTCCGTTATACCCTCCGTCGGAGGGTGTGAGGTCGTAGGCTGGGGCGAGATGCCAGTGCCAACCATCAGACTTGTTTGCTACCGTCTCGTGGATGTAGAAAACAGCTTTGGCAATGTCGCCTTTGCAT
>CAVILU010000073.1:0-10674 GCA_963643535.1 bacterium | reverse complement strand
ACAGTAATTCCCCGTTCTCTTTTTGCCTTTGCCCATTCCCCTGTTATTCCCCTTTGAAAAAGATTTGTCGTAGTGTGCCACAAAAAACTGTGGACTCGTAACCTCCAACTGTGAACTGTGCACTGTGAACTGTGCACTGTGAACTGTGCACTGTGCACTGTGAACTGTGAACTGAAACAACTTTTTCCCCCTTCTTTTCGTAGAAGACCCCAGGTGCGCTCTATTGTTGGCCGAAATACGCTAAATTTGTAGTGCAAACTAACAAGGTATGGAAGTTTTCACCAACATAGACTCCTACGTCGCCAAGCCCTCCGCAGTCTGCGTGGGCGTCTTCGATGGCCTTCATCTGGGCCACCAAGCCCTCATCGCCGAACTCGTGGCCGAGGCCAAGGCGCGGAGCCTGACATCCGTCGTCGTCACCTTCGACCCCCACCCCCGCATTGTCCTCTCCAAGGGCAACGACCGTGTGGGCATCCTCACGACCACAAGTGAGCGTGCCGAGCTACTCCGCCAGACGGGTGTGGACCGAGTCGTCGTCATACCCTTCACGCGCGAGTTCTCCGACCTCACGGCCCGTGAGTTCCTCACCGTGTGGATGCGCGACAAGCTTGGTGCCAAGTTCGCCCTCATGGGCTACAACCACCACTTCGGCTCGGACGACGTAGACGACTACGAGGCTCTCGCGGCAGAAGTGGGCATCGAGGCCCGCCATGCGGGTGCGTTCCGACTGCCGGGCGACGTCAAGGTGAGCTCCTCCGAAGTGCGCAAAGCCCTCATTTCGGGCGACGTCAGCCACGCATCCATCCTCCTCGGCCGCGACTACTCCTTCCGGGGCTCCGTGGTCCACGGCGACGCCATAGGCCGCTCCATCGGCTTCCGCACCGCCAACATCCTCCCCGCCGACGAGGCCAAACTCCTTCCTGCCGACGGTGTATACTCCGGGCTCGTCTCCCTCGAAGGCCGCGAGCCGCTCCGTGCCGTTGTCAATGTTGGCACCCGACCCACCGTGGGTGGCGGCGACCGCCGTGTCGAGGCGCACATCATGGACTTCGACGGCGACCTCTACGACCAGCGTGCCGAGCTCTCTTTCCGGATGAGGCTCAGAGACGAGAGGCGTTTCGACAACCTCGACGCCTTGGCCGAGCAAATCCGCGACGATATGCGAAATGCGACTAAATCATTTGAAAATAGTTGACAATTATTTAACTTTGTTGCCAAGACCTTCGCGAACTGCGCCCACTACCTCCCTCCAGACTCGCGGATTGCCTTCGTGAACCGAGTTTTTATAACAACAAAGAAGCTGCCCTCCCCCAAGGCGGAGAACCTGTTGCCCCAACTATTTCGCCCCTCACGGCGATGTCGCACCTGGCACCTCCAGCAGCACTCTCATTAGTGCTATCTGATTATGATTAAGAAATTTATGCTCGCTCTCGCGCTGCTCCTCACCATCTCTATGGCGAGCGGCGTATCGGCCCAGGCCCAAGACCAGCTCGCCAAGCCCAAGGCTCTGCTGACGCTCTCCTTCATCCGCTACCTCGGCTGGAGTGATGCGGCGCGTCAGGGCGACTTCGTCATCGGTGTTGTCCGCGACCGCGAGCTCACCTCTTGGCTCACCTCTCAGTCCGAGGGCAAGAAGTTCGGCTTCCAGAACGTCGTCATCAAGAGCTTCAAGTCCGTGGCCGAGATATCGGACTGCCAGGTGATCTATATCTCCAAGAACGTCAACTTCGCACGCAACGCCGCCACCATCATCGACAAGGTCGGTAAGGACACCCTCATCATAACCGAGGAGGAGGGCGCCACAAAGTCCGGCTCGATGATCAACTTCGTAATCCGCGACAGCCGACTCAGGTTCGAGCTGAGCAAGAACAACGCCCAGATGTCCAATATCCAGTTCGGACAGAAGCTGACGGATATGACTGCGGCCATCAACCTATAGCAACTCCTACATCAGCATACATTAGAATATGAAGGGTTTTTCTTTCAAGGAGCGTATTAGAAACGCCAACCTCGCCCAGAAGCTCATCGGTGGCTTCGGCATCCTCTGCGCGTTCATCCTCCTCAACTCCATCCTGACCATTGCCATCCACTTCTATACGCGCAATCTCCAGGATACCGAGGCCAACGAGTACCTCCCCGTCAAGAGCAACCTCGGCGTCATGATGAACAAGCTCACCGAGAGCCGCCGACTCGTCGTCAACTGGGTCTTCGTGGATCATCAGCCCAACACCCCGGACAAGGTCAAGCTCACCGAGATCGTCAACACCGATTTCGACCTCGTCCTCAACGAGGTCAAGAGCGCCACTTCTGATTGGGAAGTGGAGTTTACTGACACGCTCTCCGTCGTCGAGCAGAAAGTGCATGAGATGTTCGACATGGAGCGCACTGTTATGAACAACCTCTCCAACTTCGACTCCTACGACGACCCCATCCTCCTCATGGAGAGCGAGATGCTAGTCCAGAGCGATGGCGACATCGAGCTTGCCGAGCGTGAGCTCCAGGGCCTTATGACCTCGCTCAGCGATATCTGCGACGCCAAGTGCAACGACATCAAGAGCGCCATCAGCATCTCCGCCACAGTGCAGCTCGTCTTCGTCATCCTCATGAGCCTCCTCGTCCTCACAATTGCCGTTGTCGTAGGCCGACTCCTCTATATGAGCATCATCGAGCCCCTCAAGCGTGGCGTGGTCTTTGCCGAGGCAATCGGCCGTGGCGACCTTACTGCCTCCGTCCAGGTGGACCAGGAGGACGAGATCGGTCAACTCTCCAAGGCTCTCCAATCCATGGTCGAGGCCCTCAAGCATACCGTTGTCTCCATCGAGCGCAACTCCAACGAGCTCGTGGCTTCCGGCGAGCAGCTCAACACCTCGTCTCAGAAACTCTCCAAGGGCGCGTCTGAGCAGGCCGCCAGCGCCGAGGAGGTATCCACTGCCATCGAGCAGATGGTTGCCAACATCGACCAGAACACTGAGAACGCCATCGCCACCGAGAAGCTCACCGCTTCGACTGTCGAGAACGTCAACCTCTCCAGCCAATACTCAGGCGAGGCAGCCGAGGCCATGAAGACCATCTCCGAGAAGATCTCCATCATCTCCGACATCGCCTTCCAGACCAACATCCTCGCCCTCAACGCTGCCGTCGAGGCCGTACGTGCTGGCGAGCAAGGCCGCGGCTTCTCTGTCGTGGCAGCCGAGGTCCGTAAGCTCGCGGAGCGAAGCAAGCAGGCCGCCAACGAGATCGTTGCCCTCGTAAACAAGGGCCTCAAGGTCACCCAGCTCGCAGGCGAGAAGGCCAAGGCCCTCGTGCCCGACATCGAGAAGACCACCGTCCTCATCAAGGAGATCTCCGCCGCCAGCATCGAGCAGAAGACCGGCGCCGAGCAGATCAACATGGCGATGCAGAACCTCAACGTCATCACACAGGAGAACGCCTCAAGCTCCGACGAGCTCACCAACAGCTCCGTCCTCCTCTCCTCCCTCGCCTCCAACCTCAAGCAGGCCGTCGGCTACTTCAAGCTTGACGAGGCTGCCGCCGAGGCCGCAGCCGAGACGGCTTCTGCCGAGGCTAAGCCCGCCGACGAGCAGCAGCCCAAGGCCGAGCAGCCCAAGGCGGAGACCGCCCATCGCACCGACGAGCAGCCGCGTGCCACAGGCGTCAAGATCGACCTTGGCAACCTCGGTGGCTCCAAGGAATTCGACCTCGACAACTACGAGAAGTTCTAAAAACCTCTAGCCGAGGGCCGGGGCGGGACTCAATGACACTTGGGACCGTGCCGGCTCTCGGCTGCCATATAACTCAATCGTTAAACCCCACATCCCCACTTCTGAATGAGCAGCGTTTACAGCCTCGAAATAACACAGGCCGACGGCAAGAAGGAACTGAAGTTCGGTGGCGACCTCGTCATCAACCACATCGATAAGATGGCGGCCGAGGTGCGCGACGCGCTCCCAGAACCTGCCGACGTGGCCGTCACAATCGCGGACCCCTCCAACATCGACATGACGTTCATTCAGCTCGTCATAGCCATTAGGCATCAGACACAGGCGGCCGGCAAGAAGTTTGAACTCCATACGACCCTCAAGGACGACCTCAAGGAGCTCGCCCAGAAGGCCGGTCTCGAAAAAGACCTCAATTTTTGATCATATACAACTAACGTTATTTTCTACTACATACAACAATGGCAAAGACAGTTCTCATTGTAGACGACTCCGAGAGCATCCGTGAGGTGGTCAATTTCACCCTTACCAACGAAGGTTACGACGTACTCGTAGGTGTCGACGGCGAAGACGCGCTCAAGTTCCTCGACGGCCGACCCATCGACATCGTCATCACTGACCTCCACATGCCCAACCTCGACGGCCTGGGCCTCATCCGCAAGATCCGCGAGATGGACGCTTATAAGCACATACCCATCCTCTTCCTCACCACTGAGAGCCAGACTGAGAAGAAGATGGAGGCAAAGGAAGCCGGCGCCACGGGCTGGATCATCAAGCCTTTCGTGCCCGCCAAGCTCCTCAGCGCCATCTCCCGCGTGCTCCGCTAAGCCAAAATCCCGCCCCCGCACGTGCTCCAACGCACGTGCGATGGGATTATACGCACGCACATCTTGCTTGCCGCGCCCCGGTGGAGGACTCGCTCGGCCTGTCCACATCCCCCGGCGCGGGAGGCGCACCCTAAACAGATATAGTCATGCTTGACAGATTCCAACAGAAATTCGTAGAGGAAGCGCAAGACAACGTCGCGGCCATCGAGGAAGCCTTGTTCGAGCTCGAAAAGAGCCCCGATGACAAGGAGATCGTCGAGAGGCTGTTCCGCTCTATGCACACCATCAAGGGCAGCGGCGCAATGTTCGGGTTCAACGACCTGAGCCACTTTACGCACAACCTCGAGACCCTCTACGACTGCGTCCGCAACGACACGGTGAAGGTCAACCGAGACATCATCTCCCTCACTTTCGAGAGCCTCGACTACATCCGTCAGCTCCTCGAAGTGGGCGAAGGCACCCTCTCCAACCCCGACGACATCCAGCGCCAAAAGGACTATATCGCCAAGATTACCAAGTACTTCCCCGCAGGCCAGCAACTGACGCTCAGCAGCGCCGAGAAAGCCGCGCTCGCCGCCAAGCAGGCAGCAGGCGGTCAGGCGGCAGCCGCTGCACCAGCCCCCGCGCCCGAAGTGCAGGGCCCGAAGAACTACCTCGTCACCTTCGCGCCTTTCGAGAGCCTCCTCAACAACGGCACCAACCCTCTCTTCATGCTCGACGACCTCACGGCCCTCGGCACTTACAAGACTGTGGCTTTCACTGGCGCCGTACCCGACCTCGCGACTTTCGAGCCCCTCAACCTCTACGTCAAGTGGCAGGTTATCCTCTCGACGGATCAGGACGTCAATGAGATAAAGGACGTCTTCATCTTTGTCGAGGACGAGTGCCGCATGGACATTGCCGAGCTCCCCGCTGGCGACATAATTGGCCAGAAGGAGAAACTCGACCCCATAATCGCCCACGCCATCGAGACCCAGACCGAGCTCAAGGCCGACGACTTCGCCCCCTTCAAGGAGGCCCCGAAGCCCGAGCCCGCTGCGGAAAAGGCCGAGAAGGCAGCCGACAACAAGCCGGCGGCCGGCGGTGCGGCAAAACAACAGGAGAACAAAATCTCCAGCATACGTGTCTCGAGCGAAAAGATCGACGACCTCGTGAACGCCGTATCTGAGCTCGTCACGATGCAGGCGCAGCTCAACCTCCTCGCCGGCAAACAGGACGACCAGAATCTCGTGGCCATTGCCGAGCAGATGGAGAAAATCACCCGTCAGCTCCGCGAGAACTCTTTCTCCATCTCCCTTATCCCCCTCCAGGGCGAGCTCGTACAGTTCCAACGCCTCGTGCGCGACCTCTGCAACAAGCTCGGCAAGCAGATGGAGTTCGTGGTCGAAGGTGGTGAGATTGAGCTCGATAAGACTATTATCGACCACCTCAAGGATCCTCTCCTCCACATCATCCGCAACTCGGGTGACCATGGCATCGAGATGCCCGACGAGCGCATTGCCCAAGGCAAGAACCCCGTGGGCACAATCCTCCTCAAGGCTTTCTACTCCGGCTCCTCGGTCATCGTACAGGTCTCCGACGACGGCAAGGGTATGAACCCCGACAAGATTTTCAAGAAGGCTGTCGAGAAAGGTCTCGTGGACCCCTCGGCTCACCTCAGCAAGAAGGAGATCCTCAACCTCATCTTCGCCAGCGGCTTCTCTACGGCCGAGAAGGTGAGCGACGTTTCCGGCCGTGGCGTCGGTATGGATGTCGTCAAGAGCAAGATTGCGGAGATCCGCGGCGAAGTGACCGTAGACTCCGACTTCGGCAAGGGCACCACCATTACGATGGAGCTCCCCCTGACGCTCTCTATCATCGACGGCCTCCTCACCCGCATCTCGGGCGAGCAATACGTCTTCCCGTTCTCCAACATCGAGCGTATCCTCCAGCCCAGCGAGGTCCAGCTGAGTGCCAATGGCATGGGTGACTTTTTCACCTACAATGGAGCGCAGCTCGTCTTTATCGACCTCGGCAAGATTTTCAACGGTACGCCTACGGACATCCATAAGTCCAAGATACTCATCGTTGGACAGGGCGACAAGCGCGTCGGCATGGTCGTGGACGCGGTGCTCGGCGAGTATCAGATTGTCGTCAAGCCACTTGGACGTTTCCTCCGCTCGGTGGATATGATTTCCGGAGCCTCCGTCATGGGCGACGGCTCGCTTTCGCTCATCATCGACCCGGGTCGCCTCGTTAACTACTTCAATCAGTTGCGTTTCCGTAAGAAGGCGGCCTTCGCCTCCAATGCGGCCGACAACCAAAATGCGTAGCTATGGAAGAGAATAAATCGGTAACCTCGTTCGTCGTCGGCGGAGAGTATTTCGCTTTCGACACCCAGGCCATCCGCCATATACTGGAGTACACGCAGCCCACGCGCGTGCCCCTCACCAAGCCTTTCTTCAAGGGCATCATCAACAACCATGGAAATATGATTCCCGTGGTGGACTTCCGCACCCTCGTGGGCAAAGAGGCGGACGACTCCCTCAAGGAGCAGAGCATCATCGTCGTGGCCTTCGACTTCGGCGGCAAGGAGGAGCTTTGCGGCTTCAAGGTCGACGAGATGGACGACGTCTTCGAGTACGAGCCCGCCAACTTCAAGAATGAGGTCGTGATCGACGTCAACCCCGAGGTCCAGCACGCAGTGGCCGGCACCATCAAGGAGGGCGAGAAGTTCGTCTACCTCCTCAAGGGACAGGAGCTCGCCTCCGCGCTCCTCTAATATAGAATAGCATTCCACTCTCCCCACTCTCGATATCAATGGAAGAAGAAATAATCAATTCGTTCCTGACCTTTGAGGTCAACGGTGCGACGTATGGCATCCACGTGGCCCACGTGGTCGAGATTATGGCCTACGTCGAGCCTCAGTCTGCCACGGCTTCCGTACCCGCCATGATTGGCCTCGTGGAGCACCGCGGCAGGGTCCTCCCCCTCATCGACAGTGGCCTGAAGTTTGGCTCTACTCCCGTCAAGATCACCGAGCAGACCTATATGATGGTCATCTCTGTGCGCAATGGCGACGAGCTTTTCGACGTGGCTTTGGCAGTGGACCTCGTGCGCGAGGTGCTCGAGATACCCGAGGCCGGCCGTCTCGCTATCGACTCGACATACAAGCCCGGCTATGTGCTCTTTGCGGCTCAGACTCCCGACGGACTCGGTATGTTCTTCGACCCCGATAAGGTATTCACCGATGTGGACGTCATCAAGATGGCGGACTTCACGGCCAAGGCCAACAAACTCGCAGCCGAGGCGCAAGCCAAGCGCGAGGCCGAGCAGAAAGCCCAGCAACAAGCTGATGCTCAGGCTGCAGCCGATGCCAAGGCTTAAAGAACGGTCTGAAAAACATCCTCGTGTACCCTACCCCTAAGACGCTCTTGAGTGATGACCGACGAGACAAGTAACCACACTGGCCAGATGAACGACGACTTCGACTGCTTCCGAGCCGAATTGTCGCCCGCGGACTTCAAGCAGTTCAGCGAGTACATCTACCAGCAGTTCGGCATCAAGATGCCCGAGATCAAGAGGGTCATGCTACAGGGCCGACTCCTCAAGCGCATCCGCGACCTCAAGATGAAGTCCTACACGGAGTATAAGAAGTACTTCTTCAGCCCCGAGGGACAGCGGAACGAGCTCTACAACTTCCTCAGCGTAGTCACTACCAACAAGACCGACTTCTTCCGTGAGCCTGTCCATTTCGACTTCCTCCAGAACGTAGCCCTCCCCGAGTTCATGGCCGACGGCCACAACAGGATAAACATCTGGAGCTGCGCATGCTCAAGCGGCGAGGAACCGTATACAATGGCTGTGGTACTCAACGAGTTCGCCTCGGAGCACCCCTCTTTCGCCTACAACCTCCTCGGCACCGACATCTCGCGAAACGTACTCGAGAAAGCAGCCCGCGGAGTATACCCCGAGAAGGCCATCGACATGATACCTCTCGACCTCAAAAAGAAATATTTCTTGCGTAGTAAGGACCGTACGAACCCCACTGTGAGGGTCGCTCCGATACTTCAGAGAAATTTTTCGCTCAAATATTTAAACCTGATGGACCAAGTTTACGATATAAGTGAGATGTTCGACGTGGTCTTCTGCCGAAACGTCCTCATCTACTTCGATCGTGAGACACAGGAGAAGGTAATCCAAAAGCTCTGCACCAAAATCAGACCCGGCGGTTACCTCTGCATTGGCCACTCAGAGTCCATGAGCAGCATGGACGTACCCCTCACTAACATAAAGCCTACCATCTTTAAAAGAATCTAACGCATTAATTTCGATATGGACAACACGAACATTACTGACAGGCAGCTCCTCAAGGCGCTCAAGCAAAGACTCGATGAGAAGAGTGACCTCGAGAAGAGGTTTGCCGAGCTCCAAGCTGATTATCAGGCTATGGGCAAGCGTCTCAAGGACTCCGAGGCCCTCAAGAGCCACTTCATATCGAACGTGACCAACGAGATCGTCAACCCCTTCACGTCCATCATTGGCCTCTCAAAGGCAATCCTCTCTGTCGAGAAGCAGGACTGGAAGAAGATTGTCTCCATGGTCGCTCTCATCCATAACGAGGCTTTCAATCTCGACTTCCAGCTCAAGAATATCTTCACGGCTGCCAAGATTGAGGCCGGCGAGATCCTCCCCAACGTCCAGAAGGTGCATATCCGCCAGCTCGTCCAGGGCGTCATCGACTCGTTCTCCGTTGTCACCCGCAAGATGGGCATCGACATCGAGTTCGACTACGAGATCCAGCTTGGCTTTGGCGAGAAGGACTACTACTTCAACACCGACGCCGAGAAGCTCAAGCAGATCGTAAGCAACATCCTCAACAACGCCGTCAAGTATAGCTACAAGGATAGCAAGGTCATCGTCAAGTGTTGGATTGACGAGGACCTCCTCTACATCTCCGTACAGGACTTCGGCACTGGCATCTCCGAGAAGAACCAGAACATCATCTTCGAGCGTTTCAAGCGACTCGACACTGGCATCAACTCCATCAACCAGGGCCACGGTCTCGGCCTCGCCATTGCCAAGGCTCTCCTCGACGTCCTCGAGGGCAAGATTGACATCAAGAGCGTCAAGGGTGAGGGCTCTACCTTCACCATCTCCATCCCCCGCCTCAAGGTTGTCAACACCGACCCGTTCGGTGGCGACGACGGCCTGTTCTTCGATGCGGACAACGACGACGATGTAGACCTGTTTTAAAGCGCGACGATGGAATATTCGCAGCACTTTTTATATCCCTCGTCGTTCTTCGCCAGCCGCGACCCTTACGTCGTCAAGACGGTGCTCGGGTCGTGCGTGGCTGTCTGCCTGTGGGATCCTACCTTGCATATGGGCGGGATCAACCACTATATGCTGCCTTACTGGACTGGTACCGACCTCGCGTCGCCCAAATACGGCAATATCGCCATCGATAAGCTCGTCGAGAAGATGAGGCTTATGGGCTGCCGCATAGAGGACCTCCAGGCCAAGATCTTTGGTGGCGGCGAACTCATCGAGGCCATCGACGGACGCTCGGCCACTCAGATTGGCCAGCGCAACATCGAGGTGGCCCGCCAGATGCTTGCCGAATACGGCATCCCCATCGTCAGCTCCTGCGTCGGCGGCAAGAAGGGACGCAAAATCCTCTTCTTTACGGACACCGGCGAAGTCCGACACAAGTACCTCGAAAAGAGGTCCGTCTAATACACAGAGCCCAACCCACGCCGTCCGCTCGCCCGAGCCTATGGCGTTATAAGACAAATAAATACCGACTTGGCGGCATCAGTGCGCGGCGCGCTCCGATGCCCCGGTCGGATTAACCGTGAAATAAGGCCCCTGCTCGTGCCCCACGCGCCTAAAGGCGAACGGAGGAAACAAAAAGGGCCGAATAAGAGTATAACGGAAGTAGCGCCACCCGTAAACCCCGGCGCTGTTTTTTGAAGTCTTGCGTAATGGAGAATAAGATCAAGGTGTTGGTCGTCGACGATTCGGCTGTTGTACGCCAGTCGCTCTCGGCCATTCTGGAAGCCGACCCCGAGATTGAGGTCATGGGAACGGCTGCCGACCCAATCATAGCCGTCAAGAAGATTATGCGTGAGGTGCCCGATGTCATTACC
>CAVILU010000072.1:0-10701 GCA_963643535.1 bacterium | reverse complement strand
TATAGCACAAATATTAAAAATAGAGAAGAGCCCGGGCTATTTAATCACTCAATTTAACTAAAATGAAACTTAATGGGAATGGCACGAGGCAGGAAACGCAACCCCAGGAGACGTATTGGGCAACGGAAATAGCGCATAGTCATCCGAAGGGTCTCTTTAATGACCGCAAAGGGCGGATGCATCGATTTTTTTAGTATATTTGTAAGCTAAAAAGAAAATAAGAAGGCTTTATGGTGCCTTGCAGTGAAAAACCGGAACAGGTCTGCGCACCCTTTTGCCGCAACTAAAGATATATGAGCGAAGAAGAAAAGAGCGCGAAAGCAAGCTACGACGCCAGTAGTATCACCGTCCTCGAAGGACTTGAGGCGGTTCGCAAGCGTCCGTCGATGTACATTGGTGACATTGGCGAGCGCGGCCTTCACCACTTGGTCTACGAGGTCGTGGACAACTCTATTGACGAGGCCATGGCTGGCTATTGTACCCACATCGAGGTGGCTATCAACGAAGACCAGTCAATCACAGTACAGGATAACGGCCGCGGTATCCCCGTGGATATGCATGAGAAGGAGCACAAGTCGGCTCTTGAGGTCGTCATGACCGTGCTCCATGCGGGTGGTAAATTCGATAAGAATTCATATAAGGTGTCCGGTGGTCTCCATGGCGTCGGCGTTTCGTGCGTCAACGCTCTCTCAGACCAAATGGATGTCGAGGTAAGGCGTGGCGGCAAACTCTACCGTCAGGAGTATTCCAAGGGAAAGCCTCTCACGCAAGTGACCGAGGTCGGAGCTTCCGACACCACGGGTACTAGGGTACACTTCCATCCCGATGGGACAATCTTCACCACAACCCTCTACCACTACAGCATTCTAGCCAAGAGACTTAGGCAGCTCGCATACCTCAACAAAGGCATCCGCATCACCCTTGAGGACCGCCGCACGGTGGACGAGGAGGGAAATCCACAGGAGCCCAAGAAAGAGTCCTTCTTCTCAGAAAAGGGACTTGAGGAGTTCGTAGAGTACATCAATGGTGGCAATGAGCGTCTCATCCCGACGCCTATCTGCATCAGCAACGACAAGGGCGCAATCCCTGTAGACGTTGCACTGCTCTACAACAACTCTTACTCAGAGAAGATTTTCAGCTTCGTCAATAATATCGACACCATCGAAGGCGGCACTCACCTCAATGGTTTCCGTCGCGGCCTCACCCGCACTCTCAAGGCTTGGGGCGAGCAGAACAAGATGTTTGACAAGCTGAAGTTTGAGATCGACAGGGAGGACTTCCGCGAGGGCCTCACCGCAGTCATCTCAGTCAAGGTAATGGAGCCCCAGTTTGAGGGCCAGACCAAGACCAAGCTTGGCAATACTGAGGCGGACAAGGCAGTAGCCGATGCCGTATCAGAGGCTATGGAGAACTTCCTCGAGGAGCACCCGAAGGAGGCCAAGATGATCATCGACAAGATTATCCTAGCCGCCACCGCACGCGTCGAGGCCCGCAAGGCACGCGAGACCGTCCAGCGCAAGGGTGCTATGCACGGATTCGGACTCCCTGGCAAACTTGCCGATTGCTCAGGCAAAGACCCCACGCAGTGTGAGCTCTTCCTCGTCGAGGGTGACTCCGCAGGTGGTTCGGCAAAGCAGGGTCGAAATCGTCACTTCCAGGCCATTCTCCCCCTCCGCGGTAAGATTCTCAACGTTGAGAAGGCTATGTGGCATAAGGCATTCGAGAGCGAAGAGATCAAGAATATCTATACAGCTCTCGGCGTGTCTGTCGGTACTGAGGACGACTCCAAGGCACTCAACATCACTAAGCTGAGATACCACAAGGTCATCATCATGACCGATGCCGATGTCGACGGTAGCCACATCGCTACCCTCATCCTCACCTTCTTCTTCCGCTATATGCGCGAGCTCATTGACGGTGGCCACGTCTTCATTGCGACCCCGCCTCTCTACCTCTGCAAGAAGGGCAAGGTCGAGGAGTACTGCTGGACTGAGGATCAGCGTCTGAACTTCATCTCTCGCTACAGCAAGACCGACGAAGATGGCAACGAGAAAGCAGACAACTCCATCCACGTACAGCGATACAAAGGTCTGGGTGAGATGAACCCCGAGCAGCTCTTCGACACCACAATGAACCCAGAGAAGCGCACTCTCCGCCAAGTGCACATCGAGGACGCCATCGAGGCCGACAGGATATTCTCCGTCCTTATGGGCGAGGAAGTTGAGCCTCGTCGCCAGTTCATCGAGGATAATGCTACATTTGCAAATATCGATGCCTAACGGCTGAGCCTTCGGCTCTTACACTACAATAAACTATTAAGACCACGTGGATTTAGCTAAATCCACGTGGTCTTTTTTTCGCAAGGGATGATTATTATCATGGCGTTTGCGCCTCAGGCAGTCACCAATGCTAGCTTTCCATCGAACAATTATATATATGTGAAGAGCTGCCAGTAGTGCCATCTAGAGGCTCATTCCAACCCACAGTGCGGGGTCAACAGTTCAAAGTTTTCGTGCCTTTGCAAGCTCACAGTTTTCGCTTCTTCGCAAGAGTAAGCAGAACTTGCGTTTTATTTAGTAGCAATAGCAGCTTTAAGGGTAAAAAACAGAGGGCGGAACACTTGCGTGTCCGCCCTCATGTTATATTTAAGCCTGAAATGTGTCGGGAAACTTAGTTAGAGGAAAGAAGCAGAGAACTACTTCGCACCCTCTTTGGCCTTGTTTACGACGGCCTTGAAAGCCTCGGGATGGTTAACAGCGAGGTCAGCGAGAACCTTACGGTTGATCTCGATGCCCTGCTTGTTGATGAGGCCGATGAGCTTGCTGTAGGAGAGACCCTCGAGACGAGCAGCAGCGTTGATACGCTGGATCCACAGAGCGCGGAAAGCCTGCTTCTTCTTCTTACGATCCCTGTAAGCATAGGTCTGACCCTTCTCCCAGGTATTCTTGGCAACGGTCCAAACGTTCTTGCGACGGCCGAAGTTGCCCTTAGTGAGTTTGAGGATAGCTTTGCGCCTTGCGCGTGAAGCTACATGATTTACTGATCTTGGCATTAGTTTCTTTTTGTTGTCGCTGCTGGCGCACGGCATCGCGCCGTGACTTAAGAAGTATAGCTCAGCGAGCGTGATTTAGGAAAAACAGGCAGGCTTGGCGGTTCCAAATCATGACCGGTGGCCTTGCCTACTCACTTGGAATTAGATGTGGAGAAGCTGCTTAACCTCACGGACGTTGGTCTGGTCAACGAGACCGGCGTGGGTCAGGTTGCGCTTCTGCTTGGTCTCCTTCTTGGTGAGGATGTGCCTTTTGTAGGCGTGCTTTCTCTTGATCTTGCCAGTGCCGGTGAGGGTGAACCTCTTCTTGGCGCTGGAGTTGGTTTTCATTTTAGGCATTTCAAAATACTCTTTGTGCCAGCCGAGCTGCCTTGGGAACGAGCCTTTACTCGCTTGTGGCATCGCGCCACATCAAAGTGCAGGACCAATCCCCTTGCTCGAGCGTGACCGGTTTTTATTTATGATACACCCAGGCTTAAATGGGGTTGTTTAGTTCTTCTTGGCCTTAGGAGCGAGGAACATAGTCATTCGCTTGCCCTCAAGGACTGGCATCTGCTCAACCTTGGCGACCTCTTCGAGATCGTTGGCGAAGCGGAGGAGGAGAATCTCACCTTGCTCTTTGAACACGATAGACCTACCGCGGAAGAAGACGTAAGCCTTGACTTTGGAGCCTTCCTCGATAAACTTCTGAGCGTGCTTGAGCTTGAAGTCGTAGTCGTGGTCGTCGGTCTGAGGCCCGAAACGGATTTCCTTGATAGTGACCTTAACCTGCTTGGCCTTGATTTCCTTCTGTTTCTTCTTCTGTTGATAGAGGAACTTCTGGTAATCGAGGATCTTGCAAACTGGGGGGTCAGCGGTGGGGGAGATTTCCACCAAATCCAATTCCTGATCATCGGCCATTTTCATGGCCTCCTGAATGGTATAAACGCCAGGATTCTCGATATTGTCGCCTACAAGGCGCACTTTCGGGACACGGATTCGGTTGTTAATCCTGTGCTCGGCCTCGGGCTGCTGCGGGCCACGGCGACCTTGGAAGTTGCCGCCATTGCCTCCACCGTTGTTGCCGGTCGGGCGACCATTGTTGTTGGTGGTGGTGTTCACCATGCGTTAAGACTCTTGGTTTTGATTCTGAAGATAATTTCGGTGCAAAGATACGCAATGGTTTGATTTTCCAATGCGTATCCTCGCACGAAATTAAAATATTAGAGATTTTTTACTTCGTCGGGTCGAGTTTGTTAGCGTTGAGCATCTCGTAGACCTCATCGTTAATCTTCTTACCGAAGTCGGCAATAGTAAGCGTGCCCTGCTCACCCTCACCCTGCTTACGGATAGAGACGGTGCCATCAGCAGCCTCTTTCTCACCAACGATAAGCATATAAGGGATGCGCTTAAGCTCGTTGTCGCGAACCTTACGGCCAATCTTCTCGTTGCGGTCATCAATGATAGTGCGCACCTTAAGGCGGTTGAGTTGCTCAACGACCTTGGCAGCGTACTCATTGTACTTCTCGCTGACGGGGAGGACGATAGCCTGGTTCGGGGTGAGCCAGAGAGGGAACTTGCCCGCAGTGTTCTCAATGAGGACAGCCACGAAACGCTCCATACTACCGAAAGGCGCACGGTGGATCATGACAGGACGGTGGGGCTTGTTGTCCGCACCCGTGTACTCAAGCTCGAAACGCTCGGGGAGGTTATAGTCGACCTGGATTGTGCCGAGCTGCCACTCACGACCGATAGCATCCTTGACCATGAAGTCGAGCTTAGGACCATAGAAAGCAGCCTCGCCAGTCTTCTCGACGAAAGGCACACCCTTCTCCTGACAAGCCTCGATGATGGCGGCCTCTGCCTTCTGCCAGTTCTCGTCAGAGCCGATATACTTCTCCTTGTTGTTGGGATCGCGGAGAGAGACCTGAGTGGTGTACTGAGTGAAGTTGAAGGTACGGAAGATATAGAGAATGATATCCATAACCTTCTCGAACTCAGTCTTTATCTGGTCGGGACGGACGAAGATATGGGAGTCATCCTGGGTAAATCCGCGGACACGGGTCAAACCGTGGAGCTCACCACTCTGCTCGTAACGATATACGGTGCCGAACTCTGCGTAGCGAAGAGGGAGATCCTTGTAGGAACGCGGCTCGCTACGGTAGATTTCGCAGTGGTGGGGGCAGTTCATAGGCTTCAGCAGATACTCCTCGCCCTCGATGGGGGTGTGGATAGGCTGGAAGCTATCCTTGCCGTACTTAGCATAGTGGCCAGAGGTTACGTAAAGGGCCTTGTTACCAATGTGCGGGGTGATGACGGGGATATAGCCGTAGCTCTCCTGGACATCGCGGAGGAACTCCTCGAGACGGCGGCGGAGACGAGCGCCATCGGGCAACCACAAGGGAAGACCCTGACCTACACGGTCGGAGAAAGTAAAGAGCTTCATCTCCTTACCAATCTTACGGTGGTCACGCTTCTTGGCCTCTTCAAGCAAGAGAAGGTACTCGTCGAGCATCTTCTGCTTGGGGAAAGTTACACCGTAAATACGCTGGAGCTGAGGATTGTTCTCGTTGCCGCGCCAATAAGCACCGGCGATGCTCGTGAGTTTTACGGCCTTGATGAAGCTCGTGTTGGGGATATGGGGGCCAGCGCATAGATCGGTGAACGAGCCCTGGGTGTATGTGCTGATGCTGCCCTCGTCGAGATCGCTGATATGCTCAACCTTATAGGTCTGGTTGTCAGCCTCGAAAATCTTGATAGCCTCGGACTTGCTTACCTCGTGGCGAACGAAATCGTTGCCTTGGCGAGCGAGCTCGATCATCTTCTTCTCAATTGCGGCGAAATCACCCTCCTTGATTGTATTCTCACCCGGATCGACATCATAGAAGAAACCGTTCTCCGTGGCGGGGCCGAAGCCGAACTTAATGCCAGGATAGAGACTCTTGAGAGCCTCTGCGAGAAGGTGTGCGGAAGAGTGCCAGAACGCTTTCTTGCCCTGTGGGTCGTCCCACTTGTGGAGCTCGATAGCAGAATCTTGGTTGATTGGGCGTGAGAGGTCGTACAACTGACCGTTTACGCTTGCGACGAGGACCTCCTTAGCGAGTTTTGGGCTGATGGACTCGGCGATTTGCATGCCAGTCACGCCCTGCTCATACTCACGGGAGCTGCCGTCGGGGAATGTAATCTTTACCATTGAGGTTTACAGGTTATAAAAATATGGAGACGTTCAGGTCGTCGTTCTTCCTTTAAGCAGAGCGCGCCGCGGATACTATACCCCGCCGTGCCTGTCGTTTCGGCAAACGCCAATCGGGAACGCCTTTCAATATGCGAAGGTAAGAAATAAATCGTGACAATATCACTCACTCCGGCTTTCCTTTGGGATTAAGGGAGCGCAAAGAAGCCGGCAAAGAGAGTTACGCCTTGTTGAGAGCCACCATCTTGATGGCAGTGATGGCACACTCAGTGCCCTTGTTGCCAAGGCGGCCGCCACAACGATCTTGCGCCTGCTGGAGGTTGTCCGTCGTGAGGAGACCGAAGATGAATGGGATATCGTATTGGAGATTGAGTTCGGCAATGCCGTGGGTAGTACCTTGACATACGTAGTCGAAGTGCGGGGTATCGCCGCGGATTACGCTGCCGAGGCAAATGACGGCATCAGGATTGTATTTGCGGAGCATCATCTTAGCACCAGCTATGAGCTAGAAGCTGCCGGGCACGTGATAGATCTCAATATTGCTAGTCTTTGCGCCGTGCTTAACGAGGGCTTCAACAGCACCATCGAGGAGGTCATCGGTAATATTGTTGTTCCACTCAGAGACAACAATGCCGAAGCGCATATTTTCCGCAGTCGGCACTTTTTTCGGATCGTAGTCCGAAAGGTTTTTAAGGCTGCTTGCCATAGTTTTGTTGGGGATATTTTTTAAATCAGAAAGACAAGGGTCGCCCAACAGAAGAAGAGGGCAGCCCTTGTCAGACTTATGGTATTACAAGAGTAATTACTACTTAACAGCGTTGATGTACTTCTCGACGCCCTGAGCGATGGGGCTCATAGGATACTCGTCCTTGATGGTCTGGTAAGCAGCGACAGCCTCCTGTGACTTGCCGAGCTTCTCATAGAGGTTGCCAAGCTTCTCGAGGAAGACGGGGGCGGTAACCTTATTCTTCATACCTACAGCCTTCTTGAACTGAGCGACAGCTGCCTCATCATTACCGAGCTCTACCTCGGCATCACCGATAAGACCAACGGCATAGCTATTGAGGATCTCGTCATCAGAAGAGAAATCGGAGAGGTACTTCTTAGCGTTCTCGTACTCGCCAAGGTTGAGGTAGCAAACGCCAGCATAGTAGTTAGCGAGCTCGCCTGCGGGAGTAGAAGAGTACTCATCGATAATCTGGAGGAAACCGCTGTTGATGCCGTCGCCATTAAGAGCGAGGGCGAAGCTGTCGGCCTCGAAATAGTACTGAGCCTGGAAAATCTGAGCCTGAGCCTCTTTCTTGTTGGGCTCGACGACCTGAGTCTTGTAGACCCAGCCGAGGGCGAAGATTACGATGATGGCTACGAAGCCGATGGCGATGGGTTTCTGGTAGTCCTCAAAGAACTGCTCGAAACGGTTGAGGCTGTTCTGAACCTGCGCAAAGCCCTCGTCGGTAGCTTTAACTTGCTTTTCTTCAATCTCCTTTGACATGTCTGTCTTTATTGTGGTGTTTGTGTTTTATGCTTAATTGGGCGCAAATTTAGGATTTTTGCTTGTATTTATGAAATCGGCATTACTAATAATTGACATTTTTTTGCGGCAAGAGGGCTGATTGGCACGAAAATCTCACATCGAAAGCCGCAGAAAGATTGTCAGGGGTGAGGATATCACGAGTATCGCCGGAACAGACAATCCCGCCATTTTTCACAATCAAAGCCTTATCGGACCATTGGAGCGCAGAGTTCACATCGTGCATGACAGCCACAGCGGCAATGTTCTTCTGGCGCACCACCTTAATAATATTGAAGAGTATTTTTTGCGCATTAGAAGGGTCGAGATTGGAGGTCGGCTCATCAAGAAGGAGGAGACGTGGCTCTTGGACAATCGCACGGGCGAGACTTGCCATTTGACGTTGGCCATCGCTCAGGGCATGCATCTCCTTATCTTTCAGATTTTCTATATCGAACATAGACAACGCATCAATTGCCATCGCTCGCTGCTCCGCACTATCAGACAAAGAAAACAGCCCACGATGTGGAGTCCGCCCCAACAATACATATTGCATAACGGTAAGAGACGGCACGACACGCACAGTTGCCATAAGAGCCACAGAACGAGCCACATCTCTGGCACTCAGCGAATAGGCATCAACACCACCAATACGATAGTCGCCACAATGAGCAGGCAAAGCACAAGCCAATGCCCGCAGCAGAGTACTCTTGCCAGCACCATTGGGTCCCACAACAGCAGTGAGCGAGCCCGAAGGAAACGAGACCGAGACATCGCGCAGGACAGCCTCCCCCACCCTATAACCACCGGAAAAACGCGCCAACGAGGCCACGGTCAACTCATTCGCTTCCATCGGACAGTAAGATAAGTAAACATTACACCGCCCAAGACTGCGCACACAGCACCGGCAGGCAACTCACGTGGAGAAATAACAGTCTTGGACACGAGGTCGCACGCCACCAAAGCCAGCGAGCCGACCAAGCCACACACCGGCAACACAATACGGTTGTCGCCACCCCAAAGACGGCGCACGAAATGCGGCACAGCCATACCGACAAAGGCGACAACGCCAGCAGCAGAAACAGATACCGCAGTGAGTAACGTGGCAACCACGAAAAATATCAGAGAAGCGCAGGCAGGCGAGACGCCGAGCGAACGAGCCTCATCATCGCCAAGAGCTAAGACATTAAGCGCATTACCAGCTAACGGCGACAGCATGGAGGCCACGGCCGCAACACATATCACGACAAACGCCATAGACTTATCGACACCGTCAAAAGAGCCCACAGTCCAAGAAATAACTTGGCTCATATCCTCGCGAGATGCAACGGAAAGAATAACTGTCGTAGCCGCAGAGGAGACGAAACTTACCATTATGCCACACATAAGCATAGCCCCAGTGTCGCAACCCGCGGCACGCCTCATAATCAGCACCAAAGCGAGTGAGAGCAATCCGCCAAGAGCCGCACCGACCGTCACTCCTGCATTGCCCAAAGAGGCAACAGCACCGGAAACGAAAGCCACAGCCACACCGACGACAGCACCGCCAGAGATGCCCATTGTATACGGCTCGACAAGTGGATTTCGGAAAACGCCTTGCATGAGCGCACCAGCGACAGATAGCAACGCCCCCACGCCCATGGCGCAAAGCATACGCGGCAAACGCAGTTCGGAGACTACGACGCTCGCCATCTCAGCCTCAACATCGCCGAGGCCCTCGGAGAGATAGACGCAACACACCAATATTATAAGTGCGACGACGGCTATTATTTTGAATATTGTCTTCAACGGATATTATCTTTCACAATTTACTTAACAGCCTCGGCGATAACGCTTAGCGCAGTTCGGAAAAAGACGGGCGTAGGGCAGCAGAGGACATTTTCATCGACCACCACCACCTTAGCTTTGGACAACTTGCGCCAAAGGGACGCCTCGTCATTGCCAAGGCCGCCGAGGGAGGAGATGACAATGAGACCAGGCTTGCGGGCTAGAATGGACTCGCGGGAGCAAGCCCCCTCTCCTTCACTTAGGACATTCTTTGTTCCAAGGAGGGCCGCCATATCGTTTATAAAATAGTCGGGCGTGGCTCCCCAAATGGGTTTTGTGCCAATTTGGAAATAGACGCTTAGAGAAACCGACTTGGGCAGGGAAGAGACAATCGACTCAACCTGCTGACGCTCCTGCGCTACAAGAGACTCGGCTTTGGACTTGTGGCCAGTGAGTTCACCTATTAGTATAGTCTGGCTGCAAATCTCTTCGAAATTCTTGGGCGTAGGAAGTGAGACTGTATTTATTTTCAGAGACTTCAGGCGGGAGACGACGCTGGCGGCCGTAAAGGGAGAGATCAAGACGACATCGGGAGAGAGGGACATTATGGCCTCGACATTGACGGTCATCGCATCACCCACTATTTTGGAAACAGTTCCAGCAGCAGGCTTTGGGCAGTAGGTTGTCCTGCCTACGACATTGGCATCTGCACCTATTTGCGCAGCTGTGTACGTGGCCGAGGGGAGTAGTGAGACAATGCGCTGGGCTGTTGCCGATGTTGGGATCGAGATTAGGAGGATTAGTATTAGGAAGTGGATATAGTTCATTTTATTATGTTGCTTGTTATTGAGTTTTACAGTCCTTAAGTTCTGGACCTTTTTGCAAAAGTATGGAATTTGAGACTCCTAAAAAATTTAGGGGACCGTATATGAAGAGAAATGTCATTGCACATTGTCCACTAAGTGCACATAGAAAGCTCAAAAACTGGGCAAAACAGCATCCACAGAATACACGAGTTTGCACGGTATGGGCCGAGAATGGCCGTCGATGGGCGTAGACATAAGGGCATAAAGATTGGGGAATGAGATTGCTAAGTAAAAATAGCAAAAAGAATCTAGACAAATTTGTTTTGCGCAAACGTTTGTTTTAACTTTGTAGTGCGAAACAACAAGTAATGTCACATCGTAAGATGGTGTTGATAGC
>CAVILU010000071.1:0-10919 GCA_963643535.1 bacterium | reverse complement strand
TAGAGCAACGGACTGAAAATCCGTGTGTCCCCGGTTCGATTCCTGGTGGTACCACGCTAAAGACAAGAAACCTCGATTACCTTCATCGGTAACCGAGGTTTTCTTTTTATCCCTCACTCTCTTTCACGCCCACTTTATGAAAAAACGCGTCATACTCTCCGTCGCCGGAGTCCTCGCACTCGCTGGTGTGGCTCTCGTGGCCGCCAAACGCGATGACCATGAGTACAAGATCTCCAAAAACCTCGACATCTTCTTCTCCGTCTTCAAGGAGCTCAATCTCAACTACGTCGATGAGCCGGACCCCGACCGCATTGTCCCCGACGCCATCGACGCTATGCTCGAGAACCTCGACCCCTACACCACATACATACCCGAGAAGGACAAAGAGGACTACCAATTCCAAGTGCAAGGCCTCTACGGTGGCATTGGCGCGGTAATCCAAAAGTCCGACACCGACCTCATCCAGGTCCGCGAGATCTATAGCAACACGCCGTCTCTCGCCGCCGGCCTCCAAGCTGGCGACCGCTTCCTCTCCATCGCCGGCGAGAGCATGAGGGGCAAGGATGTGGCCTTTGTCCGCTCGCACCTCCGTGGCAAACCAGGCGAGAAGTTCGAGGCCGAGATAGAACGCCCGGGCGTGGCCAAACCATTCAAGGTCAACATCACCCGCGACCTCGTCAAGCTCAATGCCGTGGAGTATTATGGTATGCTCGACGATGAGGTGGGCTACATCCTCCTCCGCAGTTTCGAGAGCGCTTGCGCCGAGGCCGTCAGCAAAGCCTATAGGACCCTCAAGGCCAAGGGCGCCAAGAAACTTATTCTCGACCTCCGTGGCAACACCGGCGGCCTCCTCGACGAGAGCCTCAAGATTGTCAATCTCTTCGTGCCCCAAGGCTCGCAGATGCTCCAGACCCGCGGCCGCCGCCGCTCTGCCGACCACATCTACACGGCACCCCGCGAGCCCATCGACTCCGTCATGCCCATTGCCGTCATGATCAACCGCGGCTCAGCCTCCGCCAGCGAGATCGTCTCTGGCGCGCTCCAGGATCTCGACCGAGCAGTCGTAGTGGGCCAGCGCTCCTTCGGCAAGGGCCTCGTTCAGGCCACCCGCGAAGTAGCCTACGATGGCCTCCTCAAACTCACCACGGCCAAGTACTACACCCCCTCCGGCCGCTGCATCCAGGCCATAGACTACTCCCACCGCGACGAGGATGGCGCAGTGGGCTATGTCCCCGACTCCCTCATCCATGAGTTCCACACCCGCGGCGGCCGCCCTGTCTACGATGGTGGCGGAATCTCGCCCGACGTCCTCCTCCCGCAGAAGTCATATAAGCCCGTGACCGTGGCCATCATGTACACCGACCAGGCCTTCGGCTATATAGTAGACCTCAAGAAGAAAGGCCAGTCCCTCAAACTCGATGCCAATGGTCACGTCACCGATGAGGCCTACGCCGACTTCGTCAGTTTCGTGAAGACGCGCCCGGACTTCAAGTACCGCACCGCCGCCCAGGATGCCTACGACAAACTCATAGCCGCCGCCAAGTCCGACGGTGTCTACGCTGCCGACTCCGCCGCTTTCGCCTCGATAAGCGCGATTTGCAAGGCCGACCTCGAGCGCGATATGGATGTGGCCAAAGAGGATATCTGCCAACTCCTTGAGGAGGAGAATATCCGTGCCAAGAGCCTCCGCTTCGAATCCATCGGCCACAACATCCAGTACGATGATCAGATAGCCGAGACCGTCAAGCTCCTCCACGACGACGCCCGTTTCCGCGGCATCCTCAGCGGCTCCGTCCCCAGCCATGCGGGCGACAAGCGCGCCGCCTCCAACAAGAAATAAAGCCACAAGAATCAGAATGGCCATACGCCGCCCCGACCCAACCCTCGGGGTGGCGTTTCTATTTACTGTATATTGCTCTCCCCCGATTGCCCTTCCAAATAATAGAAACATCATACGCACTCTCACGCCAAATCTTATGAGCACAAAATCCCGTCGCCCCTCTTCCATCCCCAAGTCCACCTGCGTGATGCTCCTGAGCTTCGCACTCTTCTTTGTAGTGGCTTCGCTCCTCTGCATGGCTTGCGCCCTGCTCTTCGAGGGCTACACCGGCGTGGCGCTGTCGATGGCCGTCAGCTCTGTCTTTTGCTTCGCCGTGCCTGGCTATATCTCGCGCCGCTATGTCATGGGCGGTTTCCGCGAGAGTGTGGGCATTCGCCGTTTGTCGTTCGGCGTCGTCCTTACGCTCGCCATCATTGCGTTCATTTTCCAGCCCTTCGCGGAGTGGGCCTCCTATGCCAATTATGAGTTCTGCCGCAGTACGGGTCTCTTGGCCTACGAGTCTTTTGCTGGCGCAAATAATGCCCTGTTGGCGCAACTGTGCGTGTTCGACACCCCGGCGCATAAGGTCGTGCCATATATCGTCATTGCCTTCCTTCCCGCCTTTTGCGAGGAGCTCTTTTTTCGCGGTGCGCTGCTGCCTCTGCTCCGCCGTGCTATGGGTAGCTGGCATTGGGCGGTGTTTGCCTCGGCCGCTATTTTCTCGGCCATTCATCTTGAGCTTTCGGGTTTCCTCCCGCGCCTTGTCATTGGCATCATTCTCGGCTACGTCTTTGTAATTACGAAGAGCATTTGGGCGTCCACCCTTATCCATTTCATCAACAACGCCCTCGTGGTCTTCGTCCTCTCCCGTACCGACGATGTCATGACTGTCCTTACGGCCGTCCCCGAGGAGCCCCACCTGCTTCATACCCTTTGCTCCCTCGCCTTGATCCTTTTTGAGCTTAATTACCTCAAGAATTTGTATGACAAAAAGTCACCTCTTGTGATTTTGTCTGACAAAAAGTCATAAAACACCCTTCCCGAGCCCGTTTTTAGCCGTTGGCACGCACATTGCAAATACCATAGTCGAGCGGCGCAAGAGAGCCGAGGCAAGAGCCAAAGCAACCGAGCGCAACTCAAAGTCAAACAATAACATCCAAGAACTAAAAATAAAAATGGAGGTGACAATTATGGTACCTGCAAACAACAACTACAACCACAACGGTTACGACAACTACAACAACAATAGCCACAGAACCAACACCTGGCTCCCCGACATCTTCGACGACTTCTTCGGCCACGACTGGAATTGGCTCACCACAAGCCAAAAGGCCACTCCGGCATACAACGTGACGGAGTCCGACAAGGCCTTCACCGTCGAGGTGGCTGTCCCTGGCATCCGCAAAGAGGATTGCAAAATCCGCCTCAACGACGATGTCATGACCATCTCCGTCGACAAGCAGCAGCAACTCGAGGAGGAGGGCAAGAAGCGCCGCTACCTCCGCAAGGAGTTCTCGTACTCCAAGTTCGAGCAGAGCTTCAGCATGCCCGAGGAGGTAGATCAGAAGGGCGTTAAGGCCGAGGTCAAGGACGGCGTCCTCACCATCTCCCTCCCCAAGAAGGAAGTAAAGAAGGAGGAAGAGCAGTGGCAGACCATCGAGGTCCAATAACCCTGCGCCAATTCCCGCTACACATCTAACATTAGACTTCGACAACTCAACTTATTAGCCCCCGGCGGCCATCCTCATCGATGGTTGCCGGGGGCTTTGCTTTTGATTTCTTAAACAGAGTTCTACGCCGCCCATCCAGTGCCAAAATCAAGGAAAAATAATTTTTTCATCCCTCCTCTCTTGCAATTTCAAATATTCTCACTACCTTTGCACCCGCAAACCCACAACAATGGTACCATAGCTCAGTTGGTAGAGCAACGGACTGAAAATCCGTGTGTCCCCGGTTCGATTCCTGGTGGTACCACTGCTTAGTAACACAAAAGCTCGATCACTCGTACAAGTGGTCGGGCTTTTACTCTTTCTGAGCCACACACTCTTCAGCTAAAACGAACTAAAAACATCAATCTTATCCCACACAAAAATGAACATCAAACAGATACTGCTGACTGCCCTTGCCACCTGCATGGCGCAGTTCGCCGTGGCGCAAAATGAGGTCCCTGCCTTCCCAGGCGCCGAAGGCTACGCCCGCTACGCCGTCACCGGTGGCCGTGGTGGCAAGGTTATCCACGTCACCAACCTCAACGACTCCGGCACGGGTTCTCTCCGCGCTGCCATCAATACCACGGGAGCGCGCATCATTGTCTTCGACGTGGCTGGCTACATCGACCTTAAGTCCGATCTCGAAATTTCTAAAGGCGATGTCACTATCGCTGGCCAGACTGCCCCAAGCCCCGGTATCACCCTCCGCTACTATACTGTCCAAAACAAGGCCAGCAACGTCATCATGCGCTTCATCCGCATCCGCCGCAGCCAAGTGAAGGATGTAGATGATGGCGCCGATGCCACATGGGGACGCCATTGCAATAACATCATCCTCGACCACTGCTCCTTCAGCTGGAGCATCGACGAGACCGCCTCTTACTACGACAACCGCGACTTCACCATGCAGTGGTGCTCAGTCTCCGAGAGCCTCAACAACGCCGGCCATGACAAGGGCGCTCACGGCTACGGCGGCATCTGGGGCGGCAAGTGCGCCTCTTTCCACCACAACCTCATCGCCCACCACAACAACCGTACCCCGCGAATTAATAGCGGTCGCTACGCTTGGGACGGCTACGACAAGACCAAGTACGCCAATACCGTAGAGGCCGAGCGTGTAGACCTCCGCAACTGCGTCATCTACAACTGGGGCACAGGCAATGGCGCATATGGCAACATGGGCGGCTACCTCAACATCATCAACAACTACTACAAGGCTGGCCCAGGCACCAAGAGCAGCAACAATAAGCGTGTCTTCCAAGCTTCCGTAGATGATGGCAAGAACAAAATCGAGAAGGGCACTATGGGCCGCTTCTATATAAATGGCAACTATGTGACCGCTGCCTCCAAACCCGCCAACTACGATTGGAGCGGTGTGAAGACAGATGGAAGTGAAGATCTTACTTTCACCGACAACGGCGGTTATTATGGCGAGGCTGGTGCTACAGTCTCTATCAAACTCGACTCCGAGGTAGATGCCGACGTCCTGGATGCCAACACGACAACCCACTCCGCCGAGACGGCATTCGAGAAGATCATTGATTACGTAGGCGCATGCCTCTACCGCGACGATGTCGACGCTCGCCACGCCGAGGAGGCTCGCACTGGTACCGCCACCTACACCGGTAGCGTGGCAAAGGGCATCCTCGACAAGATCAACGACCCCTCTGCCGATGCCGACGAGACTCTCCCCAGTTACCCTGATCTCGCCTCCACCTCGCGCCCCGATGGCTTCGACACCGACGGCGACGGCATGCCCGACGCTTGGGAGACAGCCAATGGCCTCAACCCCAACGACGCTTCCGACGGCAATCTCTACACCCTCGACTCCAAGAAGTGGTACACCAACGTCGAGGTCTACATCAATAGCATTGTCGAGAGCATCGTCCGCGCTCAGAATGCCGATGCCGAGTCTGCTGTAGACGAGTATTTCCCGTCGTTCAAGACCTCCGCCACCAAGGACATCTTCGCCACAGATGCCGAGATTGTAGGCTTCGAGTACTTCACCCTCGAGGGCAAACGCCTCGCCGAGCCTCAGAATGGTGTTTCGGTCCGCCGCATCACCTTCTCCGACGGTCATAAGGCTTCCGACCTCGTCATCAAGAAGTAGTACGTCTCATGCCTCGCCGACTCGCAAGGGTCGGTATGGTATTCCTATAAAAACCGACTTCAGCCGCGGCTGCCAATTCTCTTTGGCTGCCGCGGCTGATTATTTTTGTTTCTGCCGTGCCTTGCTCAGCTTATAAGTTGCACACGGCGTATAATGTGATGTTCATACTCCCTCTTGCCAAACTCCCGCAATGCGTATGTCTTGCCCACCTGTCTCGCTCCCGGCAATATAAGTGGCTTCCGCATAGGGTCGTCCTTCTACTTTTTTGCTGCTCTATTATATATATGCGCCCTATTTGTTTGTACCAGAATATTTTATAGTGTAGAGATACACTTTCCTACACGATCTTTGTTCTGCGTGCCACACTTTTCTCCACGAACTTCAATCCAATTTCCACACTTTTCTCCACGATCTTTGTCTCATAAGCCACACTTTTCTCCACGAAAGAACCATAGCCAAAGCCCTATAACAACTCCGAAACTGTGGACTGAGAACTGAGCACAGTGAACTGACCATAACTGTTAACTGTTAACTGTTAACTGCAAAAAAAAGTGCGGGGTGTCCTCACGACATCCCGCACCCGTGAAATTAATCACCAAACACACTTATCAACTAATCAACGAAAAACTATTCTCTCTGTTTCTGTCCTCTATTACGGCAGTTTTTATGCGAAGGTTACGACTTTTTTATTTTTATCCGCCTTTTCTTTTCTGTCAAGCCTTTTTTCTTTACTTTCGTCTTGCGTGCGAAGTTGTGCCCACCCCGCCAAATCCCTTGATTGGCCAATGATGTGGCTTCTCTCCAACCCGAGCTCGCACCCTTATTCCATAACAGAAAATTTTTTTTCATTGCCCGTGGCAACAGTATACCTTGTAGACGCTTACGCGATGATCTATCGCGCCTACTTCGCCTTCCTCCGTGCGCCGAAGGTTAATTCCAAGGGCGTCAACACCTCACCCGTCTTCGGTTTCATCTCCTCCTTTACCGACCTCGTCCTCAAACGCCGACCAGACTACGTGGCCGTGGCGTTCGACCTCCATGGCCCTACGTTCCGCCACGACCTCTACCCCGATTATAAAGCCAACCGCGATGCCCAACCCGAGGATATCTCGGCTGCCATCCCACTGATACACCGTTTCGTAGCCGCCCTCGGCATCCGCGAAGCCACGTGCGAGAAGTACGAGGCGGATGACGTTGTCGGAACTCTTGCCACACGTTTCGCTGGCGATGGCCGTGAAGTCGTCATGGTTACGCCCGACAAGGACTATGCCCAGCTCGTCCGCCCGGGTGTCTCGATGCTCCGACCTAATAAAGGTGGTGAGCCCGAACTCCTCGACGTGGCGGGTGTCTGTGAGCACTTCGGTCTCCAGCGTCCCGAGCAGGTCATCGATATGCTTGGCCTCTGGGGCGACTCTTCCGATAATATCCCAGGTTGCCCGGGTGTGGGCGAGAAACGCGCAAAGGAACTCATTGCCACGTACGGCTCAATCGATGGCATATATGATCACGTAGACGAGCTCAAGGGCAAGATGAAGGATAATTTCATCCAAAACCGCGACCTCGTACTCCTCTCGCGCCGCCTCGCCACCATAGTCACCGATGCCCCCATAGACCTCAGTCTCGACGACATCCGCATGGCCGAGCCCGATTGGAATGCCCTAGAGGAACTCTTCCACGACATCGAGATCCGTAGTCTTACCGATCGCATCCGCACTGCCCTCGGCTACGCCCCCGCGGCTCCCAAAGTCGCGACGGCAGCCCCTGCGCAACCCTCTCTCTTCGATTTCGCCGCCGCCCAGCAATCCGAGGCCTCCGGCTCCAATCCCAATGCCGCCGCGACTGTGCCGGTCTTTGTGAATGCAGCCAACCTCAAGTCGCTCGCCGACACCCCGCACACCTTCACCCTCATCAAGACTGCCGACGAGGCCGAGGCTCTCTGCCAGAAGCTCCTCGCGGCCGACGTCCTCTGTTTCGATACCGAGACAACTTCCGTCGATGCCTCCTCTTCGGCCGAGATCGTGGGTCTCTCCGTTGCCATCCGCCCCGGCGAGGCGTGGTTTGTCCGCATGCCGGCCGACGAGGCTGGTGCCCGCGACATTCTCGCCCGCCTGGCACCCGCTTTTGCGAACGAGAAGAGCCTCAAGGTGGGGCAGAATATGAAGTTCGATGTCATGGTGCTCAGCCGCTATGGCGTCGAGGTGCGTGGCCAGTGGTTCGATACCATGATTGCCCATTTCCTCCTCTTCCCCAGCCGCCACCATAATATGGACGACATGGCCGAGGAACTTTTGCAATACAAGACCATCCACATCGAGGAACTCATTGGCACGGGCGCCAAGCAGAAGACTATGGCCGACGTGCCCGACGACCAGATCCTCGACTACGCTGCCGAGGATGCCGAGGTCACTTTCCGCCTCTACGAGGTTCTCCGCCCAATGCTCGATGCCGATGCTGAGATAGCCAGCGTATTCCGCGACATCGATATGCCACTCGTTCCTGTCCTCGCCGATATGGAATTGGCTGGCGTGGAGCTCGATAGCCATGCGCTCGACGACTATGCCACCTTCCTCCGCACCCGCATTGCCGAGGTCGAGAAGAAGATCTACGGGCTCGCCGGTATGGAGTTCAATGTGGCCAGCCCCAAGCAGGTGGGTGATGTCCTCTTCGAGAAGATGAAGATTGACCCCAGTGCCAAGAAGACAAAGACCGGCGGCTACGTCACCAACGAGGATACCCTGCAGAAACTCGCCCACGACAACCCCATCGTGGCCGAAATCCTGACCTTCCGAGGCCTCACCAAGCTACTCGGCACCTATGCCGAAGCCCTGCCCAAACTCGTCAATGCCAAGACGGGCCGCATCCATACCTCTTTCAACCAGACAGTTGTGGTCACAGGCCGCCTCTCAAGCTCGGGCCCCAACCTGCAGAACATTCCCGTGCGCGACGACGATGGCAAGCGCGTCCGCGAATGCTTCGTGGCCAAGCCCGGCTGCAAAATCGTCTCGGCCGACTACTCCCAAGTAGAGCTCCGCCTAATGGCGCATTTCAGCCAAGACGAGCACCTCCTCTCCGCCTTCCGCAATGGCGAGGACATCCATGCCGCCACGGCCGCCAAGATATATGGCCTCCCGATAGCCGATGTCTCTTCCGACCAGCGCCGCCGCGCCAAGACGGCCAACTTCGGCATCATCTACGGTATCTCGGCCTTCGGTCTCGCTGAGCGTCTCGATATCCCCCGCAAGGAGGCCAAGGACCTCATCGACGGCTATTTCACGAGTTTCCCCGGCGTCAAGGCTTATATGGATAAGTGTGTCGAGGATGCCCGTCAGACGGGTGTCGTCAAGACCCTCTATGGCCGCCGCCGCGAGTTGCCGGACATCAATTCGCGCAACCAGGTGGTCCGTGGCGTGGCTGAGCGCAATGCCATAAATGCCCCAATCCAAGGTACGGCGGCCGATATAATCAAGATAGCCATGGCCCATGTGCACGATGCCCTCCGCAAGGGCGATTTCCGTGCCCGCATGATTCTGCAGGTCCATGACGAACTTGTGCTGGAGGTCCCCGACGACGAGGTGGAGGCCGTTTCCGCTCTCGTCCGCGAGAATATGGAGAGCGCGGCGCAACTCTCTGTCCCCCTCACTGCCGAGGTGGGCGTGGGCGACAACTGGCTCCAGGCGCATTGATCATAACCCCGACAATCTCTTTCCCGTACAAATGTCGAAAGACTCAACTCTTTATCTTTTCTGATCCAGATGTTCTTCTTTAAATACCTGAGGTTCTGCAACCTCACACTATCTACCCCTCCACAGGATTAAGGCGTGGTCTCCGGCTCCTTTCCGTAGGGAGTTGGGAAATCTCGTTCGTCATGCTCCGACCTCTGGCGTTTCGCACTGGCCGACAGCGTTACCTGTGAATCTGCGCATCGCTTGCGCAACATAATTACCATGGCGACCGCCGAAAAAGCTTACACTCCAGTCGCCCCAACATCTGAATACCTATATATGATTGAAGTAGCAGCAAAAGCAGCCGAGCGAGAGCGAGTGATCCTCTTCTCTGTGCGCACACCCCTTATGCCCCAACAGCAAGTCGAGGACTACCTCGACGAACTCGCCTTCCTGGCCGAGACGGCAGGTGCCGACACCATCGCACGCTTCACCCAGAACCTCCAATATCCCGACTCCCGATCTTATCTCGGGACGGGCAAGATACTCGAGCTCAAGACTTTCATCGATGAGAACGAGATAGATATGGCCATCTGCGACGACGAGCTCAGCCCCGCCCAGCAGAAGAACCTCGAGAATGGTTTCGGCATCCGAGTCATGGACCGCACGAGCCTCATCCTCGACATCTTCGCAAGCCGAGCCCGCACATCCCACGCCAAGACGCAGGTCGAGCTGGCGCAATACCAGTACCTCCTCCCGCGACTCACTCGCCTCTGGACTCACCTCGAGAGGCAGAAGGGCGGCATCGGTATGCGCGGCCCTGGTGAGAAACAGATTGAGACCGACCGCCGCATCATCCTGGATCGCATCTCTCTCCTCAAGGAGGAGCTCCGCCATATCGACCGCCAGATGAGCACCCAGCGGCAGAACCGCGGCAAACTTGTCCGTGTGGCTCTCGTGGGCTATACCAATGTCGGCAAGAGCACTCTCATGAATGCGCTCTCCAAGAGCAATGTCTTTGCCGAGAACAAGCTCTTCGCTACTCTCGATACCACCGTGCGTAAGGTGGTCGTGGATAACCTTCCCTTCCTCATGGCGGACACCGTCGGCTTTATCCGCAAACTCCCGACAAACCTCGTCGAGAGCTTCAAGTCCACCCTCGATGAGGTCCGCGAGGCCGATCTCCTTCTCCATGTTGTCGATATCTCGCACCCCGCTTTCGAGCAGCAGATTGAGGTCGTCGACAATACCCTTAAGGATCTAAATTGCTCCGAGAAGCCTTGCCTCATCATCTTCAACAAAGTCGACGCATTCTCCTACACCCCCAAGGACGAGGACGACCTCACCCCCGTCAAGCGCGAGAACATCTCCCTGGACGACCTCAAGAAGACTTGGATGGCCAAGGACCGCAAGTGCATCTTCATCTCCGCCCGAGAGAAGACCAATTTCGACGAACTTCGCCAAACGGTCTATACCGAGGTCCGTCGCATCCACACTCAGCGCTTCCCCTACAACGACTTCCTCTACCAGACCGTGGAGGACCAGCAAGCCGAGGAACAGCAGGTTGGCGACCCCGAAGCGGAATAAGAATAACGCAATCCAAGATTAAAAGCAACAGG
>CAVILU010000070.1:0-11021 GCA_963643535.1 bacterium | reverse complement strand
AATTTACACCGATTGGAGTTTTTGGCAAAAAAAGGCATCGACTCAAGACCCTGAAACTTCAACAAACAGAAGATAAAAGTCCTATTAACCAATATTTTATGGATAATTCTATGGAGAACGTTATTGTACCCTACGATTTCACCGAGCGCGCCGACTGCGCCGTTAAGCACGCTGCGCACATCGCGCGCAACATGAAGGCTGAGGTCATCCTCCTCCACATCGTAAAGAAGGAGTCCCAGTCCGCCGAGGCCGCACAGAGGCTCGAGGGCATCGTAGCGCAGTTCGCTCAAGACGAGAATTGCCAAGTTCGCTATGTTGTCCGTGAGGGCAGCATCTTCACCACCATCAATGAGGTTGTGGCCGAGCAGAACAGCTCACTCGTTGTCATGGGTACCCACGGCATGAAGGGCATCCAGAAAATCACCGGCAGCTGGGCCCTCAAGGTCATCGTTGGCTGCCACGTCCCCTACCTCATCGTCCAGAAGGATCCCGAGTACTCCGACCCCATGAAGATCCTCTTCCCTGTCGACTACAAGATCGAGAGCAAGGAGAAGCTCAAGTGGCTCAACGTCCTCAGCTGCATCGGCAAGCTCAAGATCGTCCTCTTCGCTCAGCAGGGTAACGGCCCAATGTACGACAACCCAACACGCGCGAACATGAACTTCTGCAAACACTACCTCGAGGACCACGACATCGACTGCGTCACCGAGTGGGTCGACGAGAAGGGCTCCTTCCTCGAGCAGTCGCTCAAGCATTGCGAGGAGAACAAGATGGACATGATCATGATCACCACCACCCGCAACATTGCTTTCCACGACTACATCCTCGGCGCTTACGAGCAGACCATCATCTCCAACGGCACCGGCATCCCCGTCTTCGTGGTTAACCCCCGCCCGGACGCTAAGCTCGTCTACTCCAACTTCTAAGCCTCAGAGACTTAGATGCCTGCGGCTGGGCGGTTTGCGCTCCTCCGCCAGGCACATTCTCATACAAGGGTTGCGCTCCTCTCCCCCCATCGAAAGGGGCTCAGGGTCGCAACCCTCTTTTTTGTGAACGCAATACTCCAAACACACTAAACTTATAGCCCTACGACGATGACCAAAGAACTCCTCTTTGCAACTCACAACGCCAACAAGGTCCGCGAGATAGCCCAAATGCTCTCGCAAGACTACACCCTCCAGACTCTCGACGAGGCCGGCGTGATGGTCGAGATACCTGAGACTGCCGACACCATCGAGGGCAACGCGCTAATCAAAGCCCGTTTCCTCCACGAGCTCACCGGCAAGGCATGCTTCGCGGACGACACTGGCCTGGAAGTCAAGGCCCTCAACGGCGCTCCCGGAGTCACCACTGCGCGCTATGCAGGCGAGGAGTGCGACCCCGAGAAGAATATGGCCAAGCTCCTCGATGCTCTCAATGGAGTGGCGGACCGCAGCGCAGTTTTCCATACCGTAATAGCCTATATCGATGCCGACGGCAAAGAGACCCTTTTCGAGGGCTTGTGCCCCGGCCGCATAGCCATAGCCAAACACGGTGAGAGGGGTTTCGGCTACGACCCCGTCTTCGAGCCCGACGGCTTCGACGGAGCCTCCTTTGCCGAGATGCAGCTCGCCGACAAGAACAAGATAAGCCACCGAGGCAAAGCCGTAAGGAAGTTTGCCGATTTCTTAAATAATATCTGATGACCCACTACAGCTCCAGCCTCGCCCTCGTCGCGGCTTCAGCATTCTTAGCTTTCTCCACTCCGCAGGATGCAGCGGCGCAATGGACGGACTACGTCTCCTACTCCGGCTGCTCGCTCTCTGCCGTGGTGGCCGACGTGCCCGTTTGCGGCAACTCCTATGGCCTTTTTTATTATGACCCCGCCGAAGGCCTACTCGGTAAACTCACTAAGGTCAACCACCTCTCTTCCACAGGAATATCCGCCATTGGATCCGACGGCGCATACCTTGCTGTTGGCTACTCCGATGGCGACATGGACATTGTCGATATGGAGAACCTCACGACGGTCAATATCCCCGAACTCCGTCTGAGCGAGAGCTATACCGCCAAGAGTATCAATGCCATAGCTGCGCACGACGGTATGTTCTATTGCGCCTTCGCCGGTGGCGTGGTTGAGGTCAATGGCTCCAAGAATGAGGTGCGCTCGGCTTGGCGCATCACCTCTACGGGTGTAAACGCCACGTCGGTCTGTGTGGCCGGTGGTCGAATATATGTCGGTTCGGCTAGCGGGCTCTACTCGGCTTCTCTTGAGAGCCGTGTCCTTGAGGACTTTTCGCAGTGGACGCTCAACTCACAGGTGTCGGGCGGCGTGGTGGCCCTCGCTGAGTTTGGCGGACGGGCCTATGCCGCTGTCGGTTCGCTTGGCGGCAATTGCTCCATAGTCAGGGTGGGGGAGGACGAGGCTACCGAGGTTCTCTCGGCAACAGGTTTCCGCGGTTTCGCTACGTCTAATAGCAAACTTGCCGTTGTGTCGTCGGCCAGCGTGACGGTCTTCGACGCTAATCTCTCTAAGATGGCTACGTTTGGTGCTGTCAAAGCTTCCGATGGCGCCAATGTTGTCGCCTCGCCTGCCTATCGTTCCGCATCTTTCTTGAGCGACGGGTCGCTTGCCATTACTGATTACAATTCGGGTCTCGTCATTGCCTCTCTGAATGGCGTGGGCAGGGCGTGGAAACCAGATGGCCCTGGTATGTCCGACAATAGTGACATCCTTGCCGTGGGCGACGATTTCTATGCCGTAGGCTCGGGCCGCAATGGCTCTTATAATAATTCCAACAACTTGGCGCGCTTCTCGGTCCTCCATGACGGCGAGTGGCAGACGGTTGCGGCAAGCAGCACTGCCGTGGGACTCGACCCCGTATACTTGGCTCAAAATCCTACTACGGGCGACGTCTATCTCTCGACGTGGGGCACGGGCTTCTATCACCTTGAGAACTACGATTTTGGAGAGCGGTATACTTTGGACAATTCGCCACTCCTGCCCGCCTATTCCTCTCATGTCAGGACCGATGCAATGGTGGTGGATAAAGATCAGAACCTCTACGTTATCAACTGTTCCGTGGGCAAAGGCTTGATTGTCAGGACTAAAGACGGCGAATGGTACTCCTACGATTACGCCATTGGCAACACCACCCACTCCTGCAACGCTATCTTGGCTACTTCCAATGGCAATATATGGGTCGCCTCCTCCCGAATGGGCTCCAACTGCGTAGTCGTATTCAATATCAATGGCACTCCAGAGACGGACGACGACGACCTCTTTATGTCCACTCGCTCTGCCCATGAGACTTATTCACAATGCGTTGGCACCTTCTCTCTCACCGATGCCAGCTCCGGAGAAACGCTTGGCACCTACGCCACTGCTCTTGCCGCCTCGGCCGATGGCAGCGTATGGGTCGGCACATCTATGGGTATCCTTGTGACCAATGACAATTCCTCTTGCCTCAAAAACGGCTCCATTACGCTCAACCGCATCAAGGTTCCGCGCAACGACGGCACCAACCTTGCCGATTACCTCCTCGACGGACAATATATCTACGACATCAAGGTGGATGGTGCCGATCGCAAATGGATTGCCACAGACAACGGCGTGTATCTCGTGAGCCCCGATGGCACCGAGACAATCCATCATTTCTCGGCTTCCAACAGTCCTCTGCCGGTAGACGAAGTCAAGGGCGTAGAGATCCGTTCCACCGATGGCGAGGTCTTCTTCTCGACTTCGAGCGGTCTGGTCTCTTACCATGGCGACGCCACAAGCCCCGCCTCGAAGCAGGAGAATATCAAGATTTTCCCAAATCCCGCAAGCCCCTCTGCTTCCCCTGGTTACGTCTCTATGACGGGCTTCGAGGATGATGCGCAAATCTTGATTACCGACGTGGCTGGTCATAGCGTCTATCGCACGTCTTCCCTTGGCGGCCTCGCCCGTTGGGATTTCCATCGCGAGAATGGCGGCCGCGTGGCCAGTGGTGTCTATATTGTCTGGGCCACCAATTCCGAGGGCAAGAACGAGGTCGTCGGCAAAATAATGGTGGTAGAATAATAACAGTGCACAGTTCTCAGTGCACAGTTAACAGTTTGCGGTTTCTCAGCCCAGTTCATACTAAACCCCGCATAGAACCTACAGTGTTCTATGCGGGGTTTGTTATTTTTGTCCGTATTTGCTGAGCTCTGTGTGCTGAAATTAGCTGATAATCAGTTGCATCTCGTCTCCAAGTGTCCCTCCGTCTCCACCGTTTGGAGTCCAAAGACCTTGGTCTATCAGATGTTTCTTGAGGATTAGGAAATAGGTGAGTGGGAACTCGCCCGTCTGCCACTGCTGGTTATAGTTCAGAAGGCCTACGCTCTTTATGAAGCGGTCGAGCTCCGAAGCTATGCAGAGCCCGAACTCCGAGAGTGTGCACTCGCACGCCACGACCTCCACCTCGTCGTCGCCAAAGAATTCGCAGGACTGAGTCACGCGTACTTGCAGCGTCCCGTCTTGCAGAGCCGTAAGAGTCCAATTGTAGCTCTCCTTGTCCGAATACCACGTGAAGGCCGCCGTGTTGGTGCCCTCCCATAGCTGTACGGGGTTGGTTATGAGCGAAGTCAGAGCCACGAGCATATCCGTGAGCGGATTGCAGACGTTGCTGAGCTCGAATTCCGTCTCGATGCCATCCACGACGTAGAGGGCCATTGCCGTTCCCGGCTGGCCAAGACTCAGCGTGAAGCTCTGTTGCGTGGTTCGACTCATTTTATTCCTTTCAACCCTTAAAATTATTAAAAAGGTTGAAACTTACAATCATCTGTGGCCCATAATTAGCTAATTCTTAGCCAAGAAAATATTTTTCCTTGGCAGAATGCCGCCTGCTGGGCCTTTTTACTGACCTATGGGGCGTGCGTAGTCGCTAACGTCGGTGGCTGTGATGTCGCCTGTGGCGAGGATCGTGAGCCTCTCCATAACGTTGCGGAACTCGCGGATGTTGCCCGTCCAGTTGATCTTCTTGAGGGCGTCGAGGGCTTCGGGCGTTATGGCTTTCTGCGGCACGTTGAGTTCCTGGGCCACGACTTCCAAGAAGTAGTTGGCGAGAGCTGGAATGTCGTCCGCACGCTCGTTGAGTGAGGGAACGTTGATGATGATGACGCTCAAGCGGTGGTAGAGGTCTTCGCGGAAATTGCCTGCCTTGATCTCCTCCGCCAAGTTCTTGTTCGTCGCCGCCACTACGCGTACGTCCACCTTGATGTCCTTGTCGCCTCCCACGCGGGTTATGGTGCTCTCCTGTAGTGCGCGGAGCACTTTGGCTTGTGCGGGGAGGCTCATGTCGCCAATCTCGTCGAGGAAGAGAGTTCCGCCCGATGCCTGTTCAAACCTGCCAATGCGTTGCTTGACGGCCGACGTGAACGAGCCTTTCTCGTGTCCGAAAAGCTCGCTCTCGATGAGTTCGGACGGGATGGCGGCGCAGTTGACCTCCACGAACGGGCCTTTGGCTCTATGGCTGTTGTTGTGGAGCGCGCGGGCCACGAGTTCCTTGCCTGTGCCGTTGGCTCCGAGGATTAGCACTCGCGCATCCGTAGCCGCCACTTTGCCAATCATGTCGCGCACCTTTTGCATTGGCTCCGAGTCGCCAATCATATCGTAGGTGTGCTCCACCTTCTTCTTGAGGGCTTTGGTCTCGACAACGAGGGCGCCTTTCTCTACGGCGTTCTTGATGGTGATGAGCAAACGGTTGAGGTCAAGCGGCTTCTGGATGAAGTCATATGCGCCTTTCTTGATGCTCTCTACTGCCGTGTCGATGTCGCCGTGGCCTGAGATCATGATGACGGGGCACTCGGGCTTTGTCTCCATTATCTTGTCCAGCACCTCCATGCCGTCCATGTTCGGCATCTTGATGTCGGTCAGTACGGCATCATACTGTCCTTCGGCAAAGGCTGCGAGCCCTTGGGCTCCGTCTTCGGCCGTCGTCACGGTGTAACCCTCCATCGTGAGGATGTCTTCGAGGGTCGAGCGGATGCTCCGCTGGTCGTCTATTACAAGGATGTTGGACATACTTTTTCAGTTAACAGTGCACAGTGCGCAATTCTCAGTTGTCTGTTAGTTGCGTGCGTGCCTGTTTGGAAATCTCTATATATAGTTTGAGCAATTTTTTAGATAACTGTGCACAGCACAGAGCACTGAACCCTGCGAACTGTTGACTGCTAACTGTTAACTGTGAACTGTTTAATTGCTCCTTGCTTGAGGGCGAATCCGCATTGGTAGAGCCTCTCGATGTGCATCTCTGTCAGCACGAAGTTGATAAAGATGACGCCGGGGACTATGAGGTCTATCCTCGCCTGGTCCATGCTGCCCATGGCTTTGCGTTCCTCGGCAGTGGAGTTGATGAGCTTGCGGAATGTCTCCTCGAAGCTGGGCATCGGTATCTCGTAAGATGTCGAGAGGGGGATGTTCAAGAGCGGATGGTTGCGCGCGGCCACGAGGGCAGCCACGGTGTCGAACGAGCCGGAGGTGCCCACGAGGGTCGATGTCGGGAAGTTGCGAATGGCGTCGTAGAGGTTGGCGCCCTCCTGGCTCAGGCCCTGGCGGATGTAGGCCTCGATGGCCATTATCTCCTTGTGGGTTATGGGGTCGGAGGGGTGGAACTTGTCTAGGATTCGCGCCATGCCGAGCTCGTAGCTGTGTGCCCATGCCACGCCATCCTTATTGGCGATGATGAACTCGCAGCTGCCGCCACCAATGTCGAGGATGAGAACTCGCTCACGGCCTATGGGCATAACCTGCTTTACGCCGTCGAATATCATCTGAGCCTCCTCGTCGCCGCTTATTATGCGGATGCCGAAGCCATATTTCTCCTCGACGGCTTTCGAGAACTCACTGGCGTTGGACGCGTTGCGCATGGCCGATGTGCCTATGGCCACAATCTTGTCCACCTTGCCGAGCGAGGCGAGTGTCTTCATGTGCGTGTCGATGGCATCGAGGCCTCGGGCTATGGCGTCGGGCGTGAGGATGCCCTCGTTTATTCCGCCTTTGCCCAACCGGGCCGTCACCTTGGTGCTGCTTACGATGTTATATGCGCCGTTGTCCTTCGTGTCGGCCACGAGGAGGTTGATGGTGTTGGTCCCGATGTCGATTATCGCTACTCTCATTTATCTTTCTTTGGTTCTTTATGGTCGTCTTGTTCTGGGGGGCTGCAGAGCTGTGCTCTTTTTAGTTCTCTTGAGTCAGTCGGTCGCGCTGTCCGCCTTGTCGGCCGGTGTTTGCGCCCTTCTGAGCTTCGGCCTCCACCTCCTCGACTGTCGAGGGCAGACGGTGGTCGCCCATGACTCGGCAACCGTCCTTTGTGATGAGGAGGTCGTCTTCGATGCGGATGCCGCCGAAGTCCTTATACGACTCGAGACGGCTAAAGTTGATGAAGTCGTCGCAAATATGGGCGGCCTTCCAACGGTCGATGAGCTCGGGAATGAAGTAGATGCCGGGCTCGTCGGTGATGCAGAAACCCTCCTGGAGTCGGCGGCCAAGGCGGAGTGCGGAGAGTCCGAACTGGCTGCTGCGCGAGATCTCGGAGTCGTAGCCCACGAGGTCCTCGCCATAGCTCTCCATGTCATGCACGTCGAGACCCAGCATATGGCCCAGTCCGTGAGGCATGAAGAGGGCCTGAGCTCCGGCCAAGACGGCTTCGTCGGTGTCGCCCTTCATAAGGCCGATAGCCTTGAGGCCTTCCACCATGGTGCGGGCGGCGAGCACGTGCATGTCGCGGTAGAAGACGCCGGGCTTGGCGTTGGCTGCTACGATATCGTTGGCTGCGAGCACGATCTCGTAGACCTCCTTCTGCCGGTTCGAGAAACGTCCGCCTACGGGAGTCGTGCGGGTGTTGTCGGTGGCGTAGTGGTTGGGGCTCTCGCAACCTGCGTCTACAAGGAGGAGCTGGCCTGCCTCGAGGTTGTGGATGTAGCCGTGGTTGTGGAGCGTCTCGCCGTGGACGGTGCAAATGGTGGGGAAGGATATTGGGCCGCCACCTAGGAGCGCCTCGTAGTCCAGTCGGCTCATGATATCGTTCTCTGTATAACCCTCATAGGCCATGCGCATGGCGGCGGTGTGCATATTGCGGCCGAATGCCATTTGGCGGTCCATGTCCTCAATCTCGCATGCCTCCTTGACGGAACGCAATGACACGAGTGCGCGGACGAGTTCGGTGGACTTGCCGGCAACGACCTCGGCGGGCATCTGGCCCAGGAGTTCGCAGAGGTGGACTACCGTCTCGCCTCGATAGGGTGGTACGTAGTGGACGCGGCGGCCGCTCTTGACGGCACGCTCTACGACGCCTGCGAGTTCGGCTACAGGGCGTGTGCTGTATACGCCTACCTCTGCCGCGCGCTCCGAAGCCGATGGCATGGGACCCGTCCAGACAATGTCATCCATCGATACGTCGTCCGCAAAGATGGTGGTCTCGCCCGAGGTGGTGTCCATCATGGCTGCCAAGCCTGGGGTGTCCAAGCCAAAGAGGTAGAGGAAAGTGCTGTCTTGGCGGAAACGGTATTGGTTGTCCTTGTAGTTGAAGGCGGCATCGTCGTTGCCGAGGAAGATCAGGAAACTGTCGGGCATCAGCTTGGCGAGCTTCTCGCGGCGGCTGGTATATGTCTCTTTGCTGAACATTTTGTTGTTGGGTGTTTTTTGCGATGGTTGGCGCAAACTGGTGTTCGCCCGTTGCGTCAGCTATGTTGTTATTGTTGCTTTTTTCTGTCTTATCTGCCTGTGTGGATGTCTTTTATCATCAGCTGTACCGATGTCCGCCCGCGGTATACATTCCGGTCAATTGTGTAGCAGACGTCGAATGGCTTGTCGCCACCTACGGCTCCGTACATATCGCCGAGTCCGAAGCCGATGCCGGAACGCACAGCCCGCCCGTCGGCCTCTATCATGTCCAACTTGAGGTGTTGGCGGGCGTGCCCGAAGACTTTGGACGTGCTGTAGTCGTATACGCCTGTTGTCGCAAAGACTGGGCGGGTGTTGCCGGGTCCGAAGGGTTCCATGGCGTCGAGCTCGTTTATCAGTCGGCGGTTGATGTCCGCTAGGCTAATTTCCATGTCGATGTCGATGGCTGGTGTAGGGTCGACAGGCTGCGCGTTCTCCTCGACGTATTGCTGGAACATCCGCATGAAGGGCGTTACGTTCTCTATCTTCATCGTGAGTCCGGCGGCATGCGTGTGGCCCCCGAAGTCCTCGAGTAGCGCGGAGCATGATTCTATGGCCCTGTAGAGGTTGAAGCCCTCTACGGATCGCGCGCTGCCCGTGGCGAGTGTGGGGTCGGCTTGCGAACGGGTGAGTACCACCGCCGGGCGCAGGAACGTCTCCGTAAGGCGCGATGCCACGATGCCTATCACGCCTTTGCTCCACGACGGACTGTAGACGACAATAGAGCTTGCGTCGCGAAGTTCGTCGCTCATATCTATCATGTCCATGGCTTCTCGCGTGATCTCGCGGTCGAGGTCTTTGCGCTCGTCGTTGCTGAAGTCCATCTCGCAACTTATGGCGCGAGCTTCGGCTGCATCGGTGGCCACGAGCAGTCGGACGGCGTCGACTCCGTTCTTTATCCTGCCAGCGGCATTTATTCGCGGGCCTATCTTGAAGATTATGTCGGCTATCGTTGCTCGCCCGACCTCAACTCCTGCCACGTCCATTATGGCTTTGAGTCCGACGCTCGGGCGGCTGTTGAGCCTCCGCAGTCCCCAATATGCGAAGATGCGGTTCTCGCCTGTCATGGGCACTATGTCCGATGATATGCTGATAACCAGCATGTCGAGATATGCCGCCAGTTCTCCTCTCTCTCTGCCGAGGCTCATGAAGAGGGCCTCCATAAGCTTGTAGCCCACTCCGCAGCCCGATAGGTTTTTGTCGGGGTACGTGCAGTCGGGGCGTTTGGGATCGAGGCATGCGAGGGCTGTCGGCAGCGTGTCTCCAGCCTTGTGGTGGTCGCAGATTATGAAATCTATGCCGAGTTCATTGGCCTCGCACATTCGGTCCACGGCCTTTATGCCGCAGTCGAGGGCTATCACTAGCGCATAGCCTTCGCGGTGGGCGTATTCGAGGCCTTGGCGGGAGATGCCGTAGCCCTCTGTATATCTGTCGGGAATGTAGAAACCGAGCCTGTCGCCCGAGCCCTCTATCCTCCTGAGGGCTTTGTAGACGAGTGCTACGGCTGTGGCTCCGTCGACATCGTAGTCGCCATAGACGAGGATCTTCTCGCCGCTGGATATGGCTTTGCGAATGCGGTTGACGGCTTTGCGCATGTCGCGCATGAGGAACGGGTCATGAAGCCCGCTAAGTTTGGGGTGGAGATATGCCTCGGCCTCTTCGGGGGTTGATATGCCCCTCTGAAGCAGCAGGCAAGCCGCTACGCCCGATAGTCCCGCCCGGCGCGCAAGATGCTCGACGTCGCAGGCTTCAGGCTGCTCTTTTATGTTCCACCTCTTTGTCATCTGTCTGAGGGACGCTGTACGTCATTGCGTCAACGCCTCTTTTAGCAAATATACCTCAAACAGCTAATATAGACAAATCAAAAATAGGGAGACGATCAGTCCGCCTCCCTTAATACTATGATATTCAGCTGCGTTTTTTGATTAAAAGACCAGAGGTCAATTGCAGGTTCTCAATTGAGAAATCTGCTCCATCGTGAGACCTGTGACATCCACAATGTCGTCGTCCGAGTCGCCTCGGGAAATCATTTTTCGCGCCACTTTTGCAATGCCCTCCTCAATGCCCTCCTCAATGCCCTCTGCTCTTCCTTCTGCTCTTCCTTCTGCTCTTCCTTCTGCTCTTCCTTCTGCTCTTCCTTCTGCTCTTCCTTCTGCTCTTCCTTCTGCTCTTCCTTCTGCTCTTCCTTCTGCCAATCCTGCCACTCTTCCTTCCGCCAATCCTTTGGCCATACCTTCCGCTCTTCCCTCTTCCAAAGCTTTCGCTCTAGCTGTGTGCGTCGCGTCGTAGATGAGCAGGTTCTCGCGCCACATCTCGTCCCAATACTTGTCGTAGGTGCGAACTTGCGCGGGCGAGA
>CAVILU010000069.1:3351-11226 GCA_963643535.1 bacterium | reverse complement strand
TACGGTCGATGTAGGCATACATCACATTGTTGATATCGGTGGCGAACTCAATCCAGGAGCCCTTGAAAGGAATGATACGGGCAGAATAGAGCTTAGTGCCGTTGGCGTGGACAGACTGTCCGAAGAAAACGCCAGGAGAACGGTGGAGCTGTGAAACTACGACACGCTCAGCGCCGTTGATAACGAAGCTACCCTTCTCGGTCATGTAAGGAATCATACCCAGATAGACATCCTGGGTTTCGGTCTTGAATTCCTCGTGCTCGGGATCGTTGCAAGAGAGGCGGAGTTTGACCTTCAGGGGCACCTGATACGTCAAGCCCTGCTCAAGACACTCCTGGATGGTGTATCTTGGGGGATCGACGCAATAGTCCAGGAACTCAAGAGTGAAATTATTCCTCGTGTCAGAGATGGGGAAATTTTCTTGGAAAACCCTGAAGAGAGCCTCCTCTTTGCGTTGTTCGGGAGTAGCCCCGAGTTGGAAAAGCTCCTTGAATGATTTTAACTGAACTTCCAGGAAGTCGTTGTATTCCAACGGATGCTTCACAGAAGAGAAACTGATCCTATCGGCTTTGTTTGGATTCATGAAACGAGAAGATTACGTGAACTTAATAACAGAAAAATAGAGGTTTGGAGCCCACAGAGACTGTGGGTTCCAAACCAATTCCTTAGCAGGAAGAGCTGTTATTACTTAAGTTCAACCTCAGCACCAGCCTCTTCGAGTTTAGCCTTGAGAGCCTCAGCGTCAGCCTTAGAGAGCTTCTCCTTGACGGTAGCGGGAGCCTTGTCGACGATCTCCTTAGCCTCCTTAAGGCCAAGACCGGTGTTCTCCTTGACAGCCTTAACGACTGCGAGCTTGGCAGCGCCAGCGCTCTTGAGAACTACGTCGAACTCGGTCTGCTCAGCAGCAGCAGCAGCGCCGCCAGCAGCGGGAGCAGCAACAGCTACAGCAGCAGCTGCGGGCTCGATGCCGTACTCGTCCTTGAGGACAGTAGCGAGTTCGTTGACTTCCTTGACAGTGAGGTTAACGAGGTCCTCAGCAAGTTTCTTGATATCTGCCATTTTATTTGAAAATTAAAAAGGGTTCAGTTTAAGGTAAAAATTATTTGTTGGAAAGGGTTTCCAAGATGCCGTGGATCTTGTTGCCAGCGCTGCCCTGGAGAGCGCTGATGACATTCTTGGCGGGCGACTGGAGGAGAGCGACGATGTCGGCGATAAGTTCCTCCTTGCTCTTGATAGCGACGAGCGCCTCGAGATCGTTGGGTCCGTAGACAGAAGACTCGACGTAAGCACCCTTGAGTACGGGCTTCTCATTGGAAGCAGCGAACTCCTTGATGAGCTTAGCGGGAGCGTTGCCGACGTTAGAGAACATGATAGCAGTGTTGCCACTGAAGCATGTGTCGAGCTCAGAGAGCTCACCGTCAACAGAGCTGATAGCCTTCTTGACCAGCGTATTCTTGACGACCTGGAGCTTGATCTCCTTCTCGAAGCAGGCCTTGCGGAGAGCACTAGTCTTCTCAGCGTTGAGGCCCTCGATATCGACGAGGTAGAAGTGGTTGTAGCTCTTAATCGTCTCAGCGAGCTGTTCGAGGAGAGCGGCTTTATCTTCTTTTCTCATGATTCCTAATTAATGTAGTTAGACAAACACTTAGGCTTCGGTGCCGACCTTGAAGTCGACATGGACGCCAGGGCTCATGGTGCTAGAAAGATAAACACTCTTCACATAAGTACCCTTAGCAGTAGAGGGCTTGAGGCGTACGATGACGGAGAGGAACTCCTTAGCGTTCTCAGCGATCTGATCAGCGCTGAAGGAAACCTTACCGATAGATGCGTGTACGATGCCGGTCTTGTCGACCTTGAAGTCGATCTTACCAGCCTTGACCTCCTTGACCGCCTTGGCGACATCCATGGTAACGGTGCCGCTCTTGGGGTTAGGCATAAGGCCACGGGGACCGAGGACACGGCCGAGGGCACCTACTTTAGCCATGATAGAGGGCATGGTAATGATGACATCAACGTCAGTCCAACCGCCCTTGATCTTATCGATGTACTCATCGAGTCCGACGTAGTCAGCACCGGCTTCCTTGGCCTCGTTCTCCTTATCGGGAGTACAAAGGACAAGAACTCGTACCTGTTTGCCGGAACCGTTGGGAAGCGTGCAGACGCCTCTCACCATCTGGTTGGCCTTACGTGGATCTACGCCGAGACGTACGTCCACATCGACAGAGGCATCGAACTTGGTGGTGGTCATCTCCTTGACGAGAGCAGCAGCCTCGTCGAGGGAGTAGAGCTTACCGTCCTCTATCTTTGACAACGCCAACTTACGATTTTTAGTTAGTTTCGTCATTGTTGCAAATAGGTATTACGATTATTTATTGCCGGGGAACTCACCAGAGACGGTGACACCCATAGACCTTGCGGTACCAGCGATCATCTTCATGGCAGACTCAACGGTGAAGCAGTTGAGATCTGGCATCTTGTCAGTCGCGATAGCCTTGACCTGATCCCAGGTGATGTTGGCTACCTTCTTACGGTTAGGCTCAGCGGAACCGCTCTTGAGCTTAGCGACCTCCTTGATCTGCACAGCAGCGGGAGGAGTCTTGATGATGAAATCGAAAGACTTATCGTTGTAAACCGTTATGACGACAGGCAGGATTTTGCCAGCCTTATCTTGCGTACGAGCGTTGAACTGCTTACAGAATTCCATGATGTTCACGCCCTTGGAACCGAGAGCCGGACCGATTGGGGGTGAAGGATTCGCAGCACCACCTTTAACCTGAAGTTTGATAAAGGCTTCTACTTCTTTAGCCATTGTAGCAATTCGAAATTAAAAAGTAAATATAGTTGGGGCAGCCCGTATAAGGTCCGGCCGTTGCCAGATGGAAGCATTCGATACTTGACTGCTCAGACTATCAGTTTTGGTTTATACCTCTTCACAGAGGTTTTGGTTTCGTTTTTAATCCTCTTTAACGACCTGAGAATAGCTCAGTTCGAGAGGGGTCTTGCGTCCGAAGATTGCAATGTTGACAGTAAGCTTCTTCTTGTCCTCATTGATCTCCTCGATTTCGCCAGAGAAACCAGAGAAAGAGCCATCGGTGACCTTGACCTTCTCGCCAAGGACGAAGGGAGAGACCTCTTCGAGAGTGTCGTCGGCGGCCTCATCGACACGGCCAATCATTCGAGCGACCTCATCGGCGCGCATTGGCATAGGAGCCTGATGTGAGCCGACCCTCTTCTTGATGCCACGGCTGTCGACACCATATTCGATGACCTCGTATGTAAGGAAACCGAGTACATTGGGTACGCTAAGCAAAATAGCCTGCATATCCTTTGTGAGAACGCACTCGATGAAAACGTAACCAGAGAAGAGGACATGCTCTTTGCATACCTTCTTGCCATTACGCTCTTGATAAACCTTCTCAAGGGGGACAACAATGTCGCCGAGGAGAGTCTCAATACTAGGGTTCTCCACAGCACGGCGCTTGACCTCGGCCTCGATGGCCTCCTTGGTCTTAAGCTCCTTACCACTTATTGCCTTGAGGGTATACCACTTTTTTGATGCAGATTCGACAGTAGCCATTATCCTACAGATGCTTATATAAGTAAGCTATTAGAGTAAGCTATAGATGCCCTGGAGGCCGTACTTGAATACAATATCCATAGCGAGGATAACGAGAGCGATGATGACAGAAGCGATCATCACTACACGGGCGCTCGAGAAGAGCTCGTTCCAAGTGGGCCAAGTGGTCTTCTCGACCAGCTCCTTATAAACGTCTGAAAGATATGTTTGGACTTTGTTCATCTTGAGAAAAATAGTGGCACGGGTGGAGCGACTCGAACGCCCGACACTCGGTTTTGGAGACCGATGCTCTACCAACTGAACTACACCCGTGAATAAAAAAGTTTGCCGGGGCGGGACAACCGTCCCGACAAACTATATAATTGGTCTTTAAGCTTCTAAAGAAACTATCGGACTAGCCGAAATTACTCGACGATGTCGGTAACCTGACCTGCACCTACGGTGCGACCACCCTCGCGGATAGCGAAACGGAGGCCGACGTTGAGTGCAACCGGGTAGATGAGGTCTACCTCGATGTTGACGTGGTCACCAGGCATAACGATCTCGGTTCCCTCGGGGAGCTTGATCTCGCCGGTGATGTCGAGGGTACGGAGGTAGAACTGAGGACGATACTTGTTCTTGAAAGGAGTGTGGCGGCCGCCCTCCTCCTTCTTCAAGACGTAGATCTGAGCCTTGAACTTGGTGTGGGGGGTGATAGAACCGGGCTTGCAGAGAACCATACCACGCTTCATCTCGGACTTCTCGATACCACGGAGGAGGAGACCTACGTTGTCGCCAGCCTCACCCTCGTCGAGGGTCTTGCGGAACATCTCGACACCGGTGCAGGTGGTCTTCTTGCCCTCAGAGTCGAGACCGACAATCTGGAGCTCGTCGCCGATGTGGACAACACCAGTCTCGATACGACCGGTAGCAACGGTACCACGACCAGTGATGGTCATAGCGTCCTCGACAGGCATAAGGAAAGGCTTATCGGTGTCGCGGGTAGGAGTAGGAATCCACTCGTCAACAGCGTTCATAAGCTCGATAACCTTATCCTCCCACTGAGCCTCACCATTGAGAGCACCGAGAGCGGAGCCACGGATAACGGGGCTGTTGTCGCCGTCGAACTCGTAGAAGGTGAGGAGCTCGCGGAGCTCCATCTCGACGAGGTCGAGCATCTCAGCGTCATCAACAAGGTCAACCTTGTTCATGAAGACAACGATACGGGGGACGTTTACCTGACGAGCGAGAAGGATGTGCTCGCGGGTCTGAGGCATAGGACCGTCGGTTGCAGCGCAGACGAGGATAGCACCGTCCATCTGAGCAGCACCAGTGACCATGTTCTTGACGTAGTCAGCGTGGCCCGGGCAGTCGACGTGAGCGTAGTGACGCTTCTCGGTCTCGTACTCGACGTGAGCGGTGTTGATGGTGATACCACGCTCCTTCTCCTCAGGTGCGCTATCGATAGAATCGAAAGACTTGACCTGGTTAACCGCAGAAGGGAACTTCTTGGAGAGAACGGTGGTGATGGCGGCAGTCAGGGTGGTCTTGCCGTGATCGACGTGACCGATGGTGCCGATGTTTACGTGTGGCTTAGTTCTTTGGAAAGTTTCTTTAGCCATAATTCGAATTATTAGACAATTAGGTTTACTTCTCTAAGAAAGAATTTCGAAAGACAGCCAAAGAAAACGGACATAACTATCCACCTTGGCATGAAATTCAGACGCAAAGGTAATACTTTTCGTGTTAATTGAGCAAGGTGGTGGGTGTTTTTTGTGTGAAATAATACAAACAAATTGATTGATAACGTATTAAAAGGGCGGGGATGGAGAAGTTGGCTTATTATGGGATAAGTTATGCGCTTTAAGGGCAGCGAGTTGAGGGCATAAATATTGAGCGGCGAACACACTAGGTCTCAATTCAATAGGCCTTTGCACCTCTTATAAAAGAATTATTTTGCGGAGCAGAAAGCGGGCTTGGATGTAGCGGAGCGAAAGCGAGTAGTTAAGTTCGGAATAAGAGCAGTGAACAAAATTGGAATATCTGCGTAAGATGGTGAAAAAATAGACGCAATCAAACATAACCCCCCAGAAGAATAACATGTCGAGTACAACAGAGCATCAGGACTTGCTACTTAAGAATCAATTGTGCTTCAAGCTATACACAGCGAGTCACCTTATAATAAAGAGTTACACCCCGCTGCTCACCCGGCTGGGCTTGACTTATACGCAGTACCTTGTAATGCTGGTGCTGTGGGAGCATGACGAATTGCCAGTAAATGACGTGGCAAAGAGGCTGATGTTGCAGACAAACACCGTAACGCCGCTTTTGAAAAGGATGGAGTCTATGGGCCTCATCCGGAAAGAGAAGGGGGCGAACGACGCGCGGAAGGCCATAGTGTCGCTCACCGAGAAAGGGCGCGAGATGGAGAACACCGCGAGCGAGATACCAAAGACACAGGTAGATAGGCTTGTATGCAATGGAGCGGAGCAGGAGCTCATACCAGGGCTCAACATTAGGTTGGACTCATTGATTACCGTATTGAAGAACTTGACGGAGAAGGAGCAGGGATAGAAAGGTAATGCTTTGTAATTGACATTATATACAGCATAATAGGTATGGGCCGTCGGCATTGGATGATGCAGACGGTCCATACTTTCTTTGTGTGGGAAAACAGGAGAAACTAAAGTTTTAGGATTTGGAAGATGCGGGAATGCTGGTGAGCGAGAGGTTTTGTGTGGGCAAAGAAGATGACACCATCGGATGGGGAATTGAGAGCCTCTACCGTCACGCCAGTGAAGGGGTCTAAAATAGTGGCGAGGAGATCGCCAGAGCGGACACTTTGGCCGACGGACACACGAGAGTAGAGCATGCCGGCTTGGGACGAGGCGACGGTCACAAGTTCTTCCGCATCAAATATAAGGGAGTGGAAGCCGGGGTGGAGAGAGACATTGATGGCGCCTATGGAACCGAGGAAGCGGAGGATGGCCTGCCAGGACTGCTTGGCCATATCGTGAGAGATGGTGTCGGTTGAACCCGAGTAGAGCGAATAGGCTTTGGTGCCGAAGATTTGCCAATTGTAGTTAAGGACAACGGTATCGAAGGGGGCTGGCTCATACCTATATATATAAGGTAGACCGAAAGCCTCGGCGGCGGAGATGTCCTCATAACCCGTCTTCATTATACGGACGTGCGGGGTGAAGTTGCCGTTGAGATAGTAAGAAGCGAGCTGGATGCCCCATTCATAGCCGCGGACGGCATCGAAGAGGGCAGCGGCGATGCGTTGGGTTGTCTCACCTTGATCGTAGCCCGGGAACATACGATTGATGTCGGTATTATCCATTGCCCAAAAGCGTTTTTGGACATTGATGGAGAAGGCGTTGACGGTAGGGATGACGAGGATGCCCTGGTCGGGGTCGATTTGCCCGGCCTCTTCGAGCATAGAGAGATTTTTAATGACTTGGGAAGCAACAAAGAGCTGTTGAACCTCATCGCCACGCATGGAGCCGACGATGGCCACAGTCTTATCATCACCGCCGAAATGGAAGCCCTCGATGACAAAATCGTCGCGGAAAGGGGACTTCATTCTCAGTATTTCAATGCGTTTCATAACTGCTAGAATGCGTAATTACTTTGGGGAATAGATACGGGCGATGAGAGAGCCCTCGTAGACTATGGGATAGCCTCGTTGGGTAAAGAGGAGACCATCGACGGGAGAGAGGACATCGGCAAGGACCTCGCCAGTGAGGGAAGAGACGACTTGGCAGAGACGGTCGCCCCTCTTGACCCGCGAAGAATGCGGCGCGGCATTGACCACAACACCGGGGACTGGGGAATTAATCATAGTGACATCGCCATCGAGAGAGAGAAGGGGCGACGAGAGGGCTTCGGGAGCGGGGCCTTGCCAGACGCCAAGATTGCGGAGGAGGTTGAAGAGGCCAAGAACCAGGCGGTCGCCATATTCTTGGGTTATGCGCATGCCGATGCCCATTTCGACAACGAGGGTCGGAGTGCCTATTGAATTGAGAGAGTGTGCTATGGTGGATTGGAGGACAGTGGCGGCCTCGTGGACCCAGATGAAATCGAGGTTGAGAAGTTTGGCGTAGGGGACGAGTTTTTCGGCCGTCATACGAGATATTCGGGCTTGAGGCATCTCGTAGAGAAAGACATTGGAGGAGTGGATATCTACCACCATATCGGCGCCGCTAAGATCGTCAACCACTTGGCGGGCAACACGTTCGACCATATGGCCATCGTCGGAGCCGGGGAAGATGCGGTTCATATCGAGGTCGAAAGTAGGGATGCCGCGGCTAACAGAG
>CAVILU010000069.1:0-3341 GCA_963643535.1 bacterium | reverse complement strand
TAGCAGAGTCCACACCGAGGGGATTGATGGCGGGCCAAATTTCGACAGTGCCATTTACCTTGTCGGAATCGGCTTTGAGACGGCGAGCCATCTCGTAGCAAACATATTGGCCTTCGAGCTCATCGCCATGGATGCCAGTGACGATGCAGACACGGGGGCCTTTGCCATTGCCAATGACAAGCTTATTGATTTTAAGTTTCTCGGCGACTGGCAGGTCTTCGGACACAACGGTTTTGACAGAAGATATCATATTGGTTAATGTAGTAGCTCAAGTGTTTTCATAAAGAACGGCTTTCGACTTCAAGAGACAGCAGACGCCTCGTCGGGAGAGATTTTCCAAACATCGACGGAGACGGAGACAGACTGCGAGGCCAAGCCACGGAAGACGCCGCGGGAGATGGAACAATCGGCAAAATCGCGACCGTGGGCCAACTTAATATATTGCTGACCAACAAGGCGATTGTTAGTCGGGTCGAAAGGCAGCCAGTGGGTGCCAGTGAAGACCTCGACCCAGGCGTGAGTTGCGCCCTCGCCCTCCATGAGGCCGCAAACGTAGCGAGCGGGGAGACCAGCGAGACGGCAAATGGCGACAGAGACATGGGCAAAATCTTGACAAACGCCTTGACCGAGAGAGAGTGCTTGCGCGGCAGAGGTGTCTACAGAAGTGACACCAGGGGTGTAGACGATATTCGCGGCCACAAGAGACATAAGGCGCGCCACCCAATCCTCGACACCTGAGGCTGGGGAACCGAGCCGCTTCGCCAGCTGAGCCAACGCCACGTCGGGCGTGGTCAGCGGCGAGGGGTAGGAATACATCGGGTCCGGAACGTCGGCGCGCAATTCTCCCGATGTCTCGACAACCCCGGCAGCCTCGTAGGCGAAGAGGTCATGGCGTCGGCCAAGGTAACCGGAGGAGACCACGTTGCCGAAAGCGTCGACGGAGGCCGACGTAGGGCAAGCCGGCAAGACGGTAAGTCGCTGCCAGATAGTCCGCTGCGCAGCACCCTGCATGGGGATGCATCGCATGGCGAAAGCGTGATCATAGACCTTGGACGAGAAGGTTATGAGAGTGGTGTATGAATATCGGAGGAACACCTTTTATGCCGCAAAGAGAGAGTTGAGACGAGCGAGGGCCTCGGCGGAGTCCTTGGCCCCGACTTTGGACTTGATGAAGGCGAGGGAGTCGGCATCGCAGAGGGCGAGTTCGGACTCGTCGATGGACTCGAGGCGGGCGAAGACATCGGCAATGCGAGCGGAGTCGTAACCGAAGCGAATCATAATATCGAGACGCTCAACATAGCGGCCCATGAGGAGGATATTGCGTACGGCACGCGAGGGAATGTATCCGTCAACAGCACCCCAGAAGGCCAGGAGGTAATCCGAAACAGGTTGGAGGGCGAAGACACCACAGGCATTAGCCTTGGCTTTGGATAAGATATTGACAGAGAGCTCTATGTAGGCTAGGGTCTCGCTCTTGATGTCGTTGCGCTCGAGCATAGCGTTGTTCTTGGCAGCGGAGAGCATAGAGGTCACGGAGCAAGGATTCTCATCGGAGTAGAGGTAGTCGGAGACGAAGGCACCCGCGGTGGGGGCATCGGCAGGGACACCCATAAGGGAAGCGAACTTAAGGATAGGCTTATCACCGACGGCATCGATGCCTGCATTGCAGAACTTGCGAAGGAGATGGAGAGAGAAAGATGCACGTTCGGCATATCGGCCAAGCCAGAAGAGGCGGTCGGCTTTGGCGGGAGAGATGGCTAGGTTTAGGTACTTCATAATCAGTTTACGGTTTTCGGTTGACAGTTAACGGTTATACTATGGAATGGGACTTGAGTAATCTTATTGCGCTAGTATCCAGGTATCTTTGAAGCCGCCGCCTTGGGATGAGTTGACGACAAAGGATTTGGGGTCGCGGGTGAAGCGGGTGAGGCCGCTGGGCCAGACTGTGGTCTCCTTGCCAGAGAGGACAAAGGCGCGGAAGTCGCTCTTGCGCTTGACTGTGGAGTCGCCATCCATGATATCGAGGTCGATGAAATTGATAACCTCCTGAGCAATCCAACGGCGGGGCTCCTTCTTGATCATCTCACGGACTTCGGCGAGACGCTCGGGTGACATATCTCGGCCAAACATAACACCGTAGCCACCAGCCTCTGCAACATCCTTGATGACAAGGGTTTGGAGATTTTCGAGAACGTACTTGAAGTCGTCGGGGAACATAGGGAGGTAGGTTGGCGCATTGCGGAGGATGGGTTCCTCGCCGAGGTAGTACTTGACCATCTTGGGGACGAAATAGTAGATGCCCTTGTCGTCGGCCACGCCATTTCCGAAAGCATTGACGATGGAGACATTGCCCTTGCGGTAGGCGGCGAAAACATTTGGCACACCGAGGAGGCTGGAGCGTTCGAAGGTCATAGGATCCATATACTCGTCGGAGATGCGGCGGTAGATTACCCCCACCCTCTCCTTCTTGTTGAAGAGTCCCTTGTAGTAGACTATGTCATCCTCGACAAAGAGATCGTCGGGGAATGCAAGGACCACTCCGGCCTTCTCGGCGAGATAGGAATGCTCGAAGAAGGCAGAATTGTAACGACCTGGGGTAAGGACAACTTCGAGGCCGCCGCAGAGATTGACATCGTCCATGACCTTTCGGAGCATCTGAGGGTAGGCACGGTTGTCGAGTACTGAGGTATCGGCGAAAGTTTCGGGGCTCACCTTGCGTGTAAGTTCGCGAGCGATAAGGGGATAGGAGGCACCGGAGGGGACACGGAGGTTATCCTCGAGGACGTACCACGCGCCGTCTTCGGCTTGGACGAGATCGATGCCCGAGATGTGGCTGAAGACATCGGCGGCGGGGACAATGCCCTCGCACTGAGGGAGGTAGCCTTTGGAAGAGAAGACGAAATCGGCGGGGACTACGCCATCTCGAATAATGGCTCGTTCGGTGTAGACATCCTTGAGGAAGGCATTGAGGGCCTTGACGCGTTGCGCTAGGCCAGTTGACAAGTGTTTCCAGTCTTCGGCGGATATGACGCGGGGAATAGCGTCGAAGGGGAAAATCTGTTCCTTAAAGGAGCCATTCTTGTAGATGCCGAAGCGGACACCGAAACGCTCCATCCACTTGTTGACGGCATCTCGTTGCATCAGCAACCTGGCATAAATAGAATCATCAGTCATGATACGAATGGTTAATTTAGGTCTCAACTTTCATTTACACAGCTAAGGTAGGGAAAATGGTTTTAATTTAAAAGAGAAAATGCATTATTTATTACGATCACCCCTATTTTTAAGGGGTATTAACTTCGAAATATGTATTATTCTTTGTGATTAGGTATACTTTAAAA
>CAVILU010000068.1:0-11400 GCA_963643535.1 bacterium | reverse complement strand
AGTGTCGGGAGTATTGTCGTTCTGGTGTTGCGGCATCAGCTCGGCCATATTGTCGGCAAAGAGGATTGCCATACACTTCTCTTTCTCGATGTCGTCTACAATTTGAGCCACATGGTTCTCAATCTCGTCGGCGTAAGAGACTCCAGTAACGATGGCGGAAGGTGTGAACTTGTAGAAATGGGCGCCACCGATACGAGACTTCTTGGAATAAAACGACTTGGCCTTGATGAGACCCTTAATCATGGACGTCTTGCCAACACCGCGCTCGCCTACGAAGACGAGATTGCTCTTACTACCCTTGAGGAGAGTGAGGAGAGAGCGCTTAATTTCGTCCGCGCGGCCCTCGAAACACGCTTCTGCGTATTCGGGGTCGGTGTCTATGCGATAGCAGGCCTCGTCTACGGCAGGCTCGGACATCGGGTCGCGGCCTTGAGAGCCATACTGGTCATGGAAATCGCCACCGAGGCCATTGCCTTCATCGAACATATCGCTCATAAAATCAGGCACGCCATCCAATTCATATGATTTACTATTGTGGCAAATAACCTCAAAGTCGGAAATCACATTCTTGAGTTTCGAGGCGGGAATATATAAATCGAGCAAACGCTTAGCCTCAGTACCCTTAAGCATAGTCATAGCCTGAAAGAAATGACTAGGGTATACATCCGCCATATCGCCAGAGCCAGAAAGGTTCGCGACTTTTGCAGAGAGGCTATCATAGGCCGACGACGGGCGCGGGGTGTATTGCTTTCGCTCCGGGACGCGCTCCAAGCTATCGAGGTAGGCTACAATATCTTCAAGTAGAGAATCGACATCGACACCATACTTATTGGTGAGTAGACCAGACAGACCGAGCTTCTCTTCGTTGAGGAGGACGAAAAGCATGCACTCGGGGACAATAAACTGTATGCGGAGCTTGCGGGCCACCATGACGGAAGCACCGACAAGGGCCACTACATACATTTGGGGAATACTATCGTTGGGATTTAGATTCTTATTCTTATTACTAGGCATATTCAGTTGTCAGTCTTAGTGGGAAATTCTCATTACGAGCCATATCCATACCGGCCTGTGCTTTAGACTCCGCTATATCCTTAGGATAAATTCCAGCCACCGCGGAGCCTTCTGCATCAATCTTAATCGTGAGGCGCGCCGCCTCGTCATACTCATAGAAAAAGATATCCTGCAGCATGCGGGTCACAAAGTCGAAAGTGGTGACATCGTCGTTGAGGATGATCACCTTTTTCTTATCCGGCTCTTGGGTCCGCCGCCGAAGAATTCTTTTATTCGATGTTTGAACCTGTTCCATAATGCTAAGTTAGCTGTTTTTTGGCGGGTCTCACGTAAATAGTAAGGAAAAAAGCAAAAGAGGGTTGACAGTAGAATATAAAATCTTAACTTTGCGTTATAAAAAGCAACCCCAAGCAAAAAAGAGGCGGGAAGGCCTCGCTGCGAGGGCACAAAAACAAACTATAACACAAGAAGAAAGCAACATGTGGGTAATATGTGCAGACCTTGAGGGCGTATTCGTGCCCGAGATATGGGTCAACGTGGCAAAGAAGACAGGCATCGAGGAGCTCAAGCTCACGACCAGGGACATCAAAGACTACAACGAATTGATGCAAATGCGCTTGCGCATCCTGGACCAGCATGGCCTTAAACTTCAAGACATACAGGAGGTCATCGGCACACTCGACCCTCTGCCCGGTGCGTTGGAGTTCGTACGCGAAATCCGTAAGGTAGCCCGTTTCTCTATTGTGTCGGACACCTTCGTAGAGTTCGCTCAGCCATTGATGGACAAGCTCGAGAACCCCTTCCTGCTGTGCCACAGCCTCGAGACCGACGCCACCGGCCGCATCACCAACTACAAGCTCCGCCAACCCGACCCGAAGCGCAAGACCGTCGAAGCCTTCAAGAGCTTGCAGTATAACGTCGTAGCCTTTGGCGACTCATACAACGACGTCACAATGCTCGAAGCAGCTGACAAGGGCATCCTCTTCTGCCCACCAGACAACGTCAAGGCCGACTACCCGCAGTACCCCGTAGTGACCGACATCAACGACCTCAAGAGCCGACTCATCGACATCGTGTCGAAATAAGTCGCTCAGATTAAGTCGCTCAGATATAGGGCTCCATAGACTTGCCGCAAAGGCGAGGATTGCGAACCAGACTAAAATCGAAAGGCGCAGGATTGCATTTATTGCTCTCCTGCGCCTTTTTTATCTGTTCCTTCAGTGCTTCTGATTTCTATCCACAGATTTGCACTGAGTGGGCATTTGCCCCTTACTTCACTTTACTATGCCAAAGCTCATTGAGTTTTGCGGCATCCTCGGGAGCAAGAAGGACTCCTGAGTGTCCATTGCCCCACTCGATGGCTGGTATGGCTTCAGAGAGTTCAGAAAGCGAGATGTGCGCTGGTCCATTGGCCGGAGCAAAGCGGCGGCACGAGATATCCACATAATGGCGGAAAGCATTGGACTTCTTGCGGAAATCAGGATTCAAGTATGGCATTGACACAATCTCGCCACGGAAAACGATGCCCGCAGTGCCCTGTTTCTCACTACCCTTACCCACTCGGACCATATAGAAAATGTCGCCCACATGGACATCCTGCCACTCATAGAAAGTCCAATCGATGGCAAAATCCGTCGGGAAACGTTTTGTCATATCCTCATACTTGTCGGGCGTAAAGCTGCTAAAGTCGGGATTCCAACGCATGATGTATGTCTTCGGGTGGAAATTGACCTTCTTAGCCGCCGCAAACCAAATATCCTCCCAATCATTCTCTGGCATTTTGTCAACAGCAGCCTGCGCACCGTCGAAGCGATGGACATAAGGCGACTCAGCGACCACATCGTAGAAATCGTCGGAATCGATGTAGACAGGCGTGTCATGAAGGAGAACAATGACGGTCTGGCAATTAGGCATGACGACATTTTCATCATTCCGAAGTTTGCAGAAAGTATGCGAACCCTCGCCACGGCCAAGAGAGAAAAGGGCACCTGGCTTGTAGCCCATATAGCACCATTGGCTCCGCAGGAACTTCTCGAACACGTCCACAGCGACCTTCTTGAGTTCCGCCATCACCTCAGGCTCAACCTCGGCATCAGCGTCATCCTCCTGATCTACAGGCATTCTCTCGCCCGATTCTTGGAGAGACTTGAATTTCTCTCGTTGTTCGCGCATGATTGGCGAGGACTTAGCCAGTTCGTCGAGCACAATATGGAATTCGCGCAGATGTCCATTGACGCCCACATGGTCGCCACTCTCACCGCTGAGCAGGAAGGCCATATTATCAAGGCGGGCATCATAGAGCTCGTCAACTAATTGTTGGCCTTCGGCATCTAAATGTACGTCATTCCGCTTTATCTCGATATCGGGGTGTGTCCGCCTTACGTATGCCAGTATTTGCTCGACGATCTTGCAATCGGTCTTCGATGCGAGGTATGGCAAGCGGATCCGGATATTCTCTTTGTCGCGTAGTATGTCGACACCTTGAGTAGACAACTTTTCCGCCATGATGCGGACTGCGATGTCGGCATAGCCTTCCGATTCATCTTCGTCCTCCTCATCACTATCAGCATCCAAGTCATCGTCTTCCTCGTCATCAATGTCTTCATCTTCCTCCTCTTCCGAAGCAAAGGGATTGAGGGAATTATAGAGAGTCTGGGCCAAAATATCAACACCGAGATTTTGGGCAATGATGTCGACAACCTGCGTCAAGTCGAATTTCTCAGCCCATACGAACAAGAACTCGTCTCGATTGATAGTATGGTATACCCTATCGCTGAAAGAGAGTTCGGCCGTCTGATCTTTCTCGAAGACAGGTATTTCGCTATCGCCAAGGACGGCATAGAGACCTGTCACGGGGTAGAAGATAATAGTATCTACCACCACGCCACCATTGTTCTCAACCGCCTTGCGATAAGCATAAAGCTGACCAGCATAGAGACCTGCGAAATGCTCACTCTCCGTATTGAAGACAAAATCCTCACCGAGGGGGCACGACTTGAAGTCCACGATCACGCACCTTTTCTTGCCGTCGGCATCGTCATCCTTGAGCCACCAGACGAGATCCATAGCACCAACCATGTTACGCCTCTCGACTGTCGCGACAAAAGGCATCTCGTGGGAGACCTTGGACGCAGTGCCATAGTTCTCCGTAAGGAAAGAGACGAGGGAATTCCAAACGCGCAGGATGGCATCGGTAGTCTCTTTGCTGTCGTCGTACCCACTCGCACGGAGAAGTCCCATAGCATAAGAGCGGTATTCATCGCCCGAATGGTCCTCGACGCCCGCAAAAATATGGTGCAGGCAGTCGCCAAACTCATTCATCTTGGCGCCCGAGACAATGCCGAGGTTCATACCCTCGCACAACTTACCATATTTCGAGAGCAGACTGTAGCCGACAAGCGAACTCGGCGACACGTCGCGCTCCGGAGCATCTGGACGATATCCTATAGACGGCAAAGCCCTAGGAACTTTTGTCACCTTGCCTTCGTCCTCCACAGAATCGGCGAGTAGATCATTATCATCAATTGAGTCATTGGCAAACAAGCATCCGCAACCAAGGAGATCGGCTCCAGTGCCGACCGTCACATCGGGCACAGCATCAGCCTCGGGATCTGCGGAATTGGCACCGACAGCCGAGAACCAGCTAATCTGCTCATTATCAGAACCGAGCGCAAGAATCAGCACATCACGCGGGCGAGTCATGCCGACATAGAGAATGTTCGCCTCCTGGTTCCACGCCCTCTTATGCGCATGCTCGAAAACGTCAGACGCCTTGACTTTCTGATCAATATGTTCATTTATAACACTCTGTTTAGTGCCATAAATCCAAGGGAGCACACGGATGCAGACCTCGGGAAAGAGATTGTCGGGAGTCGGGAGTTGAGCGTAGCCATAGTGGACACCAAAAATCTCTCTAAAGACTATATGATCTTCGGAAAGCTTTTCATCATTGAGCGAAGTAAGCACCACATATTTCCACTGGAGGCCCTTTGCCTTGTGATATGTAAGGAGCTTAACACCTTCGGGATTGCCACCACAGCAGATCTCATGGGTACGGACATAATCTATGAAACCGGTGATTGTGGCAGCCTCTCCATTGTGCACACAGCCCTCCTCGAACTTCAGCGACGCGCCGATGATGGCGAAGAGACAAGCCCGTTGGATGTCTGGGCAAGGCATTTTCTTAATCTCGTCGAAGAGACCCAGTTCTATAATCAAGGTCTCGACAAGAGACGAGATTGACTGCTCCTTCAGATGTCCGGATATAGCATTAGTATGAGCAATGAGCTCAATATTATTCAAATAGTTAGGAGCATGGGGTCTTCTCTCGGCCGAATGAGGATAGACACGAGCCCACATTTCATCCCAATTGAGCTTGGTGTTCATGATTTGCTCAATTCCATAACCCTCCTCAACAAGGTATGCCACAGTGGCCTTTGCGAGATCGTCTTGTGGCGAGACTAGTATCGCGAGCAGCGCAAGGACAAGTTCCGTGGATTGGAGACCATTGATATTTTGGCTTGAGATATCAACAGGGATGGACTCGCCGTCCAACGCTTGTGCAGTGCAATTTACATTAGCATTGCTTCGGCAAAGAATCGCAATGTCGGAAGGCTTGACGCCAGACTTCACGAGGCGCGCCACATGGGCAGCCAAGGCGGTCACGTGTTGCTTACCGTCCGTATTTTCCCAAAAACGGAGCTGCGGGCCTACGGGATTCTGCGGGTCGGGCTGGCGGTGAGGCTTGAGGACGATATTCTTCTCCTCCAGGACATCGGAATATACATTCTTGAACGTACGGTTGCAGACTTCGACAATGTCCGGCAGCGAACGCCACGAGGTGTCGAGAGTCTCGGAAGAGCAACCATCCTCACCCTTGGCAATCTTGTTCATCACGGCTTGCGTCAGTTCGGTAGCCGAGCCACGGAAGGCGTAGATTGCCTGTTTACTGTCGCCCACCCAATAGCTTTGCTGCATGAGGTCGGACAACTTGTCGAAAATCTTAACCTGAATGGGCGAGCAATCTTGGTACTCGTCCACAAATAGATATGTGAACGACTGGGCGATCTCGTCCGCCACATCCTTTTGGGATAGCAGGCTCAGGAAGTGCGCCTCCATATCGTCGTAGTCCAAGACATTGCGCTCCTCCTTGAACTGACGGTAGTTCTTGCGCCACTTCTCCGCAAGTTTGAAAATGAGTTCGATATATTGCTTTTGGAGGTCGAAGGTGGCTTGGGTTTGGAAGATTCCTGTCGCACCGTTTACCAGATCAATCACGTCGGCATCGGGCTCCACTTTGTTCTTGCTGCGGCCAAAAGAGAGTTTTGACGAGGCGAGTTTGGTATACCAACCTAAATTGCGGTTTGGGATTTCCTTTATGAGGTAATCTAATACGGCAAGACGGCCGGTTTGAGTTTGGGACGTGCCGCCATAGGCCTCAGTAAAGTCGCGCAGACGCGAGATGCAAGAGCGCAAAACGTCCTCGTCGTCCTCAACCTTGACATTTGGATCCACAAACTGGCGGAGGAAATCGAGCGAGGCGTCGATGCTGTGTCGGTAGTCCTCGATTCCATAATTAGTTGAGAAAGAGATAATACGGCTAAGATCCTCTTTCCAAAAGTCATATATAAACGCTCCGTATGTTTTCTTCTTGTCGATTTTCACGGCAAAGCTATGTAGGAAACGGAGTTCCGCATCGGACGGGAGGTCGGCCACGGACTGCGCTACGTATGCATCTTTATCCTCGTCACTCATGACTCCGAGGTCTGGCGAGAGGCCAAGAACAAACCAATATTTGCGGATAAACTGATATGCCACGCTATGGATGGTGCCAATGACCGCCATATCGAGTTTATTAGCTTCGAGAGTCAAGCCTCGCTCAATGAGCATAGCCTTGGCTTTTGTCTTCATTTCAGCGGCGGCCATCTCGGTGAAGGTTGTCATAATGACCTGTTCGGGGCGAACCTTGCCAGCGGCCACAAGGTCGGCGAGCTCGGACGTCAGGCGGTATGTCTTACCACTGCCTGCGCCGGCATTGATATATAATACGTTTTTCATATGTAGTGTTCTAACAGGAAGAGCTAAGATATAGAAAATCCCCCGCACGGCAAAGGGCGCACGGAGGATTAAATGGGACTATAACGGTAAAGACCTTATCAGTATATGAAGTATGATATGATGGAAGCCACCAAGCAAGAGACGGAGACCGAGACAAGGCCGGGCATCATGAAGCTATGGTTGAGCAGATATTTGCCAATGCGCGTCGTTCCCGAACGGTCGAAAGAGACGGTAGCGATATCGGACGGATAGTTGGGGATAAAGAAATTGCCATAAATCGAAGGCAGCAGACCAAGAAGGACAGGGCCGGGAATGCCAAGCTCATAAGCCAAAGGCATCATAATCATGACCACAGCACCCTGAGAATTGAAAGCAGCGGAAGCCACAAAAAAGACCAAGGCGATAAACCACTGATTGCTACGGACGATATCAAAAAGCAGCCACTTAATATCGTCGAGATGGCTGCCGAAGAAGCTATCCGCAAGCCATGCCACGCCAAGAATGGCGAGAGCGGCAGCCATGCCATTCTGCCACGTAGGAGTTGCGAGGGCCGTACGCGAGTCTGCCTTGCAGAAGACCAGCATGAGGCCCGCGGCTGAAATAAGCACAAGCTGGATGATAACATTCATCTTGACCGGCACACCGCCAAAGCGCGGAATAAAATCAGGGAATGCGGCACAGGCCACGATAAAGCAGAGAGCGAAAGCGAATATACAGCCGGCGAGCTTTCCCTTGCTGGAAATCTTGGCATCAAGCGTCGTGGCCGTACCGCTATACATATACTTTACCATCTCGGGATCGGCAAGACGAGCGAGAAAATCGGGATCCTTGTCGAGATCATTGCCCCGTCGGTAAGAGGCCGCAGAAGCCGCAAGGAGTCCGCAGATGCAAGCCGGGATAGTGACATAGAGTATCTGCGGGATAGTCACCACGAAACCATAAGAAGCCGAGATTGAAGCGAAGGAGACAACAGCCACAGAGATTGGCGAACAGACGATGCCGACTTGCGACGCCACGGAGGCCACAGCGCATGGGCGTTCGGGACGTATGCCACGTTTGAGGGCGATGTCGCAGATGACGGGCATAATGGTGTAGACCACATGGCCAGTGCCGGCAAAGATAGTAAGCAGGAAAGTGCAAATCGGCGCAAGGACCGTTATGCGGTCGGGATGTTTGCGGAGTATGCGCTCGGCCTTTTGGAGGATCCAAGTCGTTCCGCCAGCGGCTTGCATGACAGCGGCGCACGTCACGGCCGACATGATTATGAAAATAACGTCGATAGGAGGGTCACCCGGCGCTACGCCGAGGAATATGAGGGCTATAATGCCAATGCCCGATATTGCGCCCAAGGCGAGAGAGCCATATCGAGCGCCCACATAGAGTGCGATAAGGACTACGAGTAGCTCTACTAATATCATTCAGGGATAGTCTAATTGGAAAAGTGAGGTTTTTAGTGCCCCGATATTGGCTCATTAGAATTGGCGAGCCGCACCCCTACGGCGATTACAATTCAATATAGCCACAATTGTACCTCCAAATGTAGACAATAAAAGAGTGAGAAGCAAACGGTATGCGGCCTCAGACTGTTAAAACTTGGCGAATGTGCGCAAATTTAGAAAACATTTGTATTGCCGACACGCATTTGCGGATGCGAACTCAAAACAATACGTTCGCCCCGCAGTCAGTTCGCCAGAAAAGCGCAGTATTTGGCAAGCAAACTTGCGAGGGGCAAGTCTCCCCGCTCGAAACGCTCAGCGTCGAGTCGCAAGATGCGTTCGTGGACTATTGTGGAGTTGCGGTATGTGGCATTAAGGTAAAAGACACCCGACTCCTGGGAAATGGAGACTTGAGAAAAATCGAGACATTGATTATCAGCCTCATCAGCATAAACTATAGAGAAGTTTGGTCGCTTTGAGCCTGGGACATCTTCGCGCAAAACACCTTTATTCACTAGGTCCAAGATATCGCGCCCCGCCGTGTCTCGCGAACATTTATTAATGTCGGCCCAGACTTTAGTTGTCAGCTTAGCTTCGTAACCATCTAGAAAAAGGTTTAGAGTATCGGTCTGGCGTTGCGACATTGGTATCGAAGCACAGCGTTGCCAGAAAAGGCTCTTATTGAGGACAGTATTAATAATGCTATCGGCCTCATCGAGAGCGGAAATCAAAGTATCCACATACCAAACGAGCCATTCGGTAATATCTCCGTCACCACGTTGGGTCCGCTCAAGAATCTCATAGTAATGCCTCTTGTCGCGATTTATCTCGGACGAGATATTATAGAACTTCAGTTTACTGCCATCGCCTCGTGAGAGGAAAATGTCTCCTATGATACGCGCCAAACGACCATTACCATCCTCGAAAGGATGAATGCTCACAAACCAAAAATGTGCTATGGCAGAGCAAATTACAGGGGAGACAGGTATATCGCTGTTAAACCAATCGAGAAAAAGAGACATCTCCTGATCGAGGCGTTCTGGCGACGGAGCCACATAATGTACGCGCTCACGCCCAAGATAGCCGGAAACAATATGCTCCTCATGGGTACGGTACTTCCCGACTTCTATCTGGCAGCCGTTGCTCACTCCGTAGGGGAAGAAAGTGCTCTGCCACGAGCAAAGCAAGTCCTTAGTCAATGGACGGTCATAATGTTCCGTGGCATCAACCATCGCAGCCACCACTCCATCCACGTAATGCGACGACGCCACAGCCTTCTTATTCTCAAGACCAAGACGGCGTGCGACAGAGGATCGAACCTCATCGACATTCAGCCTTACACCCTCAATCTCAGAGGAGTGGACCAAGTCACGCGTAATGTTTTCGGCCATAGCCTTAAGTTGGCTGTCGAAGCCCAGTGTGCTGAGTTTACCGAAGAGGACACCTTGGCGACGTGTTGCCACGTCGAGGCGCAGGGCGATTTTTCTGTCGTCCCATCGGAAGTCGGTCCAATTGTCGCGTTCGTGGATGTACATTACGGTTTCTTTTGAATTGCGGCGTTAACCATAAGACAACGCCGCACATTTTGCGGCATTACGCGCCAAACAATGCCGCATAATTTGCGGCAATAATAAAGCAATAATGCCGCAAAAGCAAGAGAAGAGGAGGAAAAACACCAAAGGCGTCGCCCGCAGAAGTGTGCGAGTAACGCCTTTGGAGAATATTGGATTATGAAGTAAAATCCTCGCGGAACCGCTTTTTAGTAGATGATGCTCGTGATAGCGAAAGCCACGAGGGTTGAAACAACCACGGAGACCATACCAGGCATCATAAAGCTATGGTTGAGGAGGTATTTGCCAATGACGGTCGTGCCTGAGCGGTCGAAGTTGACCGTAGCGATATCGGACGGATAGTTCGGGATGAAGAAATAGCCGTAGACCGAGGGGAGGACACCGAGAAGAACAGGTCCGTCGATGCCAAGCTGATAAGCCAGCGGGAGCATAGCCACGACAACCGCGCCCTGAGAGTTGATAAGCACCGACACGGCGAAGAAGACGAAGGCGATAGCCCAAGGATACGCAGACACGAAATCGGCAAGCGCAACCTTCATATCGTCGAGGTGGTTAGCGAAGAAAGTATCAGCAAGCCAAGCAATACCGTAGATTGCCACGACGGCCGTCATACCACTCTGCCATACGGCACCTGCGACAGCGTTCTTGGGCTTAGCCTTGCAGAAGATAATCATGAGTGCGGCGGCCGTAATCATGACAATCTGGATGACGATGTTCATTTTGAGAGGCTTGCCATCGTAGCTTGGCAACATCTCGGGGAAGACAGCGTAGGCGACAATGAGGGCGAGAGCTCCGAGGAAGATATAGACAGCGAGCTTAGCACCCTTGGAGATCTCCTGACCGAGGGTGGTGGCGGAGTCGCCATACATATACTTATACGTCTCGGGATCGGCGCAACGAGCCTGGAACTTGGGGTCCTTGTCGAGGTCGAGGCCGCGGTGGTAGGATACGGCAGCGGCAGCCATAAGGCCACAGAGGCAAGCGGGGATGGATACCATCAGCACCTGAGGAATGGTGACGTCGAAGCCATACTGAGCCGAGATAGTAGTGAAGGCCACGACAGCAGCAGCGATAGGCGAACAAGTGATACCCACCTGCGAAGCGACAGAAGCCACGCCACAAGGACGCTCGGGACGAATGCCCTGCTTGAGGGCAATGTCGCAGATGATAGGCATAAGGGTGTAGACTACATGGCCAGTGCCGACGAGCACAGTAAGGAAGAACGTGCAGAGAGGCGCGAAGATAGTGATGCGATCGGGGTGTTTACGCAACAACTTTTCCGCAATCTGGATGAGCCACGTCATACCGCCCGAGGCCTGCAT
>CAVILU010000067.1:10202-11533 GCA_963643535.1 bacterium | reverse complement strand
GCCATAGTGGAATCTCATTCCCATGGCCGACTTCTATCATCTCCCTTGCCCTGATTGTCTGAGCGTCTGTCTTGGCTTTCGTCTTGTCTCCGATTGCAAAGCAGCGTTCTCCGTTGACGCAGAAGTCTCCAAGCTGCGCGCGCTCTACGGTATTGCTATATCCCAACTGGTTGAAGAAGAAAGTCTTATGTAGGGCGTTCTGCTCTACGCCACCATAATTGCACAAGTACATCAGATTCGGATTCTGCATATAGATGTGCGCTGGCTTCTTATTTCCACTGTCCCCAACTTGATAGAGCAAATGTATCAATCGAGCGTGTTTAAGGTAGACCATATAATTCATCACCGTAGCGCGACTCGTGTCGATATCACTCGCCAATTTCGAGACATTGGGCTGGAATGGCGTCTGCTGAGCTATGAGATAAAGCAATTTCCTAAGCTTAGGAATCAACTTTATGTCTATCTGTTGAATGTAGCTAATCTCAACCTCAAGCACAAAGTTTATTGTCTTGACAAGGTCCACATACACATTCTTCTGACCCAAGAAATATGGATAAAAGCCATGCCTCAAGTAATCGTTGAAGAATGCCAAGGGCTTCACCTTCTGAGATATCTCCCGACTTATCTCCTCATGATGGGTGATGATGTCGTCTAAAGAGACCGTAGGGAAGTTGTTGCCCGACGTGTAATTCAAGTATTCTCGGAACGAGAAGCCTTCAAGACTATACACGTTTACGAGTCCACGCAGCTGAGGGTTCTCTTCTTTTAGCCTCATTACTGGTGAACCTGTGAAAACTATATGTAAATCAGGGAAATTGTCATAACAAAAACGCAACTCATCCGACCACTCCGGGTATTTATAAACTTGGTCGAGTAGCAAAGTATGCCCACCAGTCTTGACGAATTCGTCCGCCAAGGATATGATGCTGTGCGTTGAGAAGTAAAAGTCATTCATGTCAGCATACAAGCACTTCTGTCGTGTGCCAAGTGTCTTCGCATAATTCAGCAAGAAAGTTGTCTTGCCGATACCGCGTGAGCCTTTTATGCCAATCAGACGCGAGTCCCAGTCGATGTGGTCCATCAACCCGCGCTTGACCCATGGCTTCAGCTCCGACACGAGGTCTCTCTGTATGTTGAACAATGTTTGCATCTCTGTGCGTCCTGCTTTTTCAGGTCCTTTACCGTGCGATGAATTGTGTTTTAAACGCGCAATCTCGCCGCTGTTTAGAAAATAACAACGTGAGCTATCATCAACATCGATGCGCAAAAATAACAATGCAAACGATAATATGCAATCTCCGCTTTGCAAAATTGAGCCTAAATTGCTATTT
>CAVILU010000067.1:8283-10192 GCA_963643535.1 bacterium | reverse complement strand
TTTCTTCTCAACAAAAATTCACTGCTCATGTGCTTTGTCTGGCTCCAAAGTTTATGACAATTTGTTGTCAATGGTGATTTGTTGCTTCTATTGTCCGTAATTTTTCTTAATTTCGTGTGAACGTCAGAGCCTAAACGCATTCTTTCTGACCGATGTTTTACTAAACATACTTGAAATCAAAGAAATGGAGCAGATTGCGGAGCCAATCCCACGCGACATCCTGATGGGTGAGTTGTCTAAAGCGCGTTTCGTGAGGAACACAAATAAGGGTGGTAACCTTATTTATGATTTTTCTGCACGTGAGGCACCTGTGCTTATGCAGGAGGTCGGAAGGCTGAGGGAACTAGCTTTCCGAATGGCAGGCGGCGGTACTGGTTTGGCTGTCGACATCGACGCTTGGGATGAGTCTGATATTCCTTTCCGTCAGTTGATCGTCTGGGACCCTCAGGATCAAGAGATTTTGGGCGGTTACCGATATATTCTGTGCAAAGATCTCCCTCAGAATCAAGAAGGTGCGAAGTATCTAGCCACGTCACATATGTTTCATTTCACCGATGAATTCATCCGTGATTACTTCCCTTCGACAATAGAGCTCGGGCGTTCTTTTGTCCAGCCAATGTACCAGAGCAGCAAAATGGGTGCTAAGAGTCTTTTCGCTCTCGATAACCTTTGGGACGGCCTCGGCTCCCTTATCGTCGACAACCCAGACGTGACATATTTCTTTGGAAAAGTGACTATGTATACGCACTTCAACCAAAGAGCAAGGAATTTCATAATGGGGTTCTGGCACAAATATTTTGGTGACAAGAGTAACCTCGTTTATGCCTATAAACCAATTGAGGTAGGCCTTACTCCAGCAGAACTTGCCGCCACTTTTACTGCCGATAATTTCCAAGATGATTATAAGATTCTTGTCCGCAAGGTGAGGGAGCTTGGAGAGAACATTCCGCCACTCGTCAATGCTTATATGACGCTTTCTCCAACAATGAAAGTATTCGGAACGGCGATAAACGATGAGTTTGGCGATGTCGAGGAGACTGCCATAATTGTCAATCTTCGAGATCTCTATCCCAGCAAGTCTGCAAGGCATATCGAAACCTATAAGGGTAAATAGTTAAGCCCTATTTATGTAATATGCCACGTTTTAGCCTCTAATCTCTGAACATATATGTTACCCTCCATAAGATATGCACTTTGTCTCATTGCTATGGCAACAACCGTGGCGATTGTGCCCGCACGTGCTGTCTCGGAGACTCCCGATATCGTTGATTATGACTTGAGTAGTGATCGCCGCACAAAGACAGATCAGAACATAGGCATCGGCAATATCTTACTAAAGGCTGGCCAGAGGGACAAGGCGGAGAGCAATTTCAAGATTGCGTTAAGCGAGGCCACAGATACGGAAAGCCGACTCAAAGCCGCCGGAGTCTTGTCCAGCTTCTATATGTCTGGCTCGAATTTCCAATCTGCGGTCAAAGTCTACGAGAATCTCCTTATGGACGAAGGCGTTAACGAGGATTCCGCTCTCTTGTCTGGAATTTATGCAGGTCTTGGACGTGTGTATTTCAAGCAACGTCTTTATGTTAATGCTATAAAGAGTTTTCGTATAGCAGAGGGCATGCTGACTCCCAAGAGTGATTCTGTTTTCGTTGCAAGTCTATATTCCGATATGTCGCGTACTCTCCTTGAGGCTGGCAACGTGGAGGAGTCTCTTGCGCTGATTGCTAAGGCTAAAAGTTATGTCCCCGAAAACTCAGTTGCGTCGCTCTTGGCTATTATGAATGTCGAGGCGAGTGTCGAGGCTAAATATGGCAACTACCAGAAGGCGTATGAGATGATGGTCGAGGCTTTCGACTACAGTAAAGACGTGCAAGAGACTGAGTTGACGTACTACGCAGACTACGCTGTC
>CAVILU010000067.1:0-8273 GCA_963643535.1 bacterium | reverse complement strand
ACGCTGTCCCTGCTATGGCCAATCTTGAGGGTAAGCGCAATAGTGGACTCGAGGAGCAAATGAATTTTATGGAAAAGTCTGTTCGTCAGGCTGATTCTATGAGGCGTGCTGCTTTTGCGGCTGCATTTGTTGTCGGTTTGGTGTGCGTTGTCGCGCTTATCTCTTTCTGTTTGTCGTTCAATAGATTGCGTTTCTATAAAGAGCGAAGCCGTCATCTCGGAAAGAAGCTTAATGATGCCCAACGGGTTATTTCAATCATTGCTCGCGATTCCAACAACCAGTTCAATACTCTCCTTGGCCTGACGGGTGTGCTCTCTGAGCATAATAAGGGCAAGGATGTTGAAAATGAAAAACTAACACGCCACGTTTTCTCTGCTGCGCAACTCCTTTATCAGATGATGAACAACCTTCTGACATGGAGTACTTCCAAAGATCGCTTAAATCCAAGGATGCAACAGGTTACGTTGGCAAACTGCGTAAACAACAGTGTCGCGTCAATAAAACTCTTGGCCAAAGATAAGAATGTCGCAATAGAGATTAAGGATGTGCCTGATGATACGATAGTTGTCGTAGATCCTTCGCATCTCGAAATCATTCTTCGCAATATAATCTCCAATGCTATCAAATACACGCCTAGCGGTGGACATGTTGTAATCCATGCCTCTGTTTATTCCAAGCATGCGGCAGTCTCTATTGATGACGATGGCTGTGGTATGAAGCAGGAGGATGTCTCCCGTTTCAATCGTGAGCAGGATATCGCTCCCATCGCAGGAACAAATAATGAGATGGGCAATGGTATAGGTTTGGCAATTTGCCGAGATTTGGCGAGAAATAATGGCGGAAGCATCGTCATTGAGCCCGGTCGTTCAAGCGGCACTTCGGTAACAGTCCTTCTCAACACAGTTTAGTTTTATCCAATCAACCTTCTTCTATGGCAGAAAAGAAATTCTCGTATGATGCGGCAATCGAACAGATCCAGGAGATTGTGGACCGTCTCGAAGGACGTGATGCATCGGCAGGGTTCGATGGTATGGTGGCAGACGTCCAAACTGCGCTTGCTCTAATTGAAAAGTGTAAGAAGAGTATCACGGAGGCCGAGGAGAAACTTGCTGAGATAAGTAAGAAATGAAACTCTTATTGCGCGTCGTGCTTGTAGCATTAGCTACCTCATGCCTTGTCCTCTCGGGCTGCTCGTCGTCTCATAAGACGGCGAGTGCTTCTTCGTCAAGGTCTAAATCACAAAATACCGGCAGTGGCAAGAAGAAATCAACATATACACTGCGTGATGATAGGGTAGAAAAACCAAACTCAAATAAGTCTCTTTCTTCAGCTTGCTCAAAGTTGGGTGTTTCCCAATCCAAGGTAAGTTGTGCCGCTCTCTATACGGTGTCGGCAAGCTGGCTCGGTACGAAATACAAATATGGCGGTATGTCCTCTGACGGTGTCGATTGCTCTGGACTAACCAATATTATCATTAAGAAAGTTTACGGCAAAAGCCTTAGCCGAAGCTCAGCTGATATCTACGAAAATAACGTTACAAAAATCAGCAAGTCAAAAATTAAGGAGGGGGATCTCGTCTTTTTCCGCACAGATGGCAAAAGATCAAAAACGCCTAATCATGTGGGAATCTATCTAAACGACGATAAGTTTATCCACGCTTCCACATCGAAGGGCGTTATTGTTAGCGATATGACGCAGCAATATTACGTCACTAATTACATTGGCGCGGGTCGACTGAAATAAGGTCAGTCGTTGCCCTCTTTCTGTGTGACGGTGGTTGTTACGCATCCGTCGGCGAAATGTGTGGTTATTGTGTCGCCAATTTCTATATCATTAACCGACTTGATGTTTTTCCCATCTTTTCTTGTGGTCATAGTGTAGCCGCGGTTGAGTATTGTGCGCGGGTCTCCCATCTTTATGCGCACCGCTGCATTCTCAATCTTTACCTTTTCGCTGTCTATTTTTGCCATTGCTGCGCTGACAATTTTGTCGCCCATGCTATCCAATTCTTGCCTTCTTAAGCTGAATTCCCTATTGGTAGCGTTGCGTATTATCGTATCGAGTGTCTGTATCTTGTGTTTTGCAGTCTCAAGAGACATTCTAGCCGAGCTAATCACATTGATACCCAAAGTGGCCAATTCATTTCGACGTCTAATTATCGCATTGTTGGCCAAGGCTTTGACTTCGACTCCCAGTCTTTCGATAAGAGATTTGTTTGTGGCTATTATGTTGACGGATGTCGAGGCTATTCTCTGTCTGAAGTCGTCTAACTTAACAAGGAAATCGCAATCTAGGCTTATGATAAATTCAGCAACTGCAGTTGGCGTTTTTACCGATGTGTGAGCTACAAGGTCGGCAATAGATCTGTCTCTCTCGTGTCCAATGCCAGTTATTACGGGTATTGGAAATTGGGCGATGCTGCAAGCAATGTTGTAAGAGTCGAAGCAAGCAAGGTCCATTTTTGAGCCGCCACCCCTTATTATAACAGCTGCGTCAAATTCGTCAGCTTTAGCGGCGATGGCCTCAAGTGCGCTAACAACTGAATCTTCTGCCCGATCACCTTGCATGGCAGCTGCAAAGAGGGTAGGGTGAAATGCTATCCCGTATTGATTGTTAGCCAGTTGATTGCAGAAGTCTCCATACCCGGCGGCAGTCTCCGCAGAGACTACCGCAATGTTCTTTATCACATTTGGCAAAGCAAGTGATTTATTCATATCCGCAATGCCGTCGGCCTCCAGTTGCGCCCATATTGCGCGTCTGCGTGCTTCGAGGTCGCCCAATGTGTATGATGGGTTAATTCCGCATATAAGTCCGCTAAGCCCGTATACCGTATGGAATGTTGCTCTTACGTATACCATCACTTTCATTCCACTTGTGAGGTCTCCGCCAGTGGTTTCCCAAAATGGATTGAGTACTTCTTGCACCATTCCTGCCCATATATTGCATTTTATCTTTGCTGCGGGCGCATCCGAGTTCTCCGATTTCTGAATGAGTTCTATGTAGTAATGACCACGGCTGATGCTCACTTGGGCAATCTCAGCCGTCACCCAAGCCTCAAGCCTGCTTTGCTCTACGACATATTTTATCTGTGCGCAAAACTGCGATAGCGTCAAGCTCCTCTGCGTTTCATTCATATTGCGTAGCTCCGAAAAGACATTCCTTTTCTGCAAATGTACGCGAATTTTACTACTTTTGCCCGAAACCAAATTTTATCATACTCTAATGCAGGGTGAAATGTCTGAGGCTGAGGCTCGGGAGAACCTCACTATCGATGTCGATAAGATAATTGCCGCTAAGGCAAAGGGTGTTAAGGTGCCCAAGTTTATTGTGAACTATCTCAAGCGTACTATCCATCAAGACGATGTGAACGATTTTATCGTCAAGGAGCGCAATCGCAAGGGAATTGATTTCGCTGATGACATAATTGATAAGTTCAAGGCTACTGTCGATGTCTACGGCCTTGAGAACATTCCTCCGGAAGGCCGTTTCGTATTCGCTTCCAATCATCCTATGGGTGGACTTGACGGTATGGCTTTAATTTCGGCTGTAGGTAAGCGTTTTCGCAACCTCAAGTTCCCTGTCAACGATATGCTTCTCTTTCTCAAGAATTTCTCTGAGATTTTCTTGCCTGTCAATAAGACTGGTACGACGGGTCGCCGTGCTGCGGAACTTCTGGATGAGGCATTCAAGGGTGAGAACCAGATGCTGATGTTCCCCGCAGGCCTCTGCTCTCGCAAGCAGAATGGTAAGATTATGGATCTCGAGTGGAAGAAAGCTTTTGTCTCTAAAGCGGTCGAGACTCAGCGCGACATCATCCCTGTGTACATAACAGGCCGTAATAGCGATTTTTTCTATAATCTTGCTCGTTTCCGTAAGGCTATTGGCCTCAAGTTCAATATTGAGATGCTCTATCTCCCCGATGAGATGTATAAGCAAGAGGGTAAACACGTCGATGTTATTTTCGGCAAGCCAATCTCTTGGGAGTCCCTTAAGGGAAAAAATCCTCGCGACGAGGCACAGCGCATTAAGGAAATCGTTTATTCAATGGCGAAATAATTTTTTAATTACTATTTCACCCTCTTTAACCAAGTAGTCATACTATTTGGACTAATTTCGCACGTTCTATATAGCTCAAATTTGCTCTAATAGCTGTAAAAGGTGATTTCCCTCCATCTGATTGTGGCCATCCTTGTGCTTGGCCTCTTCTTTTGTGTTTTCAATAAGGTTATGGCTCCGCGAAATTGGGGACCTTCCCTTGTTGCCGCAATGTCTGTCGTTGGCCTTTGCGTCGGCGTCCTGTCTTTTTCCGAGGTATCCGAGGCTCTGACGTTCTCCCATCCCGTATTTGGTCGTGTCGTTTTCTGCTGCGATCAGCTTTCCGCATGGTTTATGCTGATTGTTTGCGGCATCTTCGCTCTCGGTGCTTTCTATGGCCGTGGCTACCTTTCGCATTACACGACAACCCGTGTGCAAGAGACGTTGCATTGGTTGATGACGCTTGTGACGTTGGCTGGCCTAATCATACTCCTCACTACAAACAATCTCATTGTTTTCCTTCTTGGTTGGGAAATGATGGCTATTGGTTCGTTCTTTGCCGTCATCTTTGAGTACGATCACCTGCAGGTTGTCAAGGCTGGCCTCAATTACTTCATCCAATCGCATATCGCTGTCCTTCTTCTCACCATTGTCTTTGTCTGGTCAATGTCAGTGAGTGGCAAGACTACTTTCGACGGCTTGGCTTATTTCTTCTCTACGAGTTCGCCTACTGTCCAGATTGTGGCAATGGCAATGCTCATAGCCGGTTTCGGCTTTAAGGCTGGTTTTGTACCCTTCCACTCGTGGCTTCCTCTTGCGCATCCTGCTGCGCCAAGTCACATTTCGGCCCTTATGTCTGGCGTTATTGTCAAGGCTGGTATCTATGGCGTGGTGCGCTTCGGTTCAATGCTCTCTGGTGCCGAGGCTCAGTTGCCAATCGGTGTTGTCCTTCTTGTAATAGGCATTATCTCGGGACTCTATGGTATCTTGAATGCAGCCGAACATCGCGACTTTAAGCGTATGCTTGCGTATTGCACTATTGAGAATGTGGGTATTATTGCTATGGGCCTCGGTGTCGGTTTCATCGGCCTTGGCGTTGCGAATAATGTCCTCTGTGTAGTTGGTTTCGGTGGCGCGCTCCTCCATACAATGAACCATGCCATTTTTAAGGCTCTATTATTCTTCGGTGCAGGCAATGTCTATGTTTCAACCCATACGCGTAATATGGAGGAACTTGGCGGTCTCGCTAAGAAGATGCCTAAGACGGCCGCTGTTTTTCTTATCGGCTCACTCGCTATCGGTGCTCTGCCCCCATTCGGCGGTTTCATTAGTGAACTCCTTATTTATGACGGCTTCCTGACCGGCTTCAACTTAGAGTCTGTGCCTCTTTCCGCTCTTATGGCTGTGGCAGGCTGCTCTTTAGCCATAATTGGCGGCATTTCGATGCTTGCTTTTACAAAGTCCTTTGGAGTTATCTTCCTTGGGGCTCCTCGTAAGGAGTTCCGCAAGGAACCTGAGGAGGTGGATGTATCGATGCTTTGGCCCTCATATGTGCTTATAGCCTGTGTGTTGGCTGTCATCCTAGTCCCGGCTGTTCTCGTTGCGCATCTGTTCTCTGTAAACATCGCAATTTTCAATATTTCGTTGGCGACCGACCAAATTTCTGCTCTCAATAATATTGTGAGTCTTTCGGGAACTGTAGGTGTTGCAATGCTTTCGCTCCTCTTTGTCGTTGCTCTCTTCCTTGTTGTTCGGACTGTTGTCGCCAAAAAACGCGATTCCGACATTGCTCCGACGTGGGGATGTGGCTACAAACGTCCTATTGCTGGCATCCAATACACAAGCAAGTCTTTTGCTAAGACGCTTCTCGAAATGTGCCATGTCTTCCTCCCTTCCAACGAGCGTTTTGCGCCCCTTACGAGTGAGGAGATTTTTCCTACAGACAGAAGCCATATAAGCGTAGACCTGGACCTTGTCGACGAGAAGGCTGTAACGCCGGGTACGTCAAAACTTCTCAGCGGACTTGAGCACTTCCAATTTATCCAAAACGGTATGCTCCAACGCTATATTGTCTATGGCCTCGGCTACGTTATTCTTTTAATCGCCTCAGCTCTTATCTTTGCTTAAAGCCTAAAAATAAGATGATCAGTTTTATATTGATACTCCTTGCGAGCCTTTTCTTTACGGGTATCGTTGTTCGTGTTAAGAGCAAATCGCAAGGCCGACGCGGACCTGTCATTCTTCAGCCTTTCTTCGATGTCATTAGGCTTTTGCGCAAAGGCTCTGTCTATAGCGAGACAACGGGGTTCGTCTTCCGAATCGCCCCAACAGTCTACTTTGCGTCAGTAATAGTTGCCATAAGTGTTGTTCCTTTTGGCGCTTATGGTGGTCTGTTCTCTTTCGATTGTGATTTCGTTTTCTTTGCTTACGTTCTCGCTCTCGGTAAGTTCTTCAATATCATTGCTGCTCTCGACACGGGCAGCAGTTTTGAGGGCATGGGCGCAAGTCGTGAGGCTTTATACTCGATGCTTGTGGAGCCTGCGTTTTTCCTCCTCATCGGTTCTCTCGGCCTTTTGACGGGTTACACGTCTTTCGCGAGCATTTTCGGGGCTTTCCACCTCGGTTCTTACGTGTCGTACGCTTTTGCTCTGATCTCGGCGTTTGTCCTTCTTATGATTTGTATGATTGAAAACAGCCGTATGCCTGTAGACGATCCTAAGACTCATCTTGAACTTACTATGGTCCACGAGGTTATGATTCTTGATAATTCAGGTTTCGACCTCGGTCTCATTAGCCAAGCCACTCATCTCAAGTTTGCTATGTACAGCGCGCTCATTGCTAACCTCTTTATCGGTAGCCTTGAGCTGATTTATGCCATTCCTACTTTTATTCTTATTGAGTGCCTTTGCGCTGTAATCGTTGGTATCGTTGAGTCGTTTATGGCGAGGTACCGAATGAGCCACAATGCGCAGTTTATCCTTGCGCTCACGTCTCTCAGTCTCCTCGTTTTCTTCGGCGTTAAATTCATCTGATAAATAGAAAGATGGTACACATTCTTCTTATTCTGTTCATCATAACCCTGATATACTTCTCAATCGCCAACAGGTTGATGACGTATGTCTCTATTCTTATGTTTCAGGGGCTTATCATCTGTGCTGCGGCATTACTCTCTCTCCATCAGATGAATTTTGTCAACCTGGCTTCCATCCTTCTTGAGACACTGATAGTCAAGGCGATTCTTATGCCTTATTTTATCCGAAGAGTTATTCTGACAAATAATATTACTCGCGAGGCTGAGCCTTCGGTCCCTAATTATGTGTCTTTGCTTTTCTGCACAGGTGTCATAATTGGTTCGTATCTCATCTCGCTGATGGTCACGGCTCCAACTCTTAACAAGATGTTTTTCGTGGCAGCACTTGCTGGCATTTTCTGTGGCCTCTTCTTTATAACCACAAGACGTAAAGTCATAACCCACGTAATCTGTTATGTGATTGTCGAGAACGGTGCTTTTATTCTCTCCCTTGCAATAGGAAACGAGATGCCGGTCCTTGTTAATCTCGGTGTGGTTCTCGATGTGCTTGTAAGTGTATTCCTTCTTGTCATATTCATCAACAAGGTTGGTGATGTAACAAACGAGGGTGATGTCACTGGTCTTAACCAATTGCATGATGATTAGTGTAATTCGGTCGATTTCTATAACGTTAAGTTTTTAGGCCGATAGCCTCCTAATGTAGTAAATCAGCATCTTTTTATGCTTAATACAATACTTGTCGCCTATATTGTTTTTGCAATTGTCCTTGGCGCATTCCAACTCTTAAACCGGAATCTTATTTTTGCGCGCGTTCTTGTCGGTCTTTTCCTCACAGGACAAGTTGCTCTGACGTGCTATGTGACTCAGATAGGTGAAGTTTCGGCATCCGAATATTTCCAGGTCGACTCCCTGACAACGCTGCTCACTATTGTGGTGACAATAATTTCAGCTGCCGCTTTCTGCCATTCCAATGGTTATATTGTCCAGAATGAGCACGATCAGAATGATAAGGTTCGTGCACAGTCTCTTGGTGCTATGACTATTCTCACTATGGCTCTGACGATGGCTGGCATCTCTGCGCATTTGGCTGTGACTTGGATATTTGTCGAGATAACCACGCTTTGCGCTTCTGCCCTCATCTTTTATAGGCGTACGCAAAACTCTATTGAGGCTACTTGGAAGTATGTTTTCGCATGCTCCGTCAGCC
>CAVILU010000066.1:0-11727 GCA_963643535.1 bacterium | reverse complement strand
TTGCCATTGAGAAGCTTGAGACGGAATGGAAGACGTATCCTGTTTTCCGTATTGATTTCAATGGGACTGACTTCACTGAGAATGAAGTCCTCGCTAAAAACATAAGCGGGTACATTAGGGAGTGGGAGCGCAAATATGGGGTCGTGTCAGATGAAGACTTCAGTATAGGTGAACGTTTTGTAAGAGTTCTTGCCGCCGCACATCGGCAAACTGGGATGCGCTGCGTCGTCCTCGTGGATGAATACGACAAGCCGCTGCTCGACGTCATGGATTCAGGCAAGATGGTTGAGTATGCTGGAGAAAAAATATCCATCGAAGAGCGAAACCGCAATGTACTCAAGGCTCTCTACTCCACATTCAAGAAAGCTGACGACGACCTCCAATTCGTTTTTCTTACAGGAGTCACCAAATTCTCGCAAATAAGCGTATTCAGCGGCTTTAACCAGCCGAAGGACATAACGATGAGCGAGAAATACGACACCCTTTGCGGAATTACGGAAGAGGAGATAGACAAATATTTTGGAGAGCCTGTAGAAGCCTTTGCCGCTAAGAAGTCGGTCTCTTGCGAAGAGATACGCCTTCAGCTACGCCAACGTTACGACGGATACCACTTCAGCCCGGCTTTGCGCGGTGTCTATAATCCGTTCAGCCTGCTCAATGCGTTTGACGATTTACAGATGATGGACTATTGGTTCGAGTCGGGCACACCAACTTACCTTGTGCGCCTACTAGAGAACTTCGACACCGGCATCGACAAGATGACAAGCGAGTATTATGAGAGGAGCGAGTTCATTGACTATCGCGCCGACAAGGAACTCCCCCTCCCCATGATATTTCAAAGTGGATATCTAACAATCAAGGACTTCGACGCGGAAGACTGCACATTCCTTCTTGGTTACCCTAATGACGAGGTGCGCCGCGGTTTTCTCAACGTCGTAGCGCGGAGTTATCTCAAATCGGAAGGGGAGCCGAGGGCTTGGGTCAAAAACGCAATGGCCTCTCTGAAAGTTGGCGACCTCGAAAAGTTCCGCACAAACCTTACGGCCTTTCTCGCCAGCGTGCCCTACACGGTCCGACGGTCTAAATCCACACCCGACACGGAGCGGTATTTCCACACCGTGTTCTACCTCATCCTCCGCCTCGCCAGCACCTACGTGGTCTACACCGAGAAGTGCCAGAGCAAAGGCCGCGTGGATTGCGTCATCGAGACAAAGAATTTTATCTATATCTTTGAGTTCAAGCTCGACGGCACGGCGCGGCAGGCTCTCGACCAGATTGAGTCGCAAGGCTATGCTCGGGAGTATGCGGCCGACCCGCGCAAACTCTTCAAGATCGGCTGCTCATTTTCCTCGGAGACGGGGACGGTGGGAGACTTTGCAATTGACAATTGACAATTGCCGGAACTGGACTATTGAACACTCGAACTGCGAACTAACAAGAATTGTCAACTGTTAACTGTTACTTGTTAACTGAAAAGAGCTGATATGAAATTCCCTATAGGCATTCAGTCATTTGAGAATATAATCTCGGACGGATACGTGTACGTCGACAAGACTGCGTTTGTATATTCCCTAACCCACGAGGGCAAGGTCTATTTTCTGAGTCGCCCTCGGCGGTTCGGGAAGAGTTTGCTTATTTCCACTCTTGAGAATTATTATCTGGGCAAGAAGGAACTGTTCAAGGGTCTTGCCATTGAGAAGCTTGAGACGGAATGGAAGACGTATCCTGTTTTCCGTATTGATTTCAATGGGACTGACTTCACTGAGAATGAAGTCCTCGCTAAAAACATAAGCGGGTACATTAGGGAGTGGGAGCGCAAATATGGGGTCGTGTCAGATGAAGACTTCAGTATAGGTGAACGTTTTGTAAGAGTTCTTGCCGCCGCACATCGGCAAACTGGGATGCGCTGCGTCGTCCTCGTGGATGAATACGACAAGCCGCTGCTCGACGTCATGGATTCAGGCAAGATGGTTGAGTATGCTGGAGAAAAAATATCCATCGAAGAGCGAAACCGCAATGTACTCAAGGCTCTCTACTCCACATTCAAGAAAGCTGACGACGACCTCCAATTCGTTTTTCTTACAGGAGTCACCAAATTCTCGCAAATAAGCGTATTCAGCGGCTTTAACCAGCCGAAGGACATAACGATGAGCGAGAAATACGACACCCTTTGCGGAATTACGGAAGAGGAGATAGACAAATATTTTGGAGAGCAAGTTGATGCCTTTGCCGCAAAAGAGGCTGTCTCGAGCGACGAGATTCGCAATATGCTCCGTCAGCAATATGACGGTTATCATTTCAGCCCCGCATTGCGCGGAGTCTACAATCCGTTCAGCCTGCTCAATGCGTTCGACGACCTACAGACAATGGATTATTGGTTCGAGTCGGGCACTCCTACTTACCTTGTACGCCTTCTAAAGAGCGCAAAAGAAGACATTGGAAATATTACTGGCAAGTATTATAGTAGAGCACAATTTGTCGACTACAGAGCAGACCAGGAAGTTCCACTGCCGATGATATATCAGAGCGGTTATCTGACAATAAAAGGATACGATAAGGATACGTTTTCTTTTCTCCTTGACTTCCCAAACGACGAGGTCAAACGCGGCTTCTTGACTATGATAGCCAACAACTATCTTAATAGTGATGTGACTGTCGAGAGTTTGCTCATTGAGACGACAGGGCACCTCAAGAGAGGCGACTTAGAATCATTCCGCCAAGCCTTAACGGCCTTCCTCGCCAGCGTACCCTACACAGTCCGACGGTCAAAATCCACACCCGACACGGAGCGGTATTTCCACACCGTGTTCTACCTCATCCTACGCCTCGCCAGCACCTACGTGGTCTACACCGAGAAGTGCCAGAGCAAAGGCCGCGTGGATTGCGTCATCGAGACAAAGAATTTTATCTATATCTTTGAGTTCAAGCTCGACGGCACGGCGCGGCAGGCTCTCGACCAGATTGAGTCGCAAGGCTATGCTCGGGAGTATGCGGCCGACCCGCGCAAACTCTTCAAGATCGGCTGCTCATTTTCCTCGGAGACGGGGACGGTGGGAGACTTTGCAATTGACAATTGACAAATAACAATTGACAATTGTTAGGGAAGCAGACTGCAGCTATTCGGAACCCAAAACCGTAGCACAAGCTGGACGAAATAGTGATATAAAAATACCAGGCATTTTAGCCTAATACGATCTTCAACTTGCTCCTTAGTATGATTTCGCTGAGAGCAAGCGAGAGCACCAAGGTGAAACAGAACAAGGCAATCACACCAACAGCAGGCGATGAATTCATAAACTCCACAAACCACTGGTATTGGCAAAGATACCATATCAGTATATGGTGAATCAGATCCCCCCCATACTATTTCGGTCTAAGAAGGAGACAAAGCAAACCTTAGGCTTAATAAAAGCAGACTTACAACCGTAACATATCCCGTTGCGTTTGCCATTGCAATGCTTAAACCTTGCTGCGGGATAAGACACAAAGAGGCCACAATGACAGACAAGCCCACAAGAGAAGCAATCAAGCAATAATTTTTCTTTATCTCAATTCCTTTTAGACAAAAAGGAAGTATCACACCTAAATAAAACACAGGGAAGTACTTGATTGTGTAGTACATATTGAACTGCCATAGAAACGGTCTCACCAAAGGTGCTTTTATAATAGCCGCAGAAAAAATAAGACTCAGCAGAAAGACGATAAGTTTACGTACTTTGCCTCCTCCCAAAAGGAATTTTCCACACAAAGAGACAATCAAGAAAAAGACAGCAAGACTGTACAAGAACCACAAATGAGAGAATCCATTAATATAATTAGCCGCACTATAGTAGTTAGGCATAAGGATCAACATAACAGTACCCCAAAACAGATAAGGAACGCCAAGTCTTTTCGCTTTTTTCAACAAAAACGCCTTTTTGTCTTGATACTTCCCTTCTATTTTGCCCAAACCATACAGATATCCAGAAATCAGCATAAATATTGGCATATGAAGATAGCTCAAGACACTGCAGAGAAACACGCAAATAAGAAATACCAGAAAGCCTCATCGTTGTTTTTTAGAATTAGACGTTCAACAACAAATTATGCCCATACGCCAGAAGCGTATGCAACACAAATCTGCAAGTTTCCTTTCGCGAGCAGCAATTACTCGCTACAATAAAAATACTTTCACACTGCGACTTTTAAGTTCTACTCTCCGTATAACTTCCAAAGGCAAGCCACTGTATCCTTAATTGAGAACCCGGCAGAGCGCATTGCCTCTGTATTATTTTGTCGTCCGAGAGCCTTGAAACATTCAATCTTCTCGACCCACGCCGCAACAGCATCTGAATCTATTGGCAAGAAATCTACAGCCTGCGTAATCTTAGTGTCACGAGATATGGTATCAGCAAAGAGGCAGGGCAAGCCTGCCGCCTGCGCCTCGACGCCAACAATCGGCAGCCCCTCGAAATGGCTGGGGAGCACAAACACATCCATTGCCATAAAGAGTTCAAACACCTTGTCGCTAACACCGTAGAAGATAACGCTGTCGCTCAACCCGAGTTCCGCAACCTTAGCCTTTATGCCATCCATCAAAGTTCCCTCGCCAACAAGCAAAAGGACGGCTGACGCGTCATGCTCGTGGACGGCACGGAAGATGTCTATGAGATAATTATGGTTCTTCTGATAAGCGAAACGGCCGACGTGGCCAATAACAAACTTATCTTCCACTCCAAGACTTTGCCTTATCTCTTTTCTCTTCTCTTCGTCCAAACGGAACTTGTCAAGGTCAATCCCATTGTTCACCATCTTTATGTCATCGGCCTTGACATTGGGGAACATCCACTGGCCGGCCAAGTCGGAGCAAGTGAGGAAACCAGTGCCCAGGTGTTTCAGAAACGGGCGGCAGACGCTATGAAATATGCGCTTGAGGAGACGCTTGTTGCCATCTACACCAGTCGCATGAGAGTGCAGCAAAATCTTTCCACATCCCGCAGCACGAGCAGCAAGAGCCGAGACAAGCAACTTGTTGGCCACATCCGAATGAATGTGGACGACATCATAGCCGCCATCACGCACAAGCCTCTTGACATTTTGGAAAACGTAAAACTGCTTGAGAGCCTTGCTGCCTTGTCGTCCGACGTAATGAACGGTGCAGCCGACCGACGCCAACTCCTTAACATTTTCCGTCCTCTCGAATTGCTCGATGGCAGCGATATCTACAACTGCACCTTCCGGCTTGTTATGTATAACGCTTCGCACTAGGGAGAAAACGCCACCGTTACCTATATCGTCTACGTTTACTTCTAAGATTTTCATAATTCGCTTAATTCAACCACACCAAGACAAAGAAAGAGCCTACTTCGAATATTATATACCTAAAATTTCAGAACGATAAGGATATGTCTGGTTATCACCCTTTATGTAATTAATCCTTACACAATAGAGGAGCAGGTATGCAAGGAACAAAATGTATATTAAAACTTTTGTCCGCAACATTATCCTTGTCTTAAACAAGAAGACAAGGAACAGAGGTATTTCGTATTCAATAAAATAGTATCCGATTCGGGTTGCGTAAAACACATACATACCCACCATCTGAGCTGCCAAATCAGCGACAAGGAAGAAACTGAAGAAGTAGACGATTCGGGTATCATCTATCAGCTTCCTCATTTTGCAAAACCAAATGAAAAACAACATTCCTAAGCGCAAAGCCACATCCATAGTCGATATTGAGGCTTTAAAATATCCCTCATGGCCGTACTCTCGATACTGCGCCATAAAAGGAATGTTATTAGCCGCCCATTCGACAGCCACACTAAAAGCCACCACGCCCACGGCTGCTACTGCAATAGCAACAATCAACAGCTTAGACATAGCCTCCTCCGGCTTACCCATCGCCCAATATATCGCCAGGATAATTATTCCAGCAACCGCAGCACTATGATGGATAAAGAAACATATCACGAGACAAACTATGAATGGCCATATTCTTCTGTCCTCGACATATTTCATTGACCACACAAGGAACGCGGCAGCCATTCCTTGGCACATCATATTCAACGTTAAGTTATAGAAGTAGAGATTGTAAGACAACATTGTCAGCCACAACGGCACAGTGTCCATATAACGCTTCATAGCGAACAGCATAGGGACCTGCATCGACAGACATATGAAGAACAGAGCCAGACCAAACTTGTCGGATAATATTACCGCCAACTGATTTATCGCACAAAAAATAAACTCACGCCTATCGTGGTCGGCAGACTCAAACAAATCGCCCTCATATGACCGTGCAATTTGCCATGAGTTAAGACCATAGACATGAATGTCTGTTCCTATAGAATTATCCCTCGCACCTGCAAAAAAAGCCAAAATGAATATGCCAAAGAAACAAAGCGCCCAAAACAAAATGGGCCATTTCGCATAGCTTTTCTGTGCGAAATAAAAAATCAATGACGTTACTGCGAAAAGAAGTAAATAGATCACTATTTAGTCAAATTTTTATCGCAAATTTAAACAATTTGGAGCCGTCAACAATCAGGTTCATCTTAATTTGCTATCTTTGTTCACCGTCAGCACATATAACGAACATCATCTATTATTCTGTGAGCAACACGACACCAATCATATCCATCATCATTCCAGTCTATAACGTTGAAAAATATCTCAGCAAATGCCTTGACAGCATTCTGAATTCAAAACTTACGGATTTTGAGGTTATCCTTATTGACGATGGCAGCAAGGACAGAAGTGTGGAAATTTGTGATGATTATGCAAAGTCAAACAACAAAGTACATGTGACGCACCAAGTCAACGCAGGCGTGAGCAAAACTAGAAATCGCGGACTAGACCAAGCAAAAGGAGAGTGGATCTGGTTCGTTGACTCTGACGACCTTGTTAACAGCAAGGTTGATTACGACGACGTTTTGAAAAAGCTTCCGAAAGGGGCGGACTACGTAATGTTCGACATTCTTCACTTTAATGAAGGATTTGCCGAACCGAATTATGATTGCGGGAAAGTATCATTAGAAAAGCAGCAAGGGTCTAAAAATGACACCCTTTGTCGCCATATTTGTTATTACCATCCAATGCTATGGTACAAACGTTCGATCATCGAGAACAATCATATAAGATTTCCACAAGACATCAGCATCGGTGAAGACCTTGAGTTTCAGTTCAAATATTTGATGCACACTTCTATGCCTGTAAAAGTCAATGCTGTAAACTATTTCTGCCGATTAAGAGACGAGTCATTGACGCGCAACTCCAATTCAGACATAGCTGGAGTTATAGCCTTACCCAAAGTGCTATACAATCTTGTCGCCTACATAAGAGACAACAAGATAAAACCAGAACCCTGGCTAAGCAAACGAATAGAGATTTCGCTTCTCCGGCAATACTTGATATCAGCAAACAAAACGTCGAATGTAAACTGGACTGACACGCAGCAAACATTCGACGCTATAATCTCAGAATACAATAAGGAAGGGTTCGGTCTTCCTAAGATGTTCTCCTTAAAAATGGCTTTACGGAGCGTAAGGCTCTACGGAGTTACATACAATGTTTTCCAATGGGTAAAAAGAATGCTTGGAATCCTCAAATAATGGCGCCATCTATTTCGACAATGCAGCACGCAAGAACGAAATAGAGTGTTCGATCATTTGAGATCTCTTAGCATTAACACCTCCCCAATCTATAGGTTTGCGCATCAAATCGGGAATTTCACTTGCATCTGTCACTACGCGTTCTTGCAAACCATAAAGCGACAACAAGCTATCAAAACGAGCGGAGCCGCGCGCAGAATTGACATACACAGCAAAAGGCTTATTGAAAATGATGCAGAAAACGCAACCATGAAAGGAGTCGGTAAAAACGAATTCAGCGGATGCCATTTCAGATAGCCAGGTCTCGACACAGCGATGCTGCTGAACATCTGATGCCCAGTGACTATATTGTATACGGTCGATATTCGAGACCGAATCTGTACCCATCGCATCCTCAATAGCTTTGATAATATTAGCTTTGGCAGAGTCGAGGTCTAGTACATAGTGCACAAACTTTCCCTTAGTCTCTTGCGGCAACATAGGCAGGTATTCCAAAGGAGATAAAAGCATTGTTGGGTCGAGCACCCACTGCACGTCTTTGCGACCAAAATTATCACGACAAATCGCAACTCCACTCTCCTCACGGACAGAAACAGCATCAAACTTCCTCAACAATCTTGAACATTCTGCAATTAAGGGCTTAGAATACTCATCTTGAGTCAATCGCTGGACACCAAACGATGCGGCGTATGACACTCTCTTTATATTTTCAAAACTTTCAGCGAAATCAAGGAAAAAAAGTTTCACATCATCACAGTACGCACACCTCCATACTTGATCACTCCCGACTACTATAGCATCCATAATACTCAACTCTGAAAGGTCTGATGGAGTTATCTTGTTAGGAGAATGCGACCTCACAAACTCCTTTATTTCCACAATAGACAAGTCTTTAGCCTCATTATGTGAGACATACTGAGGGAAGACAGTATGCGCCATCCGATTAATACAATCAATAACACGCCTCTTAACAGTCAGCGCACGACCAAGTTTTATCTTCTTAGTCGAGATGAGCCACGGCTCATAACCTAACTTTTCCAAAGTATGATAAAGAGCGAAAGACTGCAACACGCAGCCATAGTTTGGACTTGTATCGAACGTAAGTATTCCGACTTTCATGATGATATTTTATTTAGGATTGACACTCGGTTTTGATTTTGAGACACTTGGACACAGGTACACGACGCTACCTTAGAAAAAGTCACCCCACCATACGGCGCAACTTCCGCACTCCCCTCTGCCAAAAGTCAAAAACAAATTTAACTTTCGCCATGCACGTCATCGCCGATTTCAGACCGCAGGAGCCGTAGAGCCGCCAGAATAGCCCGACGAGCGGCGTTTTCGCCACGCTCTTCTCGATAGAAGGATTGCAAGCTAATGCGCTCTGATAGTCGGACTCTTCGTTTTTGATATTGAGGCCAGCCAAAGCCTGACGTCCTTTTTCGGTATACGCCATAACGAGGCTCACACCACGGTCATCATTGAATTCTGGCATCACGTTGTCTATGCCCCAATAATCGCCGATGGTGATGTCGCTATGACTTCGTCCTCCCTTCGCGGGGCACGAGAAGCACGACGGACGCAAACAGAAATCCCACAGGAATGCACGCATAAAAAAATTCTCGGCGAAAGGCTCATCTACAAGTTTATGCGTCTCCCCGCTTTTGTCAGTTTGCTCAATCTGCACTCTAAACTTTGCCCAACCTTTATCCTTGTTCCTAAACGACACCTTCGAGACCTCACTCTGGTCGCAAGCGACGGAATCGAGGTAAGACTTCCATACCTTGGGACTTGGAACTCCATGACAAACGAAATCGACAACAATGAGGTTATCGTAGTCCTTGCGTAGGAATTTTCTTAGTCCTAGAGACTGGCAAGGAGTGCCCGAGAAAAGCACTTGACGGCCCACCTTTAGTTCCTTTTCTACTTGGGAATAGCAGTCTCCCATCACAGACTGAAGGTACTTAGAACCACGGAAAGCACTCAGTTCGTCCAAAGTCTCAGCTGAATCATGAACAACTGACCAATGCTCGTCAAAACGAGCGCCGAAGACTACACCTCCGCCATTGATAACCTTCTCAGCCAAAGCGGTAAAGATGCCCCCGGAAGAGCTCTCTCGACGAATCGTCTCGTCTTGATTTTTCGAGGCGTAGACATCGATAGGTTTCCGCGTATCATTATCCGAAAGCGCAGGGCAAGCTCGTTCGCACGCCCCACAACTAACGCACACCTCCTCGTCTACGACGGGAAGCAAGAATCCCTTCTTATCGGAATGGAACTCAATGCATTTCTTAGGGCAGACGGAATAGCAAGCGGAGCATCCGCAGCATTTATCGCCAAGGGTAGATATCTTTGTCGTCATACTGTTTCTTTTCTTATGCCTACTTTAGACAGGAAAAGTTTCGCCTTTTCCACGCAAAAATCTCTCTCTTGTCGGTCCAAGCCGATTACAAACGAGCACGCCGCTACGCTGATCACGCTCACAATGCCTACAGCTACAAATTGCACGAAACCAGCTTCGAGAGACTCGAACGTAAGCACGGGTAAGATTGCCGCGGTTATAAGCACGCATGCGACAGGAACGTAAACCTTTCGAACATATTCCAAGATAGGCATCCTCAATCTTTTGCGCACCATGACAAGGCGGAGCATCTGAGTGACGACCTCGACAATGAAATGGACAATGAAGACGCTATAGGCAGGTAATCCCATTCGCAAAACAACGTACGAAATCGGCAAAATAAGAATAAGCATCGTACCGCAGACCACGTAGTACATTCGTATTTCGCCCGTTGCTCCATTCGCCGTCATAATCGGCTGCGCCATCGTATAAATAAGGGACGTGCAGATGATTATCCGCAAGAAAGTTACAGTATCAGGAGGTACTTCCTTAAGCCAAAGACCGAGGATGTAAGGAGTCTCGATCAAGACCGGCAGCGAAATCATGAGCATAAGGAAGAAAGAGAACTTAGAACCACGGTATATGAGCTTATGCATTTGGCTCAAGTCACCTTGTGCATACGTCTTGACGATCTGAGGATTAAGTGCAGTCTGAAAGTTCATAATGAACTGCGTCATCGCACCCATCACCTGAACAGACACACCGCGCGCCGCATTAACGACAGGGCCAAAGAACATGTTGAGAAGCATGTTCAACCCTTGGTTCGAGGCTACAGAAGCAAAACCGCCAAAAAGATTGTAAGCTGCAAACGACAGGATCTCACCGAACAACTTTTTATCCGCAACCCACCTTACGTGACATTCGCTAAAATGCCGTCGGCAATAAATGACGTAGATAGACTGTACAACGACCGAAACCACAGCCAAAAGCAAGGCGTAAATCGCAAGTTTATCGAACGGTGAGACCAAAAGCAAATAGACGATAATCAGTTTCAGAGACGCCTCGACAATAGACACGAACGCAAAAGCAGACATACGCTCGTGTGCTATAATTGACGACACATACGGGACGCATAAGACATTGAAGAATGTGGACATTGCGGAGAATTGCACCACCCAAAACGCAGCATCCATGCGGCTGTCGGCTATCTGCATCTTGTTGTAGAGAAACCACAAGCCAACAGTCTCTACCAATATGACAACAATGAAGGCGACAAGCACATGAGCCTGCAGAGCGACGCAAAAGACCTTGTTAGAATCCGCCCCGTCATTTTTGCCAAGAGAAAAAGTAAGGAAACGCTGAGTGGCGGATGTCAGAGCCGAATTTACTATAGAGAAAATAGATACGAGACCGCCAACAACGTTATACACACCAAAGTCTTCGACGCCTAGCACATCCAGCACCACTCGGCTGGTATACAGCGAGATGCCCATGAGCAAGAACATCCGCAAATACAGCAGCAGCGTATTCTTGGCAATGCGCTTGTTACTCTCCTCGTGCGAAGCAGGCGCGACCTTCTTGGTTTCCTCGTTACAACCCTCAGACATAAGCCAATGCTACAAACCGCAAATCGTTAATTCCTCGGCACGACGAACTGCGGCGACTGACGCCACACACTGCTCGAGACAGTTCTCTATATTGTTTTTACAGCAGGAATTCACAAACGAATCAATTGCACCAACCATCTGGATTTTTATGTGCTAAAGGACTTAGTGACGCAGTCCCAGAATGCTAAGG
>CAVILU010000065.1:0-11839 GCA_963643535.1 bacterium | reverse complement strand
CAGTTATCAGTGCACAGTGCATAGTTCTTCGTGCGTTGTGCGCGGTTTCCGTTTCCCTCTCCTTTTTATTTGTCAGCTCTTCCTCCCACCCCCAAAAAAGAAAAAGCCCGCAGCCAAGGAGTAAAAAACTCCAAGGCTGCGAGCCTAAAAAATTATAGAAGAATAGACGTAAAGTCGCAAAACAGACAGCCAACAGCCAACTGCTAACTGCTAACTGTTAACTGCTAACTGTTATTTGACTTCCCAAATATCATTAGTCTCCAGCAACTCAGCGAAGTTGTGGTACTTCTTCTTCTCGGAGACCTCCTCCAGCTGTGCCCAGACGGCGTCGTTGTAGGTGGGGGCCTCGACGTCGCGAATCACGCCGAGTGCTACAGGAAAATCCGGACCCTCCATGAGAGCGAGCTTGAGCTGCAGGGTGTTGTCCTGGCAATGAGCGTCGTGGACGAGGATGTCGTCAATGGTCACGCCGTTCTCGCCAATCTTGACAACCTTGAGGCCGAAGCCATCCTGTACGAGGCCGAACTCTTTGTCCTTGCCGAAGACGAGGGGCTTGCCGTGCTCTACGTAGATGGCGTTGAGCTCACGACCCTCGCGGCTGTAGACGGAGTCATGGGTGCCGTTGTTGAAGATGACGCAGTTCTGGAGAATCTCGCAGACCGATGCGCCCTTGTGCTTATAAGCAGCCTTGAGGATGTCTACTGTGCCGGCAGCGTCGGTAGCCACGGCGCGGGCGAAGAAGTGACCGCGTGCGCCGAAGCAGAGCTCTGCTGGGCGGAACGGATCCTCGACGGTGCCATAGGGCGACGACTTGGAGACGAAACCGCGGGGCGACGTCGGGCTGTACTGTCCCTTGGTGAGGCCGTAGATGCGGTTGTTCAGCAATATCATGTTGAGGTCGATATTGCGCCTGTTGGCATGGATGAAGTGGTTGCCGCCAATGGCGAGACCGTCACCGTCGCCACTAACCTGCCATACGGTGAGGTTGGGGTTGGCTACCTTGGTTCCGGTGGCAATGGCTGCCGCACGACCGTGGATAGTGTTCATGCCATACGTGGCCATGTAGTGAGGCAGACGGCTGGAGCAACCGATACCAGAGATTACAGCAGTGTCCCACGGTGCTACGCCAAGCTCGGCCATAGCCTTGTGGAGCGACGCCAGGAAGAAGTGGTCGCCACAGCCCGGGCACCAACGCGGCTGCCCTTTCTTATAGTCGTTTATAGTGAATTCGCTCATGATTCTCTTTTTGTCTTGTTTTTGTGAACTGCTAACCGTCAGTGTGTTGGATGGTTAGCTGAGAAGGATTTTGTTGAACGCCTCAACAAGCTCGTTGACGACGAAAGGCTGACCCTTGACCTGGTTGAACTGGTAGGGTGCGAAGCAATCGACCTTCATGCGCAGGAAGGCTGCGAACTGACCGAGGTTCTGCTCGGCTACGACAACCTTCTTGTATTTCTTCATGACCTCGGCTGTGTTGGCTGGCAGAGGGTTGATGTACTTGAAGTGCGCGAGGGCTACCTTCTTGCCTGCTGCGCGCATCTCGTCCATTGCTGCATGGAGGTGACCATAGGTGCCGCCGAAACCTACGATGAGCAGGTCGGCATCGTCCTTGTCTCCGAGTACCTCGACGTCGGGCACCTGAATCTTGTCGATCTTAGCCTGACGGAGGCGGCACATGAGGTCGTGGTTCTCCGGATTGGTGGAGATTGCGCCGGTCTTATTGTCCTTCTCGAGACCACCGAGGATATGCTGGAAGCCTTCGCGGCCGGGGACTGCCCAGTAGCGTACGCCGGTCTCCTCGTTGCGGAGGTATGGCGCCCACTTGCCTTTGAGCTCCTCGGGCACGTATGGCGGGTTGATGGCGTCGGCCTTGGCGAGGTCGGGGAGGCGGAATGCGCCAGAGCCGTTGGCTACGTATGCGTCGGTGAGCAGGACCACGGGGGTCATGTGCTCAAGGGCAATCTTGGCTGCCTGATATGCGGCGTCGAAGCAGTCAACAGGCGATGTGGCTGCGACTACGGGCATCGGGGTCTCGCCGTTACGGCCGAAGAGAACCTGCAGGAGGTCAGTCTGCTCACTCTTGGTGGGGAGACCTGTTGCTGGACCACCGCGCTGTACGTCTACAACGACGAGCGGGAGCTCCATAATGACGGCAAGGTTCATAGCCTCGCTCTTGAGGCAGACACCAGGACCAGAGGTCGAGGTCACTGCCAAAGCACCGGCAAACGATGCACCGAGAGCCGAGCAGCAGCCGGCGAGCTCGTCCTCACACTGTACGGTGATTACGCCGCAGCTCTTGTGCTTCGAGAGCTCATGGAGAATGTCGGTGGCGGGGGTGATGGGGTAGGAGCCGAGGAAGAGGCGGAGGCCAGCCTTCTCTGCTGCGGCAATGAGGCCATATGCGGTGGCCTTGTTGCCAGTGATGTCCATATACCTGCCGGGCACCTTTACTTTGCTCTCGACACGGTATACGTTCATGGCCGAAGAGTGGGTGTTGTGGCCATAGTCATATCCGGCTTGGACAACCTTGATGTTGGCGTCGGCAACGCCCGGCTTCTTGGCGAACTTCTCGCGCAGGAAGTTATAGACGATGTTGAGGTCGCGGTCGAAGAGCCAGCAGACAAGGCCGAGAGCGAACATGTTGCGGCACTTGACCATGCTCTTGACGTCCATGCCACTGTCGGCAAGGCAATCCTTAACAATCTGGGTGATAGGGCAGGCGATTACGCGATCCGGGTCGATGCCCATCTCGGCAATGGGGTCCTCGGTCTCAAACGCTGCCTTCTTGAGGTCGGCGGACTTGAACGCGTCGGTGTCTATGATGATTGTCGCACCCGGCTTGGCGTAGCGATACTGGGTCTTGAGGGCTGCGGCGTTCATTGCCACGAGTACGTCGCACTGGTCGCCTGGGGTGTAGACCACGCCTGCGCCAATGTGTACCTGGAATCCCGATACGCCCGTCAGTGAGCCCTGCGGGGCGCGGATATCAGCCGGATAGTCGGGGAAAGTGCTAATGCTGTTTCCTACGGTAGCCGACACTGTTGAAAAGATATTACCTGCCAACTGCATGCCGTCGCCCGAGTCGCCGGAGAAACGTACTGCTACGTCGTCAAGCTCTTTCACGATCAATTTGTCTGCCATATCGTTTTGTGTTGTTTAATGATTTTTTGTCTGCCCGCCGTCGCCGGCTTTATCTATTGCTGTCTGCCCTCAATAAGAGTGGGCAAGATATAAGAGGTTTTGAATGAATGATCCAGTAAGAACAGAACCTGGTAAAAAGAGCCAAGCCCCAAAAACTGAACTATGACTTCCTCAGGATACCGCAGTTAACTGTGCACTGATCACTGAAAACAGAAAACTGTGAACTGAGCACCGCGAACTGTAAACTGTTAACTGTGAACTGTTAACTGTCTAAACACTTCCTCCATGTCCTCGCACCCTGCCGAGAGATGCAGCAGTGGCGCATTATGGTGCGTGGCGAAGCGGAATGTCGTGAGGCGGAGGTCGTCGTCCGTGGCGCAGGCCGTGAGGCGGAACCTTCTTGGGCCTGTGGATGTCACTTTCGCGTTGAGCTCGTGGGCCAGGCGCTCGGGGTCTACGTCTGCGTCGAACTCCACGTCCACCACCTGTGTGCCTTCGCCAGCCAGGCTCAGCACCTCGTTCACTGTCCCTTGTGCGCGGATGTGCCCGTGGTCAATGATGATTATGTGGTCGCAAGTGGCTTCGACCTCTTGCATTATATGTGTCGAGAGCACCACGGTCCTGTCTTTAGCCAGTCCGCGGATAAGCTCGCGTATCTCAATTATCTGGTTGGGGTCGAGTCCTGTCGTGGGCTCGTCGAGGATTACGACTTTGGGGTCGCTTATCAGTGCTTGCGAGATGCCGACTCTCTGCTTGTAGCCTTTCGAGAGGGCTCCTATGCGCTTGTGGGCTTCGGGCGTGAGGCCTGTGAGCTCTATCATCTCGTCTACTCTCCTAGCCTTGTCTGCTACTCCGCTCAGCGATGCCATCATTGTCAGGTATTCGCGGACGTACATATCGGCGTTCAGCGGGTTGCTCTCCGGCAGGTAGCCTATCAGGCGGCGAACCTCCATAGGCTCTTTCTCAATGTCGTGCCCGCATACGCTTACTGCGCCGGCGTCGGCCTTGACGAGTCCCGTGACAATCTTCATCATGGTCGACTTGCCTGCGCCGTTCGGGCCAAGCAATCCCACAATCTGCCCGTCGCCAATCTCGGCCGAGACGCTGTCGAGCGCCAGCTGAGTGCCGTATCGTTTGGTTATATCGCGAATGCTTATCGACATGTTCTTTCTTCGGAGGGTGCGCAGATCTCTTTGCTAAGTCGCCAAGAGCCTCACCTTTTGGGTAAAGTTACTTATTTATTGGGAAATATAAAAACCCACCCCCTTGTAGATGGGGGTGGGTGGCTCAGTTCCGTGTTTTACGTAGCTGCTTGCCGTGCTTAATAAACACTTGCGGCGCGGCTTGTTAAATTATTTAGTCACCGTCTTGCGGCCTTTGGACGTGCTGCCGTCCGATTTCGCCTGGCCTACGGTGGTGCTTGTCGAGGTGGAAGTGGACGTGCTGGCCTTCGTCGCGCTGGCGTTGGTCGTCTTGGTGGTTGTCTTGGTTGTAGTCTTGGTTGTGCTCTGTGTTGTCGTCTGCTTCTTGGCTGTCGGGGTGGAGAGCAGTCCGGCGCAAGATGTGAGGCAGGCTGCGCAAATTGCTATTGCGGCCATGCCTGCGCACCTTTTTATGATGTTGCTAATCTTCATTTTCTTCTTTTCGTTTTAGGCGTTTCTTGTTTTGCTTATCGCTTTACGCTCCTCTTGGCTTTGACCATCGGGGTGGCATTGTTCGTGTCAATCCATTCGAGTGCCTTGTTGGTCAGTTCGCCGGAGTTGCGCATCCTGTCTATGACCTCCGCTATTTCGGCGGGGGAGTATGTGTTGGGTGTGGCCTCGGATACTGCCGTCTGCTGGGTGTGGTTGGCATTCTTCTTAGGCTTGCTGTTGATGCTGAGGGCCTTGTTGTTGGCTATCTCGGTCTGGATTACGCCGTTGTTGATGGTCAGTGGGCCATTGTCCGAGCCCATGAGGAAGTAGTAGTTGTTGTTCTCGTTGCTCTCGCTTACTGAACTGAATGCGTCGGCAATCATTACGAGATAATATTTGCCCGTGACGCTCGGCATCTTATATGTCCATGTGAAGACATATTCGCTGTCGGTGGCCGATGAGTCCGATTTCTTAGTGACTACTGTGGCAACTGAGCTGTTGCCGGGAATGTCTACGTTCGAGAGGGAGTAGCCTTGCGCTTGGAGGCCGAGAGTGGAATAGGCTTCTGTGGCATCCCAATTGTAGTTGACTTCATTCTTGCTCAGGCCGAGCTGGTCGGTGTAGAGGTCCACGAGGACTACGGTCATCTCGTTGGCGTTGTACGCGTTATAGAGCACGTATGCGTTACCCCATGTGGATGAGGCTTTTACGGTGCCTTCGCCAGCGTTGTATACGTCGTAGGTGAGGGTGCGCCATGTCGGGTCGTTGGAGTCTGTGTCGCCTGCCTCGTAGTAGTCCTCGTCGGTCACTGTGGTGGGCTGGAGGTCTATCGCGCTTGCGTCGTCGCCATAGGCCGTGGTGTCGTCATCTTCGAGGTAGGCTACGAGGCCAGTGTATGCGAAGTCGCTGCTACACATGTAGTTTGCGTCGAGCCATACGAAACCATTGTCGCCCCAGCTTTCGCCCCACGAGTTGATAATCCTAAATGCGCCATTAGAACCGCCGCGGCTGTTGTCGTAGCCTACGCACATCATTGCGTGGTAGGCGTGCATGCCGGTGCTGTTTGTCGTGCCCTTGCTGTAGATTACAGAGGAGCCCGTGGCGTTCATGAAATTGTCACCAAGGCATGCGCCAAGAACAACGGGATGCCCCTCTGCCAAGTAACGCTTTACAGTGTTAGCGTCCGTTATCTGTATTTCGCGATACGACTTGATTTTGTGCTTGTTAGCATCTGTGGTCTCGGAAGACGTGACTGAGCAATCGCAATCCGACGTAGACGTGAAATAAGGCGCCGTAGCCCACGATGCCACGCCGCGGCTAATCATGGCGTTGAAGGCCGGTTGGAACGATGTGCCTTGGCAACCCTTGTTCTTGCTGCTCGAGGCAATGCCTCTCCAAATATCAGAGGGGCTGTATATCTCCCTGTTAGTCAACTGACTCGTCTTGCGTCCATTCTTATGAGCGTCCAGCCATGTGCGGCAGTTATATGCCGTGGCCCATGCCACGCAAGTGCCATAGTTTCCTTGGTCGCCCACGGGTGGCAGGTAGGCCGAGAGATCCACTTTGCTCGGCAAGTTGCTGCTCACGGTGCCGTCGCCATTGTCCGTGTTGATGTGGATGTCGTCCTCAATGGTGCTGGTGTCTTCCTCCGGCTCAAGGTATCCGAGGCCTTTGTCGTCCACCGAGATGGCTACCTCTTCGCCCGAGTCGCCTGCTATTACGGATACGATGCTCATGAGCATGTTCAGCGTGTCTTCGTCACAGGCCGTCAGTGCCGAGCCGGACAATATGGCGGCGCAGAGTGCCGCTGTTATCTTAGCTTTTTTCATTGCGCTATGCTTGTTGGCTGTGTCATGATGGCGTTGCCACTCTCCGACACGTTGGTGTTCTCTGATTTCTTAATGTTCTGAATGTCAGGTTTTGAGAGGAATGTGCAGCGAGTTATCTCGACATCTTTCTCTATCGATGCGCCGCGCATATCCACTCGTCCCATCATTACGCAATTCTCGCAAGTCAGGTTGCCTCCGAAGACGGCATTCGACAGCCGCAAGAGGCCACCAAACCGTGCGTCGCGACACTCCACCCGACTGGCAAAGTGGCAATTGGACATATTAAGACTGCCCGACGCATGCAAATGCGACATGTCCACATTCCCGCCAAACTGGCAATCCGTCATATTGGCATCGCCATCGAGCCATACGTTTTGCCAAATGGCCATGCTCCAAAATTTCATCCCATTAAGCGATGAGCTCCCAAAGAACCGAGCCCCGTCAAAAGACGCGTCGCCCTCGAACTCATTGTGCCCCAGTACTACGGAGTCCCAAACGCGGATGCCGTCCATTCGGGTCTTTCCCTTGAACGAGCAGTGCTCAATCCGCAGCTCGCCCCGGAAAAGGCTGTAGCTGAAGTCCACATCGCCCATGAATATGCACCCGACAAAGCGTACGTCTGTCTCGAAGTCGCAAGTGAGTGTGCGCCTCCCTTCGGTGTCCTCTCGGCGTGTGAGCACCTTGCCCTCGAATACGCAGTTGCGGAAGACTATGGCGTCCCCAATGCGTATTCTGTCCATTTTGGTGGTCTGGGCGTCTTTCCCGATTTGAGTCAAGTCGAGGTCGCCCGTTACGTGTATGTCGCTTATCTCGCCCGCCGAACCTTTTCGGAGTTGTTTTATCAAGTCCGCGCTCTCTGTTTTCGCCGATTTGGAACGTTCTGCGGCCTGGGCTTGTGGCTGCTCCGTGCATGCCGATATGACAATGGAGGAGATTATGGCCACTATTATACCTTTGATGCTCATAGGCTTACTTTCCGAGTTTCGCAAGGAAACGGTCACGCGTCACGATGTAGCGTACGTGCGTAGCCTCGCCTATTACGTTTTCGCCGTCCTTGGCCACGATGCTGAAGCTCAGTTTGCGGCCCTCCTGCTCGGTCAGTGTGGCGCATACGGTAATTGTGGCTCCCACTGCCGACGGGCGCAGGTGCGTAGTGTTGATGAGGCTGCCTACAGTGGTGTCGCCTTCTGCGCAAAGCGGTTTGGCGAGTGTCATGGCCGCGTTTTCCATCATGGCTACCATGGCGGGAGTTGCGAGCACTGGCATATCGCCCGAACCCATCTTCTCGGCCGTCTTGTCTGCTGTTACTTCATATGTCTGTGTCAGGCTCTTGCTTTCCATCTTTTGTTCTGTTTTTGTTAGTGAGTGTTTTGTTTTAGGCAAAAATATAAAAAATATCATACGGCCATAACCTCCGATACGACTCTTAGCAACCTAAAGTGTAATCTACCCGCCTCGGGCAACCTATCTCGGCAGAAAAAGTCTTACTTTTGCCTTTCAATATTCTAACTCATTCCCAACACCATAAATGGCAACCATAGTAAGTGCGTCCGAACTCCAGGACGACCCGAATATATATGACGAGGGACGCACAGAGCGTCTAGCAGGATATTACACTGGCATCATCAGCGAGCTCGGTGAGGATGTGCACCGCGAGGGCCTCGTAAAGACCCCCCAGCGCGTGGCCAAGGCTATGCAGTTCCTCCTCAAAGGTTATAATGAGGATCCCGAGGCAATCCTCAAGCAAGCCATGTTCCGCGAGCAGTATCAGCAAATGGTGGTCGTCAAGGATATTGAGATCTACTCTATGTGCGAGCACCATATGCTCCCCTTCTTTGGCAAGGCGCACGTTGGCTATATCCCTCGCGACTATATCACCGGTCTCAGCAAACTCCCGCGAGTCGTTGACGCTTTCGCCCGCCGCCTGCAGGTCCAGGAACGCCTCACTACGCAGATTAAGGAGTGCATCCAGAAGACTCTCAACCCGCTCGGCGTGGCCGTTGTCATCGAGTGCCGCCATATGTGCATGCAGATGCGCGGTGTCCAGAAGCAAAATGCCGTGACCACGACCTCCGATTTCTCTGGCGCATTCCTCACCCGCGACGCCACTCGCGAGGAGTTCTTCAATATCCTCGGCCAAAAGATGCACTAATATCTCCCCGTGTAAATCTTTATAGCCCCTCTGATTCGAGGACTTTATTCCCCAAAATCATATTACAGCCCGAGGCTTATGCCTTGGGCTGTTTTTGTTTTATGCATAAAAAAAGCGACGCCCGAGCGGCACCATATGTGCCGTCGGACGTCGACGCTTTGAAAGAAGTCGCTCGGGTGGCGGCTCGTCTCTTTGTCGTGGGTGAGTGGCCCACATTGTGTGCGGTTTTTTCCTCCTCGACTGCTTGCTCCCGATTCTCATCGAGGCATGCTTTTGTATGGGGTGCCACGCTATGCGTCACGCATCACGAGGCATATCGCCAGGCGCTTAATTAGTAGTTTTGGAAGTTTCTGTATGCCCTGACGCTCGAGGGGATTTTGGGTCTAATTACATGACGAGCTTATAACCCTTGCCGTGTACGTTTATAATCTCTACTGAGGGATCGTCTTTGAGATGCTTGCGCAGCTTGGTGATGTAGACGTCCATGCTGCGGGCGTTGAAGTAGTTGTCGTCTACCCAGATGGTCTTGAGGGCGACGTTGCGCTCGAGAACCTTGTTGGCGTTCGAGCAGAGGAGCTTGAGGAGCTCGCTCTCCTTGGTGGTCAGCTTGATGACGTTCTCGCCGTCGATGAGCTGCTGCTTCTGAGTGTCGAACTTGAAGCGGCCAAGCTTATATGTGTCGAGCACGGGGCTCTCGCCACTCGTGCGGCGCAAGATGGCCTCGATACGCATCGTGAGCTCCTCCATAGAGAAGGGCTTAGTCAGGTAGTCGTCCGCGCCAATCTTGAATCCCTGGAGGATGTCTTCTTTGACGTTGCGCGCTGTGAGGAAGATGATGGGCACCTCTACGTTGGCCATCCTTACTTCCTTTGCAAGCGTAAAGCCGTCTTTCTTGGGCATCATGACGTCGAAGATGCAGAGGTCGTACTTGTCATTGATGAACATGTTGTATGCCTCCTCACCGTCGTGAGCCAACTCAGCTGCATAGTCCTTGGCCTGCAGGTATTCGCACAGCAAGACGCCCAGGTTGCTGTCGTCCTCGGCTAAAAGAATCTTGTGCTTCTTCTTGTCATCCATATCTTATTACTTTATTAAGGGCAAATATATGTCAAATTTCGTTCCAACGTTCAACTCACTCTCAACTGATATCTGTCCGCCGTGGTCCTCTACGATTTTTTTGACGTAGGCGAGACCCAGTCCGAAGCCCTTGATATCGTGCTTGTCGCCGGTCGAGACGCGGTAGAACTTCTCAAAGATTCGCTTCTGGTCCTCCTTGGAGATTCCCAGTCCGTTGTCTTTTACTGATATTATAATTCCGCCATTGGCGTTGCGCGTCCATACACTGAGCATCGGCGCGTCGCGACGGTATTTAAATGCGTTGTCGAGCAAATTGTAGATGACGTTCGTGAAGTGGACGTTGTCTACCATCGCTATCGGGTCTGTGGCCTCAAGGCGTTCGTTTATCTCGCCATTGGCACTCTCGACCTTCACTCTGAAGTTGTTCACCACCTTGTCCACCAACTCGTTGATGTTCCGCTCCTCAAGCTTGAGCCTGCCTTTGCCGCGGTCGAACGTGGACATCTGGAGGATCTTCTCCACCTGTATGGTGAGTCGCTTGGCCTCGTCGATGATGATGTTCGTGTTGCGCCGTATGAAGTCGGGCTTCACTGTGTCCGCAAGGTCGCGCAGCATCTGTGCCGAGAGGGACATTGTGGATATTGGCGTCTTGAACTCGTGCGTCATATTGCTGATGAAGTCGTTCTTTATGACTTCCAGCTTCTTCTGACGGAAGATTATGACGACGATATACGCCGAGAGTATCATGACGACAAGGCAGAAGAACGTGGTCGGTATAATCTGCACCATGAGTCCCCTGACTACATTGGGCCTGTGCGGGAAATATACCTTCACGTAGTGCGCCTTGGTGTGCACATCGTTGGGGTAGAGTCTTTTGGCGAAGACGTCACCATCGTATTCCTCGTCGAATGCTGGGCTAGAGAACGCTCTCTGGCCGGAAGCATTGTAGACCGCGTATTCGTATGGCGAGCTTATTCCATAGTCCGAAAACTGCTGCATCAAGAGAGCGTCGAGCCTTTGAGGGTTGATTCTCACCTCGATAGGGCTCTCCTCGTAGATGCTTTTGCTGGCCTGGATGTTGAGGTAACGCAGCTTGCGCGAGAGTACGCTGTTCAGCGCAGTGTATGAGTTGGCCACCATATCGTTGCCGAAGACACTGCCAGCGTCTACTACACCAGTCTCAATGGATGCCAGCGTGCCGCTTTTCGTGGCATCGAATTTATAAAATCCGAAGTTGTCGAGTCGGAAGGTTAAGCATATCTCATCCGTCACCTTGCCGCCGCCGTTGTTCTTGTTGTTGAACGTCGTGAAGTTGCGCGCCGGGGCTGCACCTCTGTTGCGGCTCTCTACCAGCTCGTCAGTCTCCAAACGGGAAATAACGTTGTCTACGCATCGGACCACTGTCTGGTCGAACATGCTGTCCCTGAGCTTGCACGCCTCCACAATCCACCTCACCTGCATAAAGACGAGGCCAATGAAAGCGAAGGGTAGGACAATACAGACCCACGTTATAATTTTTTTGCTCATACAAACAAAGTTAGAAACATTCGGTATTACACGCAAAAAAATATCACTTTTTTTTAACGTTGACCATATTTGTCGCCTTTTTCTCCACTCTTTGCCTTTAATTCAGCCTCTTATGCCTACGACTTTTTTGAGTACTTTTTACTTTTATTTGCCGTCGGCGCAGTTTTGAAAAGCCCTTTACTCGAATGTTTCTTGTCTCACATTGGGCGTATACGACATTTCGTCCCTTCCGTTTCCACTTTTTTTATTATTTCTTTACCTGCTCGCCTGTTTTGTACGCTATTGGTTGGAAAAATTAACCTGACTTATAACGAGATAGCTGCTTATTGCAAACAAGCATTTTTTTTCGTACATTGTGCAAACCTAGAATAGGCAAAAAGAAAGCAGCCTCGCTGAGTCTCCTCGGCAAGGCTGCATCTCGGTGATCCGTCTGGGGCTCGAACCCAGGACCCCAACATTAAAAGTGTTGTGCTCTACCA
>CAVILU010000064.1:0-11943 GCA_963643535.1 bacterium | reverse complement strand
GCAAGATACAGTTACGGAGCCCCCACTGCGGGGCTTCCGTAATTGTCAATTGTCAATTGTTAATTGTTAATTGTTAATTGATAGTTGCTTCGTAAATTCAATAAAATCAAATACCTATGACAAAAGCATCTACATCTTTTGCCGCGTTGGCCAAACGGTTTTGGCTGGCGCTGATGCTCGTCGTCTGTACTGTCTCGGCTGCCAAGGCCGCGGACATTGAGACGTTCGAGCTCAACACACCCTATGAGGTGAAGGGCGTCTTCGTCTCTAAGAAGATGGCTTTCACCGCCGAGAAGGATATGCTTCTCAAGGTGTGCTTTGTTGGAAGTGGTAGCTTCTCTTTCTACTCTTCTGACTCTTTCGCTTACACCGATGCTATTGCTGACGTTGAGCACGCTTACGAGACCAACGAGATTGGTGGCGTCGAGTACGGCAGGCGTTATCAGTTATCTGTAACCAAGGGCAACACCTACTACATTAAGGCAGAGTGCTCTAGCTCTTCAGTTGCTCTCCAGTTCATCGGCATCGAGAACTCCGATGTGTTCGAGCTCAAGGGTATCTCCTTTGGCGGTAACGAGGCAGTAGAAGGCGGCGCAATCTCCGCCAGCAAGCAGCTCGAGGTGGCTTTCTCTAAGAGCCCGAAGACCGACGACGACGCTGTATTTACTTGGGGCTCATTCTCCAAGAAGATTGAGGTCCACACCTCCAGTACCTCTCTCGTCGTCAAGACTCAGAGTGTCGTAGACAGCATCATGAATCTTGCTGAGAATCCTGCAAAGGAGGGCGACAAGGTTTCCGTCTCCTTCACCAACGTCAAGGACAGCAAGGATAACCTCTACAATGGCGATGGCAACCTCACCCTCAACTTCACCATCCCCGCGGCTCCCGCAACTATCAGCAACGCCGACGAGGTCGACGCTTGGATGGCTGCCGGCTTCCGCAGCTACTGGGTCAAGGGTGACAAGGGCGGTATCCTTACCGTTGAGTATAGCCGCGACCTCATGACCTACGACAATGGCCAGACCGCGCAGATCTCCCTTCTCTTTGGCTACCAGGGTGGCACAGACGACAATGTCCAGTACAGCTTCGGCAAGGTCAAAGGCGCTTACGACAGGATTACTATAGACGGCAACAAGCTCATTGTCGATTTCACTGACATCCTCTACAAGCCCAAGTACACCTACATCAACCTCTCGCTCTACAACGTGCTCATGGCCGATGGCACTCAGCCCTCGTACAACAGCAAGACCTACATCACGTACCATCCGACGTATAAGGATATGACCACCGACCTCTCTTATGAGTTCACCCCCGTCGACGGTTCTACCCTCACAGGCAACGAGATTGAGCTCTACTTCTCCGACAAGGACGCCATCACCTTCACCTCCTTCGAGATCTCTTACCAGACTCAGAGCGACGAGAAGAAGACCGAGTCCGTCACCGAGTTCACCAGCAAGGAGGACGAGGCAGAGGGCTCAAATGGCATCTCTTACTTCTTCAAGGTATCCGACAACGTGGTAGCCGGCAAGAACGTCCGCGTATCTCTCGGTGGCGTGGTCGCCATCGACGGCAAGGATCATCCCGTCTCCGCCAAGTTCAACCCGGGCGACGAGCTGCTCTCCGACATCTCCATCGTCAAGACTACCCCCAAGACCGACCTCACCTACGAGGCTCCCAAGTCTATCGCCATCTCCTTTAGCGAGGCCGTCTCTGCAGCCGACGCTTCTAAGATCGTCCTCTCCGACGAGACCACTGGCAAGGCTTGTCAGTTCACCGTAGCCAACGCTGGCGAGTCTACTCTCGCCTTCACCTACGCATTTGAGGATGGCCACGAGTATACTCTCTCCATTCCTTCCCAAGCCGTAGGCAACGAGCAGTTCGTCTCCACCAACGGCAAGTACGGTAACTACTACACTGGAGGTGAATTCAACTACACCTTCTGCTCTTCTTGCAAGGGTTACGACTTCCTCACCAATCCTCTCGCAGGCTCTACCGTCGATAAGCTCGAGACCATCGAGTTCCTCCCGAAGAGCACCGCAAGCTCCGACGCCGTCAGCTACAACTCCGGCTTCTCTTATGATGACGAGCAGTACGCCGACCCCGTAATCTACGCCATCCTCAAGTCTGAGTACGACGCCGCCGAGTCCACCACTTGGACCAATGGCACCGACGTATTCACGACCAAGGCTGATGCCGACGTTGTCAAGGCTGCCAAGGAGGCTCATCCCGCCACCGCTAAGGACAAGGATGGCAACGGTCAGGGCTTCACCCTCACCTTCGACGATCCTATCGTCAAGGCTGGCGAGTACTACATCGTCTTCCAGTACGGCACCTTCAACTATGGCGACGGCCTTGACTCTGGCTTCAACGACTCTGAGGTCACCGTTCCCTTCACTGTCAGCGGCAACAGCAAGGCACAGGGCAAGGACTTTACGTTCTCTGTAACGCCCGATGAGGATACCGATGTCGAGAGCCTCAGCGAGATCTCTATCAAGTTCTCTGAGCCTATCTATTTCGCCGATGGCGAGAACACTCAGACAGTCTCTGTCTTCAACCGCGACTTCCCCATGGAGAAGTACCCAGCAACACTCACTTACGATGCCGATACTTACACCGCAAGTGTCGTACTCGACAACGAATGGGTAATTGAGGAAGAGGGTGTCTACGAGCTCGACTTCTCCGAGGCTGCCTTCGGTGATAAGGATTGGGCCGATGGTAACCACTCCGCCGGCTTCTACAACAACTACTTCGCACTCTACTTTGGTGTAACTCCCTCATCAGAGCCCTCTGACTACACTCTCACTGCTGACCCCGCAGACGGCTCTACCGTCGAGTCTCTTGGTCAGATTGCCATCACTGTCAATGGTCTCGAATACCCCGCTCTCGATGGTGGCGAGGCTACTGTCTCTGTCCTCAAGGATGGTGTGGAGATTGGTACCGCAACCCTCCAGCTGAACCCTGACGACTATTTCGACCCGATTCTCTACATCAACTTTGGTGCCAAGAGTCCCGTCTACACTGAGGCCGGTGTCTACACCTTCGTAATCGCCTCTGGCACAATCCAGGATGATTTCTATGAGGCTATCAACCAGGAGTTCACCCTCACCTACACTGTGACCGGCGCGTCAACCGCCATCCACAACGCAACCCTCGATGCCACCAACGGCGACATCTACGACCTCGCTGGTCGCAAGATCGCTCAGCCCGCCCGTGGCCTCTACATCAGCGGCGGTAAGCTTCATCTCCAGAAGTAAACCCCGTAGAGCGCATGTGGGCCGTTAGGCACTAACGACCCGTGCGAAAATAAATTCGCCCCGTCTGCCGGATTATCTGGCAGGCGGGGCTTTTCAATTGACAATTAACAATTGACAATTGACAATTCAATTGGCAATTAACAATTAACAATTCAATTGGCAATTAACAATTAACAAATAACAATTAACAATTGCCGGTGCTTTCGTGAGGTAACTACGTTTCGACAATTGGCAATTAACAATTAACAATTGCCGGGGCTTTCGGGAGGTGGAAACAACGTTTCTTTTTTTTGGGGGGGGCAACAGAAACTGTGAACTGTGAACTGTGCACTGTGAACTGATTAAAACTGTTAACTGTTAACTGATAACTGCTAACTGAAAAGTCCTTCTGCCTTAACCTCCTGGTCGACAACGCTTGAGTACATATTTTGCAGGGCTCCGAAGGGGGATATGAAGACGGTGCGGAGGGCGTGGCGGGTCTTGGTCTTGCTGCGGAAGAGCGCCATGCGTTCGCGGAGTTGCAGTGCGTAGGCCTCGTCGATGACGTATGGGGCCGTCGAGAACTTTATCTCGCAGAGGTCGATGACGCGGTCCGCTCGGTCAATAACGAGGTCTATTTGAGCCCCTGGCGAGCCATCTTCGGAAGGAGAAACCCGCCACCCGGTCGCATCTGTTATTATAGCGTCAATTCTTAGTGAGCGTTTTATCTCTTCAATGTGGAGGAGGCAAAGAAGTTCAAAGCTGAATCCCATCCATGAACGTGCGCTCGGGGTTGACATTAATTGCGACCACAGATGTTCACTGTTCACGTCGCTGCCATCTACAAACTTGAAGTAGAAGAAGGAATAGAAGTCTTTGAGACGGTAAATAAGATTGCTTTTGGCAACTCCATATTGGCGACGCGAGAATATGAAGTCGCTTTGCTCAAGGTCTTGCAAAACCTTTGTGAGTGAAGCTCCTGTAAGTTTTGTCTTAGCCGACAGTTCTTGACGAGTGAAGCCACTCCTGCGGCTTGCAAGAGCTTTTACTATGGTCAGATATTTCTCCGGAAACTTAAAAAGAGACGTGTATAGTTCCCCATACTCCAGTCTCATAGGGGCGTCGGTGCCAGAGAAGAAGAGTTCGTCGACATTGCCAGCGAGAGACAGTCGTCTGTTGAGCAGGGAGAGATAATAGGGGACCCCACCGAATATCATGTAGCATTGCAGTATCTGATACCTGTCCCATCGTATCTGATGAGATGTTAAATACTCTTCGACTTCGCAGAGTCGGAAGGGGTGGAGAAATATGCGTTTTGTGACACGGTTGAACAGGCCACCTTGATTGTGCATTATCCTGTCCACCATCCAAGAAGTCGCTGAGCCGCATGCTATGAGCACTATATCGTCGCGCATATTGGCCCAACTATTCCAAAAGTCCTCAATGGCAACGACAAAATCTGAGCGATGAGAGTCCATCCATGGCATTTCGTCGAGAAAAACCACCTTTTTCCCTTTGTTTGGTGAGGATTCCAAAATGGCAGCGAGAGCATTGAAAGCGTCAACCCATGTTTTTAACTGTATATCTATGGGTATGCCCGAATATTTTCGAAGTGCCAAGCTAAATTGGCTAAGCTGCTGTTCTCGCGCCATTCCTCTCTTTCCTACGAACATAAAGTCGTATTTGTCTTTGAAGAAATGTCGTATTAGGAATGTCTTTCCTACGCGTCTGCGTCCGTAGACTACAACAAGCTCAGATCTTTGGGATCTTATGCAGTCCTCAAGAGCTTGATATTCAGCCTTTCTGCCAATAATATTCTCCATGTCGCATAATTTATTACTTGCCAAAAATAGTAAAAATCAATTGATTTTGGCAACTAATAATTTTTATTGCCTTCCAAAAAGGCTCGTTTGTGTCGACTTTTGGCAACTAATAATTTTTATTGCCTTCCAAAAAGGCCATTAAATACCCACTTAGGGATGAAACTCGTTACCTTTCAATTGGCAATTAACAATTAACAAATAACAATTAACAATTGCCGGGGCGTTCGGGAGGTGACTACGTTTCTTTTTTTTGGGGGGGTACAGAAACTGTGCACTGTTAACTGTTAACTGAAAAGACTTTCCACTCCCCATTTTTGCGCCCGCCGATGCGCACGAGCAGACCTTTCTGGCGGAGTTTGCTTATTACGAATTTGACGCCATCCTCTGTGATGTCGCCAAGAGCTTTTGCAACTTCGACTCTTGTCGCTTTCGGATTGTTCCTAAGGTATTCAAGGATTCTCTTTTGGGTAGTATTTTCGTTCTTTTTGGGTAGTGCTACTATCCGAAAGAGTCTTCTTTTGGGTAGTATTTTCGTCCTTTTGGATAGTTCTCCAGATAGTGACCTTGATCCTCGTTGTAGAACTCCACGTGGTTGTCCTCACGCATTATGCGGATGATGCCCGAGCCGAGGCCGCGGTAATATTTAGTGTTTTTATCTTGTTGAAATTCTTTTACTTACCTTATCTCCCGCAAAATTACTCAATCCATTGAGTAATTTTACTCAATGGATTGAGTAAAATCTTGAACGCAGTATAAGTGGTTGATAATGTGAGGAGAACAGTAGAAAATAATGCTAACTGTTAACTGTGAACTGTGCACTGAGAACTGTGGACTGTGCCCCGAGCACAGTCATAATGTTCTCGCAAGCAGTCTGTCCGCCTGGGGGCACAAGCTGCTCGGAGTAGAACTTGTCGCGGGCGGGGCGCAAGGGGTCGTCGCCGCCGAGGACTACGCTCTCTATGAAGTGCTCTATCTCGGCCTCCGTGGCGGCCTTGTAGTGCAGGTCGTAGGCCATGCGGCAGAAACTGTTGGCGGTGGCCGAGTGGCGGCTCTCTTTGACGAGGTAGAGCACGGGGCGGCGGGTGTAGTGATACTCTATGGTGAAGGAGCTGCAGTCGTGTATCATGGCATCGGAGTGGGCAAAGAGGCCGTCGTATTTGCCGTTCTCGAACTGGCAGTTGGGGAGGGTCTCCCACTCGCGGTAGTAGGCGGCGGTGCGCTCCGCGCCCCATATCTTTTCTATTTTGGCGCGGAGGAGTGGGTGGGGCTTGAAGGCGAATTGCGCGCGGTCGGCGTATCGCTTGGCTATCGCGAGCATTGGCTCGCCGAGGGTCAGGAAAGTGGAGAAGTTGAGTCCGCCGTCGTTCTCGATGCTGTGGTGGGGCGCGTAGATGATGCGCTTGGCGGGGTGGGGGAACTGTTTCCACGGGTCGGGGCGCTCGGCTGCGGGCGTCATGAGCTCGTCTTGCACGGGGAGGCCTGTAATGGCTATATTGCGGCCTCCGTTGCGCATGGCTTTTGCGGCCTCGGCTGCGCACATCGGGTTCTCGAAGAACACTTTCCATGCGTCGCGGAAGAGTGGGGAGTCGAGACTCCAACTGACTATTTCAGTGTTGAAAGCGTAGGGCACGTAGGCCGAGAGTTTGTCCGCGTTGCGCCAGTAGGCGAAGTATCCGCGCTCTACGAAGTATGAGTATGGCTTTTGGTAGAGGACAATATCCGCAGCCATATCTTGCCACACCTTTTTATCCTTGAATCCCAGTTCTACAAACTCATACCCTTTCGCCCTGAGGTAACGCCTCAGCCCGTCGGCATCCGCGTCGTCGAAGTTAGGCGTGATGGCAATGAGGGGCGTGAAGCGCGGGCTGCTGACCATGGCGAGGTAGAGGTTCTCGGTCTTCCATGCCGTTAGGCTGCCGAGGAGGAAGGCTACTCGTATCTCCTTTTTTGTGAGAAGTGAGTGTTCGAGGGCTTTCTCGTCGTATGTTCGCATGTAACGGCGGTAGCCAATGGCATGGCTTATGGCTCGCGTTATCTTATTGTCGGTTATTCGTTCGAGGAGAGTGGCGAGTGTGCTCATTTGCGAAAAATCTTTTTGATGTATGGCTCGATGAACTCCGTGTATACCGAGTCGCGACGAATATGCAATATGCCGATCATCAGTCCTACGGCCGCGACTCCGCCCACGGCGATATCCAAAATGCAAATGTCGCACATCTCGCTAAGCAGGAAAGCCGGAGCGCAGCTGACTGCCGACATCACGAGGTAGGGCAATATGTCCGCCAACTGTTCACGGTATCCGAGCCCGTAATATCGCCCCGTGACATTGGTATTGATGGCCACCGCCACTTGGCAATAGAGTACGCGGGACAGGCATATGGCCATGACTCCAAAAGGTATGGCGGCCACGAGCATCGCGAAGGATATCACTTTCTTTATCACCTCGGTGCGCAGATACACGTCCGTCCGGCCACTTATCTGGAGCAGGTTCATATTTATCTGGTTGACGTGGTCGAACATTATGGCGAAGGCGAAGACCTGCAGATAGGGCACGGCGCCCACCCATTTCTCCGTAAGCAGCAGAATGACGACGGGGCGCGCGAGGGCCACGAGGATGAGCGTCAGGAACATTATGGCGAGGGACGACGTGCGGATATATTTGCGGTAGGCGCCGATGAGGGCGGGGCGGTCGTTTTGCAGGCGGGCGAGGATTGGGAACGTCACGCGTTGGAGCACCGAGACGATCTGGTAGTTGGGCAGCGTGGCGAACTGCTGGCCACGGGTGTAGTTGCCGAGGTCGGCCGGCGTGTAGAATTTGCCTATGGCGAGGGTGGTCAGTTGGCCGTGGATGGTGTTTATTATCGATGCGGCAAGGAGTTTACTGCCATAGCCGAAGAGATTGCGGAAGGATTGCCACGAGAAGCGGGCCCGAGGCCGCCAACGGGCCACGACCCAGATAACGGCGGTGTTGATAACCGACTTGGCGACGCTCTGCCAGGCGAGTGCCCACACGCCCCACCCGGCGTATGCCATCCCGACGCCCACGAGTCCCGAGATGAGGGCCGCGGAAGCCGATGCCTTGGCCTGGCTCTTAAAATCGACGGCTATGGTGAGCCGAGCCACCTGGACTACGCTCAGTGAGTTTACGAAAAGGCATAGCGCCATGACTTTGGCAAGGTCTTCGAGCACTGGCGTGTTGAAAAATGAGGCTATGAGGGGCGAGGCGGCGAAAAGTATGCCGTAGCACACGAGGCCCACGGCGATGTTGAAATAGAATGCCGTGGAGAAGTCAGTCTCCGTCCGGTCCAGCTTGCGGATGAGGGCCTTGGAGAAACCGCTGTCCACGATATTCTCGGATATGGCAATGAAGATGGCCATCATTCCCACCACGCCATAATCCGACGGCGAGAGCAGGCGCGCAAGGATGAAGCCCAGGACGAACTGAATGCCCTGGACGGCCACGCGCTCCACGAGGCTCCACTTTACGCCGCGTGCCGTGTCTTCCTTAATGCTGCCCACGGGTGTTTCGTATTAATCCTCTTTGGGCTCAAAGTCCTCGCGCCAATAGAAATGATGGTCCGAGTGGCAGGGGACGCGCTTCTCGGGGGGCGGGGGCGTCATGTAGTCGCCGTAATATTTGCTGAGTATGGTGTCGTAGCCCTTTATGGCCTTGAGTTTATGTCCCTCGAAATCCACGTCGATGTATCCGTCGAATGCCTCGATGGGGATGTGCTCCTTCTTGAGGTTGACGATGCAGCTGACGACGCCGAGGTGGCGCGAGTTGGCCCACTCGGGGTTGCGGCAAAATTTGTCGGCGCGGCTTACGATCTCCAGCATATCCTTGTTGGCCGTGGTGAGCTTGGCCCACGCCAGTTGGACGTGGCTGCCGGGGTGGCGGAGGCTGTAGTCCGCGAAGTGGCCCATGGCGAAGCGTTTGCTGTGGCCGAGGTTGTGGAGTTTGCGTATCTCGGCCGTTGCCGCCGCAAAATCCTTGTCTGAGTCGGGTACGTGGTCGAGTGGGAAGATGTCTACCCACACGCCGATGTCGTCCGTCGTGCCGATGGGGCGCCAGGATTTGGCGCAAGTTTTCTCGTGGTCCACCACGCGGCCGTAGAACATATAGCTGTTGCCGAGGGTTGGAGAGATGAGGGTATACTTGTCGCTCTTGAAGGTGCAGAAGAAACGCTCGAAGTCCTCACGCGGCATGTCGATGTCGATGTCGTCGTCCCATGGGATGAAGCCCTTGTGGCGGATTGCGCCGAGGAGGGTTCCGCCCGTGAGGGTGTAGCGGATGCCGTTCTTCTGGCAGAAGTCGTGGATATCCAGCAGGATTTCGAGGCTTCGGCATTGCAACTCTTTGAGCGTCAGTTCTCTCATTTGTTTTCTTTTATCTTGCCGATGGTTGCGGCGAGGCCAGTGGCCAGAGTGTATTGGGGCTTCCAGCCGAGGCTGCGGAGCTTTGTGGTGTCGTAGACCGTGCGGCTTACTCGGGAGTAGCCTTTGGCCTCGTCGGCCGAGGGGATGTCGAAGGTGAGGCGGACTCCGCAGATGTCGGCAATGGCTTGGGCGTAGTCGCGGATGGAGACGCATTGAGTCTCGTCTGCCACGTTATATGCCTCGCCGCTTTTGCCTTTCTCCATGATAGTGAGGATGCCGCGGGCGCAGTCCTCGACGTAGAGCCACGAGCGGAATTGCTCGCCGCGGCTCTTGAGGACGATGTCTTCGCCAGCTGTGGCCTTGAGGAGGAACTGCACGAAGGCGCGGTTGTCGCGGGGCGAGAAGTCCGGGCCATAGGTGTGGCAGGGGCGGGCGACTACCACGTCGGTGCCATACTGCGCGGCATAGGCTGCGCAGAGGGTCTCGGAGGCGCGCTTGGCGGAGGGGTAGCAGGAGCGGGGGCTCATGGGGTCGACGTATCCGCTCTCGTCCTCTTTCCATACCGTGTCGGCGCCCTTGGCGGTAGGCTCGCCATAGACCTCGCCACTGGAGACGTAGACGAGGCGGCGCATCCCGTGCGCGCGGCCGTATTCCAGGAGGAGGCGGAGGCCGTCGATGTTGGCCATCATGACGCCCACGGGATCGGATGCGAAGGCGGCAGGGCATGCTCCGCTGGCGCAGTGGACTATGTAGTCGAAGGAGATGTCGGAGTCGAGTGGCGTGCGCACGTCGTACTTAACGAAGTGGAAGAGGGGGCTCTCCCATTCGCTGGAGAAGCGGCTGTGGGCGTGATTCTCGTCGCGTCCGGCAGCGTAGACTTCGGTGTCGCCGGCGGCGAGGAGCTGCTCTACGATGCTTGAGCCTATGAGGCCTGTGGCTCCGGTCACGAGGACCGTCCTTTTTACTTCAGCCATGAGTCTTTCCGGGTGTGCATGAGGGCTTTGAGGATCTCGATATCCTCGGTGGTTGTCACCTTGATATTTTTCTCGGAGCCCGGGGCGATGTACAGCTTGCAGAATTTGAGCTCGGCCACGAGGGTACAGGTGGCGACGGAGTTCTTGATGCCCTGGCGCTGGGCTTCCTCATGAAGGCGGAGCATGTCGCCGAGGGAGAACGTCTGGGGCGTCTGGGTGCGGATGAGCTTGTCTCGCGGGATGCTGACCTCGGACGAGAGTCCGTCTTCGCTCTCGAGGATGGCCTCGCGGCAGACGATGCTGGTTATGGCGTTGCCGTATGCCTTGAATGTTGCTATGTTGTTGGAAATAACTTCTTGCTCGAGGAGGGGGCGCACGCCGTCGTGGATCATTACCATGTCGGTGTCGGTGCAGCCGGCGTCGTGGAGCCCGCAGATGCCGTTGTGTATGCTCTCCTGGCCGCAGGAGCCGCCGGGGAAGATCCACTTGAGTTTGGTGACGTTGAACTGGTTGGCGTAGGATTGCAGGACGGTCTCCCATCCCTTGAGGCATACTACGGCAATGGCGTCGACATCGGGGTGGCGCTGGAAGCAGAGCATTGTGTGGATGATGATAGGGCGGTCGTCCACGTGCATGAATTGCTTGGGAATGTCCTGACCCATGCGGTTGCCAGTGCCTCCGGCAATGAGAAGAGCGATGTTCATTCTATATTTTGCGTAAAAGAAGTTCTGATAGTGAGATTCAGGAAGGTGGAATCTAAAAATTTAAGCGGCAGGGCACAGCGAACAGATTAAAAACGCGAACCGAAACCGCATAAACTGCTAACTGTTAACTGCTAACTGTTAACTGTTAACTGTTAGGCTATTCCGAAGAGCTCGATCTCGAAGATGAGCGTCGAGCCGCCGCGGATGCCTGGGAGAGACGCGTCGCCATAGGCTGCTTCGGCGGCGAGGTAGAGTTCCCACTTGTCGCCGGGGTGCATCATGACCAGCGCGTCTTGCCAACCGTCGATGAGGTCGCGGAGGCGGAGAGCCACGGGAGGCGCGTCGGGCGATGTGCGGCTGTCGTCGAAGACGTTGCCATCGATGGTCCGGCCGGTGTAGTGCACTGTGACGATGCTGGCGGCGTTGGGGGTAGGGCGGTTGGCGTCGCCCGAGGCGAGGACCTTGTAGTAGGTGCCCGGCGCGAGTTTTGAGACGCCCTGCTCCTTGGCTTTCTCGGCGAGCCACTGATGGTTGGCCTTGATGTATTCTTTGCGGGTCATTACTCTGTTCTTAGCATTTTCTAATGCAAATATAGTCTCTTTTTCTCGTCTTATTGCCTTGCCACTATTTTGTCTATCTGGCCTACGAGGTAGAAGGGTAGGGAGATTAGGCGGAAGTGGTGGTTTTGCTAATATTCGCAGTATTAATAGGATAACATTTTTTTACTCCTAAAGCATAGGCAAAAACGACTCGGTTTTGTCACAAAACATAGGCAAAAACAGTTCACAGTGCACAGTTCACAGTGCACAGTTCGCGCTACCCCAGTCCACAG
>CAVILU010000063.1:0-12007 GCA_963643535.1 bacterium | reverse complement strand
ACTACGAGTTCTTAGCGATTAGCTTAGAACCGTGCGATGCGAAGCTGGCGTTGTATCTTAGCCCAGGGCGCAAGCCCTAGGGCAAAAAATAGGGCAAAAAAATTAGGGCAAAAGCAATTAACAATTGAAATCACCGCACCCCACCCACGCATGGGTAACACGAACTGTGAACTGAGAACTGAGAACTGTGAACTGAAATATGCTGTCAACAAAATATTTCACCGCCTGCACCGTTAAACATACAAAGAGAACAAAACAAGAAAAAACATCTTCACAATGAATAGGTTAATACTTATCCTCCTCCTCCTCGCAAGCCTCTGCCACACCACCGCCGAGGCCCGCAACCGCCGCAGCCGCGACCGCTACCTCATAATGTACGCCTCCCGCGGGGAAATAACCCCCGACTCGGCAGCCGCATTCTTCCGCTCCGACAAGTGGCGCGATATCATGGACTATTTTGCGGACGACATTCGCGCGAACACTAAAATGGCCGACAATGAACTCTTCTGCAGTTGGACCACCAGCTTAGTCGACAGCCCATGCTCCCGAGAAATTTGGGAATTATTCAACGCCAGCGACTCCACTCAGGAGACCTTCTACAGAAATGACGCTTGGGAGAAGATTATAAAGTGTATTCTTCTACGCAACGGCACGTTAATCTATGACGGCACAAACCTCGCCACATACGGCGAAACAAGTTACATCCCCGACTCCGGCATCATGCACGCGTATACGGATGCGAAAGATATAATCAAGCTCATTGAGCAAATCATGGTCTGTGCCATATATGAACCTCTCGACGATGAAGAATATAAAGAAATCTTCATAGACAAGTACAACGACAAGTACAGCGACAAAACCTCCTACATGGTGATAAAGTGGACCGAAGGCAGCCGTAAGGTAAAATGCTATAAGTCAATAGACGGCGGCAAACTGAAAAGAATACATTAACAATCACTTAGGCAATTAACAATTAACAAATAACAATTAACAATTACGTCCCCCCCACATTCAATTGACAATTACGGGAACCACACGTGGGGGCAACGCGAACTGTTAACTGTTAACTGTGCACTGTGAACTGGAAATGGGGTAACGCGAACTGTTAACTGTTAACTGTGAACTGTTAACTGAAAAATCCCCCCCCCAAAAAAACAAAGACAATATGAAAAAGCTTCTAATCATAATGCTCTGCCTAGCAGGCCTATGCAGCTCGGGCACCGCCCAAAGCACTGCCCAAGACGCTGACACTGACGACCCGCGCAACGAGAGCTACTACATCTTCATGTCCGGAGACATAACGACGGACTCACTCCTCGAATATTGCGATTCGGAGGAGCTGATCCAGTTTCTCCAAGACATAGAGTGCCACATAACCCCCCCGGGAAAACTCGGCACGTGCTTCTTCAGTGCTGTCTCCGTAAGCCGCACATTCTATGGCTACGACTACATGACCGATATATACAACTTCCCCAATGGCCGCTTCATCTACGACGACTCAGAAAGTGTCAGGACCTTTGACCTGACTGCTTTAGGCAGGATCAAGTCGTACGTTCTCCCCGATTTCTTCACGAGCTCCTTCGCATGTCACGGTAGTCAATACCTCGACCCCCGCTACATTATTATCAGATGGCGCCGAGGCAGCGGCTCCGGCCCCTTGGATTGCTACTACTACTACGACGGGGAGCTCCACAAAGTGCGATGACTTTTCAATCACTTAGGCAATTAACAATTAACAATCTTAGGCAATTAACAATTAACAAATAACAATTGACAATTACCAGGCACCCCCACGTGCGGTGTAACGCTAACTGTGAACTGTGAACTGCTAACTGTGAACTGAAAAGCCCGGGGCTCGCGCCGCCGGGCTGACTTACAACGCCAGCTTCGCAACGCACGGTTCTAAGCTAAACGCTAAGAACTCGTAGTGCCTTTGGGGCTCCATTGGCCTATACAATTGACAATTACGGGGAACTCCCCGCACGGGGGTAACGCAAACTGTGAACTGCTAACTGTGAACTGTGAACTGAAAAGGGGCAGCGCGAACTGTTAACTGCTAACTGTGAACTGAAAACTGATTAGTTAGAGAATGTCAGACATACAATAAAAAGCAGCGGACTAAAACCGTTGAGTTTCAGTCAGCTGCAGTTACCCCCGTGTCTGAGGGTTAAGGTCTGTCGTAATGAATTATAGAATCATATAAGACAAAAGATGTATACTTCGATCTCTTACATACCGTGTCGAGCCATTCGGAAGCTTCGTAAACTTCTTGCAGTAGTTCGTCCCTCGTCCAATTCTCGATGTAATCATACTTGTCAGAAATATCGGACTGCCAAGATGAAGGATTGCTGACGATCTCGTGGGAGATGTCATGCAAGTCGTTACAGAGTTGCTGTAGCAAATCTTTTTTGAAGATAAACCCGAGGCTCATGATTGCATTTGGTTCAATTTTCTCGAATAGCCTGTGGTCGTGGAGGTCTAGAAAGTCTCTAATAATTGTGTGAGAAAACTTGTTGGTAAAAACAAGCAGGTCGCCAGTTGGCTCTTCGCCACACTTGTATCGGGCATATAACTCTACTGTAGCCATAGTCGTAAACTGATTAGAGGATTAGAAATCTAAAAGGCGGGATAAGGATGAACCTTTCCCGCCTTAAAGATAACACGACTTGATATGAAATACAATTAGGTGTTGCAGATAACGCCTATGGCGTTGGCCTCCCCGAGAGTATACTCCATTAGAACCCAAAAGCTTCAAAGAAGCGGACGGCGGGGAAAGGAAGCCCTGTAAGGGCGTGGTAAGTTAGCCCGGCGGCGCGAGCCCCGGGGTGTTTTACAATTGACAATTACCGCCACTCCCACGTGACGGGGTAAACGTATGTAGTGCCCGGCATACTACGAATTCTTAGCGCAGCTTAGAACCGTGTAAAGCGAAGCAGGGCACGCGCCATCGTAGCCTAGGGGAGCAAGCCCGCAGGCCGTTCCCTAGGCAAAAAATCAAATACCAATAGACAATCACAAAAAGCCCCCGCCAGCCGCAAGGAAAGCGGCAGGCGGGGGGGGGTAACGACAATTGTTAATTGTTATTTGTTAATTGTTAATTGCCAAAGGCAGGCGGGGGGCAACGACAATTGTTAATTGTTATTTGTTAATTGTTAATTGCCAAAGGCAGGCGGGTGGGTAACGCGAACTGTTAACTGTTAACTGTTAACTGCTAACTATTCAGAGAATCCCACAGTACGAACCTCGCAGAGCGAGCTGCCCTTCTTGGCGGAGTCGAAGACGAGGAAGATGGAGTGCTTGCCGCTGAGCTTGGTGAGTGACTTGCAGTCCAGCGAGACGGTGCGCTCCACCTGGGGCTCGGTCTTGGAGACGGAGAAACGGCCGACGAGGCGCCCCTTCTTGGGGTCCGGCGAGTCGAGGAGGACGGTAATGGTGCCGTCGGTGCCCTCGGGGCGGATGTCCATATTGAGGCGGAGAGACTTGAGGCCGTGCGTCTTGCTGAGGTTGAAGTACTTATAGCCCACAACGGAGCCCGCCGTGTTGTTGACCATCGGGCAGCGGTTGACGGAAATGTCGTAGGGATCTGTGTCGCCATTATACTGGTGGCGGTAGATCTTGGAGTGAGAGCCGGGGTATATCATGCTCGGATATTTCTGATACATGGCCTCGGGATTGGTGTAGTAGCAGGCGATGCCGGCGGGATAATTGCGGAGGGGGTCGAGACCATCGAGGGCGAAACCTTCGGAAGTGTACTCAGCCTCGGAGATTGTAACCTTGCCGTTGGGGCCCTCCTCCACTTCGACAGTGATGGGCGCCACCATGGCCTGGCGTGAGTATTCGGTAGTGTCCGCCTGGCGGTGGTAGAAGACGTACCACTGGTCGCCGAGCTGCGCAATGCTGCCGTGGGTGTTGCCGTAGTATGTGGCCGTGGCGCGCATGGTGCCGTCGGGGTTGGGCTCCTTGCCGCGGCAGTCTATGATAGTTCCGCCGTAGGTATAGGGGCCGAGTGGATTGTTGGCGTAGGAGTAGGCCAGGGTGTAGTTGGTCTTGTGGAGGCCCCATTCGCCCAGGCGCGTGATGCGGCTGTAGATATATACGTACTTATCCTTGATCTTGCGGATGCTGGAGGCCTCGAAGAAGCGGAAAGTGCTGTCCTGCATATGTCCGGGCACGAAGTTCTCGATAATCTTGGTGCCGGGGCGGGGAGTGCACATCGTGGCGGTGTCCAGCTCGGCGGCGTTGCTGGTGTTGAAGCCCCAGTAGGCGTAGGCTCGTCCGTCGTCGTCTACGAAGACAGCGGGGTCGAAGCGCGTGATGCCTATGGTCTCCTTGGGATTTGTCTTGCTCCAGTTGCAGACCTCATATGGTCCGTCGGGGCGGTAGGACTTGGCCACCATGCCTTCGCGGCCCCACGCCTGGTTGTTGGGGTAGAGGTAGTATGCCGTGCGTCCGTCGGGTTCGGGGCGGGCTGCGATGTCGGGCGCGTAGAGGACGTCGCCAATGCTGTCGGGGTAGAGCCATTGGCCGTCGCGGTCCTTCTTGCTCTCGAAGATTATGCCGTCGTAGCGCCACGTGGCGGGATCGTCTACCGGGGCTGACCATACTACGAGGTCGCGGCCGCAGTACATTGTCTCGGAATTGTCGTGCGATCCGTAGATGTAGACGCGGTATTTGCCTGGGTTGTCGGGGTCCTCGAAGACGTAGGGCTCGCCGTCCGGGATGAACTCCCAGAGGGGCAGGTAGGGGTTCTGGGCTTGAGCCGCTAGGGCCGTGAGGGTGGCGGCTGCCGCTGTGAGCATTGTGCGTAGTCTCTTCATATCTCTGTATTTTTTACAAATGTATACAAAAATAATAATATCGAACGGAACGAACAGAACATAATTCACACTTAACATACAAACAGCCACACACCCCACCACCAAAAAATTGACTACCTTTGAGCCACAAAGTAGACAACATCAACCCCAAATGGCATACCACAGCAGCCGACTTTCGACAGCGGCCGCCATCCTGACAACAACCATATTAGCCACCAACGCCACGGCGCAAACCGAAGCCCGAAGCCCACGAGTGATAGCCGCGGCGGACACGGCAGGCGTGATCGAGAGCGACACCCTGAGGGACGTCACCGTGACCACCTCCGCCGTCCGCCACCGCCTCGCCAACACGCAGGCCGGAGCCGAACGCATCGAGATGAAGGAACTCGCCGCGCTGCCCGTAATCTTCGGCGAGCGCGACGTCATGAAGAGCATACAGCTCCTCCCGGGAGTCAAGAGCGAGGGCGAAGGCACCTCCGGCTACCAAGTCCGCGGTGGCACTTCGGCCCAAAACCTCGTACTCGTAGACAACGCCACCGTCTACAACTCGGGCCACCTCATGGGCCTCTTCTCCAGCTTCAACGACGACGCCCTGGCCAGCGCCACACTCTACAAGGGCAACACCCCCGCGCGCCTCGGCGGCGGAGCCTCTTCCGTCTTCGACATCGCCACGCGGCAGGGCGACCTCTTCGGCCACCACTTCTCGGCAGGCATAGGCCTGTTGGCCGCACGCGCCATGGCCGAGGGACCCATCTCGGAGGGCGAGGCCTCGTATCTCGTGGCGGCCCGTCGCTCCTACATGGACCTCTTCCTCAAGATGACCGACAAGTTCAGCGACACCAAGCTCAATTTCTACGACGTCAACGCCAAAGTGGCATGGCGGCTCGGCCAGTCGGACAACCTATCCGTATCCTTCCTCCGCTCGGCGGACCAGATGGGCATCATGAGCAGCCTCAGCCTCGAATGGGCAAACACCGCGGTCTCGGCCCGATGGTTCCACACATTCTCGCCCAACGCCTTCCTGGCCCTTACGGCATCGGCCTCGAAATATAAGTCGGACGCCGGCATGCAATTCGCATCCAACATCTACACCCTCAACGGCTTCACGCGCCACGCGCATCTCCACGCCAACCTGACCCTCAAGCCCGCCGACGCACACCGCATCCAAATAGGCTGCCAACCCATGCTCATCAGCCTCCGATCCGCCGAATGGGAGAACCCACCCGCCGCCCGCGAACGCGAACAACGCTCCGCCCTCCAAAACGACGCATGGATCTCCGACGACTGGCAAGCCACAGAGAACCTCAAAGTGGACTTCGGCCTCCGCGCCAACATATTCACAGTCCTCGGCGGCGCACCATACTACGAAGTGACGGACGACGGCGAGATAGCCCATAAATACATGACCACCAAGGGCTCCAACGTCAAGACACGCCTCAACCTGGAGCCAAGGGTCAACATTGCCCTCACCCTCAACCCCAACATCAGCCTCCGCGCTGCCTACAGCCGCACGGCGCAGAACATCCACACCATCCGCAACAGCACCACCACATCCATGCCCATCGACCGCATGACCATGACGAGCAACATAACCCTCCCCATGCTCGCCAACCAAGTCTCGGCCGGACTCACGGCATCCACCACAGCCCGCGACTACGACCTCTCGTTCGAGGCCTACTACAAGGGCATCAGCAACGTCTACGACTACCGCGACGGCAAGACGTGGATGACGTGGATAGAGATGGAGCGACTAATCAAGGGCGGACGCGGACGTTCATATGGCGCCGAGCTGTGCCTCCACAAAAACGCCGGACCCCTTACGGGCTGGCTAAGCTACACCCTCTCTTGGAGCGAGAACAAGATAGACGGCATAAACAACAGTCGCTGGTACACCGCCAGCAACGACCGCCGCCACGACATCTCCCTCGTGGCCATCTACAAACCAGCCGACCAGTGGACCATCTCCGCCTCGTGGGTCTTCAACACCGGCCAGGCCCTCACAGCCCCAAGCGCCAAATACGACGTCATGGGCGAGACGCACTACTACTACGCCGAGCGCAACGGCTACCGCGCGCCAGCCTACCACCGACTGGACCTCTCGGCCACCCACACCAAGCAACTCAGCAGCCGCATAGAGCGCACCATGAGCTTCGGCTTCTACAACACATACAACCGCCGAAACCCATACATGATATACTTCGCCAACGACGACGACAAGCCCACTGGCAGCAAGGCCGTCAAGATCTCGCTCTTCGGCATCGTCCCCTCCTTCTCCTACGCCATAAAGTTCTGAGACATAATGCAAATGAGACTCTTCTGGTTTTCCATCATATCACTGTTGTCCGTAGCGGCCGCCAGCTGCTCAGACGAGATCAGCTTCGACTACAACTCGGTGGAGGCCGTGCCCGTGATCGAGGGCTACGTGACCCCCGCGGGGGCGAGCGTGCGCCTGAGCCTCTCGCGCGATATGGCGGACTCCGCGCATACGCATACGATAGACGACGCGGCGGTGGCCATCATCCGCCCAGACGGCAGTTCGGTGGATCTCCCGCTCACCTCGGCGGGCACCTATACTTCGGCTGATATCAGTGGCGAGGCGGGCGACATCTTTGGCATTAAGGTCATCAGGGGCGGAGTCGCATACGAGGCCACGGACACCATGGGCATAGCCCCGGCAGACCTCTCGGGCTACTTCTCGCGCGAGAAGATCATGACCTCGGACCGCATCACTTTCCGCTACTCGTTCGTAGCTCCGCGGGATACGCTGACGTGCTACGTGGCCATCCTCAAGCGCAATGGCGAGATGTATAAGTGGGGCACCAAGAACAGCAATTCGCAATATGAGGATGGCACTGTCGAGGGCCGTTTCACCTGCTTCAAGGAGGACGACATAGACGACGAGGATAAGCAGGACGACGTGCTCCGCGAAGGCGACATCATGACGTTCTCCCTAGCCGGAGTCAGCCGACAGACCTATGACTACCTCTCGGCCCTCAACGGCAGTTCCTCCACAAATGCCAATCCCGACTGGGCCTTCTCGGGAGGCATGGCGCTCGGCTTCTTCTCCGCTTGGAATGTGGTGGAAATCAAACAGCTTTTTCAGTTAACAGTTAACAGTTAGCAGTTAACAGTTCGCATTTCTCCCGCATGAGGGGTAGGGTAATTATAAATTGCGCTTTATTCTCCGCGCAACCAAGCTTTTCAGTTAACAGTGCACAGTTAGCTGTTAACAGTTCACGTCACCCCTTTTCCAGTTCACAGTGCACAATTCACAGTTCACAGTTTCTGTTACCCCCTTTTCAGTTAACAGTTAACAGTTAGCAGTTAACAGTTCGTGTTACCACCGCGTGAGGGGCAACGCGTAATTGTCAATTGTTATTTGTCAATTGTCAATTGTAATTGGAGCCCCAAAGGCACTACGAGTTCTTAGCGTTTAGCTTAGAACCGTGCGTTGCGAAGCTGGCGTTGTAAGTTAGCCCGGCGGCGCGAGCCCCGGGCTTTTCAGTTAACAGTGCACAGTTAACAGTTAACAGTTCACGTTACCCCGCACGTAGGGGGGGATAGGGTAATTGTAAATTATTCTCCGCATATTCGCGGAGAATAAAGCGTACATTCTCCGCGCAACCAAGTTTTTCAGTTAACAGTTAACATTACCCCGCACGTGGGGGGTAGCGGCAATTGTTAATTGTTATTTGTTAATTGTTAATTGCCCAAGTAATTGTCAATTGTAAGGTCATTTCCTTCTTGCCAAAGGCGACGCGGTAGTGCTCGAGAGGCCAAGAGCCCCAAGAGTTGACGCCGCCCACGCCCTCGTGCTCCGAGTCGATGAAGAGGTTTGTCACTTGGCACTTGGAGAGAGACGAGCTGTGGCTCTGATGCTTGTCGTCGCCATCGTCGAGGGCCGAGATGTCGTAGTGGAGAGCCGAGGCAAAGAAGGGTTGCGCGGCGGAAATGCGGATGCCGCGGCCCTGCGCATCGGTCTGTGACCACCAGCGGATGTCGCTCTTGGTGCCACTCTCCTGCGGACGGATGTAGGGATAGTACTGCTCGTCGGCCGAGAGGGAGTAGATGCCGAGGCGCATGCAGTCGCGGCGATCCACGTAGTTCTCGATGGGGCCACGGCCGTAGAATTGGCTCTGCTCCATGGCGTAGGGCATGGGGACAATTATGCCAAAGCGGAACATCTGGCTCTCCGGGGCACCCTCTTCGGGGGTCAGGGACTGGTGTATGGTGAGGTTGCCGGCGGCGGAGAGTGTGTAGTCGAGCTGTAGGGTGGCGTGGAGGTCGGGGAGTGCGAAGGTGGCCGAGGCTGTTGCCGTGCCAGCTTTCTTATCCTGCGACGTCGTGATGCCGAGGAGGTTCATTTTGGGGTTGCGCCATGCGGCACGATCTTTTTGGAACGAAGCGCCCATGTCGTTGTCCGTCGGGGCTCGCCAGAAGTTGGGGCTTATGGCGTGGCCCGGGGCTATGTAGTCCACACCGGCAGCGTTGTAGGCCGAGACGAGACCCGTCTGGGGGTCAATTGTCACGTATACCGTGCCCGAGGCGGGCGTGGCCGTGAGGCTTATGGCCTTGGCATCCACCTTTACTTTGCCCTTCGCGGGGGCTGCTGTGACGGCTGTGGAGTATGAGCCGCCGAGGGGGAGCTGGGCGTAGGCTATGGTCTGGCCCGCTGGGCGGAGGGGCTCGGCCGTCTTGAGGCGGAAATCAACATTTAGGAGGATCTCGTCGCCCGATGCCATGATGTCGGCTGGGAGGGGGATCTCGATGTTCCGTGTCTCCTGCGGAGCGATGTTGAGGTTTGCTATTGAGCCACTTGCGGCTTCCGCGCCATTGCGGAGGAGGGTCCAGTCGAGGCGGACGTTGGCGAGGTTGCGGAAGAAGAACTCGTTGCGGACGGCAAGTGTCGCGCTGCCCTGACCGAGGGAGACGAGGGTGGCCCAGATATCCTGGTATTGGTAGGCTAGCTCGTAGGCGTGGGGGTTGAGCTGGCGGTCGGGACCCAGGATGCCGTTGCAGTTGAAGTTATTGTCCGAAGGGTCGTAGGTATTGTAGTCGCCGCCGTAGGTGTACTCAATCTTGCGGAGCTCCTCGTACGCCATGCCGTCGGGGCGGATGCTCATGGGCTGGACGGGATGGCGGTGGAGACCCTGGTCTACAAAGTCCCAGTCGAAGCCACCTTGGTAGATTGGGTATTGGCGAATGAGTTCCCAATAGTCCTTGAGGTTGCCGCCCGAGTTGCCCATGGTGTGGTTATACTCGCACTGGATGAGGGGCTTAGAGGACTCGGGGTCGTTGAGGTAGCGCCAGCAACCTTTGACGTCGTAATACATTGGGCAGAAGATATCTGTGCCCTCGCCACGGCGCGCCTGCTCATATTGCACGGGGCGTGTTGGGTCCTCGGCCTTGATCCATTGGTATGCCTTGAGGAAGTTGTCGCTCATGGCTGTCTCGTTGCCGAGGCTCCAGACGATGATGGAGGGGTGGTTGCGGAGGAGCGATACGTTGTGCTGGTTGCGCTGGAGGATTGGGAGAGCGAAGTCGGGTGCCGTGCTGCGGGGGTTGTTGTCGTAGCCGAAGCCGTGGCTCTCCTGGTTGGCCTCGGCGACAACGTAGAGACCATACTTGTCGCAGAGGTCGTAGAAACGCGGGTCGTCGGGGTAGTGGCACGTGCGCACAGCATTGATGTTGAGTCGTTTCATTAGGCGGATATCGTCCTCCATACGTTCCATGGAGACCACGTAGCCGCCGTCGGGGTCCATCTCGTGGCGGTTGGCGCCCTTGATGAGGATGGGTTGCCCATTGACCTTCAGCTGGCGGTCCTCAATGCGCACGTCGCGGAAGCCAATGCGTATGGCGGTCTCCTCGGCAGGAGTAGAGCATACGAGGGTATAGAGGTTAGGGGTCTCGGCCGTCCATTTCTTTGGGTCGTAGACTTGCATATCGAGGTCCACGTAGCCGCGCCACTCGGTATCGAAGGTGCGTTCGGAGACGAAAGAGCCGTCCGGCGCATAGAGTCGGAACTTTACGGGGAGCCCCACCTTCTGACGGCTCCAGATATGGAGATTGCCGTCGGCCATGTCGGAGGAGAGGGCTGCGGTGAGGCGGATATCGTCGAAGTGGCGATCCTTGTCGCGGGCGAAGAGGTAACATTCACGTGCAATGCCCGAGAGTCGCCAGAAATCCTGATCCTCGGACCACGAGCCGTCCGACCAGCGGAAGACCTGCAGGGCAATGAGGTTGTCGCCCTTGCGGAGGAACCGCGTGACGTCGAACTCGGCAGCCACCTTAGAGTCCTCGGCATAGCCTGCAAAGCGGCCGTTGACGTAGACATATACGCAAGAGGTTACGGAACCGAGGTGGATGACGACTTGGCGGCCGTCCCAGTCGGCGGGGAGGGTCACGTGGCGGCGATACGAACCCACGTGGTTATCTTTTGTTGGCACGTCGGGCGCAGTGCCGTCGAAGTGGCCTCGCCAAGCGAAACCCATATTGACGTACTCCGGGTCGCCATATCCATTGAGCTCCCATATGCCGGGCACGGGCATCGAGGCCCAAGAGGAGTCGTCGAGGTCCTCGCGGTAGAAGTCCGTCGGTCGCTCGTCGGCATTGGCCACCCAATGGAATTTCCATTGTCCGTCGAGGGATAGGAAGTTGGCGGATCGCGTCTTGGCCTCGTATGGGGTGTCGGAGGGCTGTATCTCGCCCGGGCGGAAGGCGAAGAAGTCTGTGTGGAGGGGCAGACGGTTGATGTCGTTTACCGTGAGGTCGTGCCACTCGGAGAAGGTGGGGTTGGCCACAGCCACCGCCTTTTTTTGAGCTTTCTGAGCCGTGGCGGGGAGGGTTGCCAGGGCTAGGAAGAGTAGGGGAAATCGCATAAGCTTATGCAATTAACAATTAACAAATAACAATTCTTTCAATTGACAATTGATAATTGACAATTGACAATTACGGGGGGAACCGTCCTTCAATTGACAATTGATAATTGACAATTACGGGGGGGAACCGTCCTTCAATTGACAATTGATAATTGACAATTACGGGGGGGAACCGTCCTTCAATTGACAATTGATAATTGACAATTACGGGGGGGAACCGTCCTTCAATTGACAATTGATAATTGACAATTACGGGGGGGAACCGTCCTTCAATTGACAATTGATAATTGACAATTACGGGGGGGAACCGTC
>CAVILU010000062.1:0-12045 GCA_963643535.1 bacterium | reverse complement strand
TGTTACATATGGTGGCAGTTGCTTATTCCCCTATCCTTTTGCACCATTCCCGCAATTTCCTGTTTCGCTCACCTCGCGCCATCCAGTCAAGCCCTTGCCGAGGTCGTCAAGTTCAAGAGCCAGGCCGATGACTTTGCGGGCCGTGCCTTGGAAAGGGGCCAGGTAATTGTTGGCAATGATTTGGTTTGCGGCTGCATCGAGGCCTCCGTTCTTTTGGAGCTTGAGCTCTATCACGTAGATGTATTTCGCAGAAGTGGCGACCATATCTATGCGGCCCGTGGCAAGCATACGCTCGACTTCCACTTGGAAGCCTATGGCGTTGAGAATGGTGCTTATTATCAAGCGGTAACGCTCCTCCATATCCATACACGCCAACTTCTTGTTGCTGTATGGCACGTCGGAGATCAAGGCTTTGAGGACCGCCATTGCCTCGGGGATATTGCCATCTCTCAGATGCTTGAACAGCAAGGTTTGGGAGGACTTAGAAGATGGCGCACCGCTTCGCATTGTCAGGATGGGCAGGACCACATTATAGAGGGCGACGCGAACCTCATTGTTTGGGAAACCGAGGACATAGAGATCCCCGTCGAAACTTTTTATGGTGAGATAGCCCGACTGATAAAGAAAGATTTCCGGGTGGCCGGCAGTAACATCGGAAGTCTCGAGGAGTCGCCTCTCGACATAGCAGTTATCGAAGTCACGCAGCGTGACCTCCATATTGTCTATGAACTTAGGCAAGAGGGTTGTAGCACCCGAAGCCACCCAATAGTCACTTATGTCCCTTTCGCCGAACGCGTATATAAGGCAGAAGGGGTTGTATACGTCAACCGTGCATTTCCGCGAAAAGTGGTAACCGTCGTAACTTGCTTTTAGGTTAGCGATTGTCTCATCCTCGGTCCATCCGTTCTCATCAGCCATAGCTTTAATCTCGGGACCGAAATTATCGAGCATCTCTTGCTGGCTTATGCCACAGAGACACTCATATTCGGGCTTGAAACTGAGGTTAACGAGATTGTTGAGGGCCGAGAAGAGGGATATTTGCGCAAATTTGGTGATGCCAGTTATGAAGACAAAACGGATATGCGCATCGGCAGCCTTGAGGGTCGTAAAGACCTCGCGGTAGACAGAGGCACATTTCTCATGCTCGGGCGTGCCCCACGAGTGTTGCAGAGGGAAGTCGTACTCATCGATAAGGACGGCTACTCGGTGGCCGGAGGCTTTGTGTGCGGCAGTCAAAATATATTTAAACCGAGCTTGAAAAGTAGCATCAGCCTCGACTGATATTCCGAATTTCTCCTCATACTCTCGGAATGTACTATGAAGATGGTAATTCAAGCTTGCCAATGACTCACCAGCACCACTCATATCGAGACGGATGACAGGCCGCGCGATCCATTCCGTCTCCAGATCCATTATTTTCAGACCCTCAAAGAGATCTTTGCGTCCTTCTAAATAGCACTGAAAAGTATCAACCAACAGCGATTTGCCAAAACGGCGCGGGCGACTGAGGTAGTTGTATTGCTCGCCATTGTTGACAATATTCCAAATCAGATCGGTCTTGTCTACATAAAGATACCCGTCTTCCCTAAGTTTAGAGAATGTTTGGATTTCTATCGGCAGACGGCGATTATTTTCTGTGGGCTGCATAGAGCTTTGCTATTGGTTGCTATTTTACAAAGGTAGTGATTTTTCGCGGTTTGCAATTCGCAAGACATGACGCTCCGCCACCGAAGTGAGAGACGGTTCCCAATAGCCCACACACGGCTTTCGTGAGTAAAAAGCCAAGCGACAAACAAAAACAATTCCGCCCCGCACAGATGGAATAAGTTCATCTGTGCGGGGCGGAAATATCAGTCTAAAGAGACGGGAGGAAGACCGTTACTTCTTCTTTTTCTTCTTGTCCTTCTTCTTGCCGTCCTTGTGGTTCTTGCGCTTGTTGAGGACGCTCTTGGGTGGGATGCCGCCGGAGTCCTTACGGCCGCGGCCGTGACCAGACTTGCCTTTGCCGCCGCCGAAACCACCGAGCTTGGCCTTCTTGCCACCGAGGCCCGCGCTTGCGCCTGCGAGAGCCAGTTTCTGCTGCTGCTCGAGGATGCTGCCGCCAGCCGCGAGAACCTTCTGGTTCTGCTTCTCGACGTCGGTGAGAGGGGATCCGGCTATCGCCATATCGATTTGCTTCTTCTCGAGATTTGCGTTGGCGATGCGGACGCGGATCTGATCGCCGAGCTGGTATTTCTTGCCAGTGTTGCGACCTACCACGCAATAGTTCTCCTCGTCGAAGACATAGTGGTCGTCATCCATATCGCGGAGGCTAATCATGCCCTCGCAGAGGTTCTCGTTAATCTCGGCGTAGATGCCCCACTCGGTGACGCCAGAGATATGGGCATCGAACTCCTCGCCAAGACGCTCGAGAAGGAACTCGCACTGCTTGTATTTGATGGAGTCGCGCTCAGCCTCGGCAGCCATGACCTCCTGCGAAGAGCAGTGTTCGCACATCTCCTCATACTTATCCTTATTGGCACTCTTGCCGCCATTGATGTAGCTGAAGAGGAGACGGTGGACCATCATGTCGGGGTAGCGACGGATGGGGCTGGTGAAGTGGGTGTAGAAGGGGAAGGCGAGGCCGTAGTGGCCAACGTTCTCGGTTGAATACTTAGCCTTGGCCATGGTGCGGAGGGCGAGAACCTCGACCATATTCTGCTCGCCCTTGCCGCGGCACTCGGAGAGGACACGGTTGACGGCATTATTTATCTGCTCCTCCTTCTGAGGCATGGCCTCGTAGCCGAAGCGGCGGATGAAGGAAGCGAACTTGGCGTAACGCTCCTCGGAGGGCTGATCGTGGATACGGTAGACGAAGGTCTTGGGCGTGCGCTTGCGGCCCGTGGTGTTGAACTCGTCCTTGCCGACGAACTCGGCCACGCGGCGGTTGGCGAGAAGCATAAACTCCTCGACGAGCATATTGCTCTCCTTGGCCTCCTTGAAGTAGACGGAGAGTGGCTTGCCGTTCTCATCGATCTCGAAACGGGGCTCGACGCGCTCGAAACTGATGGCACCGGCCTCGAAACGACGCTTGCGCATCTTCTGGGCGAGCTCGTTGAGCTTGAGGACCTCGGTCTTGAAATCCTTGGGGTCGTTGCCCGTATTGGAGCCGTCGATGATGGCCTGCGCCTCCTCGTAGGTGAAGCGGCGGTCGCTCTTGATGACGGTCTTGGCAATCTTGGTGCCGACGACATCGGCGTTATCATTGAGCTCGGCGAGGACAGAGAAAGTCAGTTTCTCCTCGTCGGGGCGGAGAGAGCAGAGGAAATTGGAGAGTCGCTCGGGGAGCTTGGGGATAACGCGGTCCACGAGGTAGATGGACGTGGCGCGGTTGTAGCCCTCCTCGTCGATGATGGTGCCGGGGGTGACGTAGTGAGTAACGTCGGCGATGTGAATGCCAACCTCCCAATTGCCATTCTCGAGTTGGCGGATAGAGAGGGCGTCGTCGAAGTCCTTGGCGTCGCGTGGATCGATAGTGAAAGTGGTCACCTTGCGCATATCGATACGCTTGGCGATCTCCTCCTTAGTGATGCCAGTGTCGATCTTCTCGGCCTCGGCCGCGACATCCTCGGGGTATGAATACGGGAGACCGTACTCGGCGAGGATGGCATGCATCTCGGCCTGGTTGTCGCCCATATTGCCGAGGACTGCAACGATCTCGCCTTCGGGGTTCTTGCCGCCCTCGGGCCACTTGGTGATTTTGGCAATGGCCTTTTGGCGATTTTCGCCGCCACCGAGTTTATCGAATGGTATGTAGATGTCGTGTCCGCCAGTCTGGCGCGGGTTGCAGACGAGGAAAGCGGCCTTTTCCGTGACATCAAGTATGCCGACAAAAGTCTCTCGCTTGCGCTCGGTGATCTCGATAATCTTGCCTTCGGGTTGGCGACCAGGCTTGCGCTTGAAGACTTGCGCGATGACCTTATCGCCGTGCATAGCGGAGCTCACGTTGGAACGGTCGATGAAGATATCCTGTGGCTCGGCCTCCTTGTCGTCGGGGACAATGTATGCCGTACCGGACGAAGTCATATCGACAGTACCGGCGACGGTGTCGGAGCCTGCGCTGCCACCAGTGAGGGCGAACTTGCCGGGGTGGCTTGTCTCGTAGAGAGAGCCAGTCTCTGCGAGTTTATAGAGCATGTCTTGTACCTCTTCGCGGTCTTTTTTGCTCTTGTAGCCAATGCCTTCGGTGACGTCCTTATAGTTCCAGGCATTGGACATGTTATCTTGGAAAAACTTCAAAATCTTATCCTTCAGAGCGTTGTCATGCTGCTCGTCGGTCTGTTTCCTTTTTGCCATATCGTGTACAATTCTATATCGTTGTAAATATAACGTATTTTTTGCGGTTTTGTTTGTTAAAATATTGTTTCATTTTATACTTTAGTGTTCCGGTAGCGGATATTATCCCCCGACAAACACAACTGCAAAACAGAAAACAAAAGAACACAATGAAGAAAAAAACACTGGCGGCAATTGCGGCAACCACAATTTGCATCACGGGTTGCATCACGAAAAACGAAGTAAACGCAGGCGGCGACGACCTGTTTACAGGCGCGACGTTCTGCGTCCTCGGCGACTCGTACTCGACCTTCGAGGGCAACGTCTGCCCGGACACCAACTACGTGTGGTACGACTCGGCGCAAGTGAAGCGCGGCGGCACGGACGTCTGCAAAGTGGAGCAGATGTGGTGGAGCATCATGGCCGACAGCCTTGGCATGAAGCTGACGCAGAACAATGCGTTCTCAGGGTCGACGGTTGGCTATCACGGCTACGACGACGACAAGGACGGGCAGAGCGACGACTATTCTGACCGCGCTTTCATAACGCGTCAGCCGAACCTCGCCAAGTCGGACTACCTCTTCGTCTTTGGCGGGACGAACGACAGTTGGTCAGGCGCACCCGCAGGCACGTATGACTACGAGACATTCACGCGCGACAGCCTCTATACCTTCCGCCCCGCCATGGCCAAGCTACTGCGCGACCTCAAGGCATCGCAACCCGAAGCTAAGATTTTCGTCCTTATAAACAGCCAGTTGCGAAGCGAGATAAGCGAGAGCATGCAAGCCATTGCCGACCATTATGACGTGCCTTACATCGTCCTCTACGACATCGACAAGCACTGGGGTCACCCGACGATTGCGGGTCAGAGAGCCATTGCAGAGCAGGTTGTGCGAGGGCTTCGCCGAGTACAATAATATATTCCAAGTCAAGATATTGCCATCCCCGGACATTCTACACTTGCTTGTGTTATGGTGTCTGGGGATTGTTTTTTTGTTTATTTTGGGTGGGGCTACTCTCTTACCGCCAATTGATTTACCTTCTTATCATGATTCCGCCATACACTCAACCGAGCGCCCTCTTCCGAGAACCGCACCCGCAAATCAAAACCAGATATCCAATCGGTAAAGAGGACGTGGATTTCAAGTTCGTCGGGGCTCTGCCAAGCATAAGACGCCGCCGCGCGGAATGGGGCGGAGAAGCCCGAAAAGGCACCGAGAGTCGTGCCGCGCGGGTGGGAAGGGAATGTTGTCGGGACACTCGAGATTGCCCATTGGGAGTGGGCGCATTCTATTGGGACTACTCGGCCGAGGACGTCCGTAACGTTCAGTGTCAAATGCTTAGCGTTTTGCTTGATACTTAGAGACTTCCAACCCATTATATTGTCCGTGTCGAGGGGGATGTCTATTTGCTTGCCTTTCTTTAGTCTGACGCTCTGAGCATTGCCTTCTGGCGTGGCTATGGCGCAATGGGACTGTTTGTTTCTCAGAGTATTATAATCGTCGGACTCGGGGAGGGGCGATTGCGAGACGTGGGGGCAGACGAGGTTGAAGAGGTAGGATTGCTCGCGGTTGCCTGGGGCTGCGGCCGTGATGCATTGGGTTATGGCGCACACCATGTCCTCATCGGGCATGACTATGATAAATTGGCCGTGGAGGCCATCGGCGCGCATGGTATGCGGATGTGCGCACGTCCACATCTGATAGCCGTAGCCGACCTTGGGAACGTGGACAGTCATCATTTGCTCGACCCAATCGGAGGGGATAAGTTGGCGGCCATCATACATACCTTTTTGCAACAGGCATTGACCGAATTTGGCCATACTCTCTGCTTGCAGATAGAGTCCCCATCCGCCACACGATTCGCCCTCGGGGCTCGACTCCCAACGGACATCCGCAATGCCCATGGGGGTGAAGAGACGATCGCGGAGATAGTCGAGCAACGGCATTCCCACGACACGCCCAATTACTGCCGAAAGCAGATAAGTATTCATAGAATCGTAGGCGAAACGTTCACCGGGGCGGGCGACAATAGGCCGAGCCAAGTAATCGCGCACCCAATGGAGAGAATGTTGGCGGACACTGTCGGTCGGCACAAAGCCGGATGTCATTGTCAGCAAGTCGCGCACAGTGAGATTGGCGAGCCACGGGCTTACGCTATCGGGCAACTCATTGGGGAAGAAAGATATAACCTTATCGGATATGTTCAGACGGCCCTCGCCTACGGCAATGCCCACGGCCGCCGCCACGAAAGTCTTGGAGCAGGAAAAAAGAGTATGGCCGTCGGTCGGGAGGAAAGGTTCGGGGTGGAGTTCGGCAATGACGGCACCATGGCGAAGGAGCACAAGATGGTGTACCTCGGCATCGGGAATGGCCATGACGGAGTCGAGAAAAGCCGCGACACGCGCGGACGGGACGCCTTGGGCCTCAGGCGAAGTACGCGGGAGACCGCCGACCTGCGCATTGGCATCAAGGGAGAGCGAGAGAAGGGCAATGGCGACAATGCGGATTGCGTATTTCAGGGAGATGGGCATAGGAATTAGTATTATTAACGCATGGATCTAAGCAAAGATATCGTAAAAGGGATAACTTTGGGGAGCAAAGAACAGACAAAAACAAACGAGAAGCAGAAAGCCGTGAAAACGCGTCTTGAGCGAATAATGGACACCACGGACGTCCACTACGACGACTGTGAGCGCCTCTACCTCGAAGCCTTCCCCGCCGACGAGCGACGGTCGGCCGAGGAGGAGCGCCGACTGACAGACACAGAACCCCACTTCCACCCCCACGCCATCATACACGACGGCCACTTGTGCGGACTTGCCAACACGTGGCACTTTGCGGGGGTGCGCTACATTGAGCACCTGGCCATCATGCCGCGCGACCGTGCGCACGGCATAGCGTCGGACGTGCTGACGATACTCAAGGGTCAGGGCGACCCGATAATACTTGAGGTGGAGCCGCCCGAGACGGAAGTGGCACGCCGCCGCATAGCCTTCTATGAGCACAACGGGTTCCGCCTGCTGCGCGTGGACTACGAGCAGCCGTATGAGGATGCGGAGGGGCGAACTGAGAACCTCAAGATGGACCTCATGGTCTGGGGCGAAATACCTAATCTGGAGGAGGTCATTCGGGAGATACAGAACAGTTGAGAGGAGCGATTAGGCAGTTTTACAAGCCGACATCAACCTGTCAGAAAATGTAGGAATTCTAACGACACAAGGATATCCAATCCCAAATTGGCATTTGAACCCCACTCTAATTCCCGCTATTATAATTGTACTTATTCCCCAAATCGCACAGTTTTGTACCGTTTCGGATAATAGCGCGGTGCTGTTTTCTTGTTACATTTGCGCAACAATTCAAACACAACATAGAGACAACAGATGCAGACTCTTCAGAGGAGGTGGTGTGCACCAGCATTATCGGTGTTCGCAGCCGCCCTTCTCTCCGCTTGCGAATGGTTCGATTATCACCCGTATTGCGTAAACATTAGCGGAGAGACTGGTATTAACGGGAAAAACATTGAGCGCATAGGCGCCATAACGAAGGGGCGCAAGGCATTCAGTTTCGCTCTGATTTCGGACACCCAACGATGGTATGACGAGACGGAGGACCTCGTGAGCGACATTAATAAGAGGAGCGACATAGACTTCGTAGTGCACGCCGGCGACTTGACGGACTTCGGTGCTAACGACGAGTTCCTGTGGCAACGCGACATCCTGCAAAAGCTCGACGTGCCATACGTGGCCGTGATAGGCAACCACGATTGCCTCGCCACTGGCAAACAGACATTTGGGCGCGTATGGGGCGACCTCAATTTCGCTTTCACAGCGGGCGACATTCGTTTCGTCTGCCTCAACAGCAATGCGCTCGAGTTTGACTATTCCGCCCCCGTGCCCGATATGAATTTCATATATTCCGAGGCCGACCATTTCCCCGAAGAGTGCTCCCGCACGATTATCCTCCAGCACTGCCGCCCCTTCGACGACGAGTATAACAACAATATGGCGCGCTACGCCCACGAGGTCATCAAGCGCCTGCCTGGCATAATGTTCTGCCTCTCGGGCCATATCCACAAGATTACGCACGACGACCTCTTTGGCGATGGATTAATATACCATACCACGACTTGCGTCGAAGACCGCACTTACCTCATTTTCAACATTAAAGAAGACGGATATGACTATGAGGAAGTTACTTTTTGACATAGCGGCAGCCCTCGCTGTTCTCACACTTGCGCCACAGACAGCCTCAGCCGAGGAGAATGAGCGCATCGACTCAATCCCGGCAGGAATGACGGCCTACGACGTGCGCATAGAGCGATACGTAAACACTCACGCGAAACTTACGCCCCAATATGCCAAACTGCAGTTTGCCGGCAGCATCGGCATGATGTCGATTGGCATCGGCTGGGACTATGGCAAGAACGAGCGTTGGGAGACGGACTTCCTCGTGGGCTTCGTACCTCGACTCGAAAGTAATAGGGCCAAGCTCACGTTTACTCTCCGCGAGTGCTTCGTGCCGTGGAATGTACGCCTTGGCGAATCGGCGATCGACTTCAGTCCGCTGCGCGCCTCGGCTGGCATCAATGCTATTATTGGTCACGAGTTTTGGGCGCACAACCCCAATCGCTATCCCGAGGGGTATTACTTCTTCTCGACCAAGTTCCACTTCATTTGTGGATTTGGTCAGCAGTGGACATTGAACATCAGCCGCGACAAGCGCCGCATGTGTCGTGCACTCGGCCTATACTATAATTTCACGACCAACGACACCTACGTACTTAGCGGGTTTGACAACAAATATGTCAACTTTGGGGACATATTCCATCTCGACATTGGGCTGAAGTTCCAGATACTTTGACAGTTGGCAATTAGCAAGTAACGCATTGTCGCCCCGTCAGCCGATTTGATTCGGTTGGCGGGGCGACGTTTTTTTTAGCTTTTCACAAGTCGCATTTGTAGAGAGAGATTTTGTCGATTACCTGCCCTAACTATGCCACTTTTCTGACACGAAAAATTACTATATTTGCGATAGGCGATACGGTGGGCACCTCAATGAGGCATTCCATATCAGCCAGTCGCAAATTGTTTATATCGAGCATAATAGCCACAACCGAGCCATGACAATAACCGAACTTAAAGACATTGCGCAATACAACAAGTTCTATGGTTTCCCGGAACCTACGTTTCCATTGGCTGACGTCGTGCACTCACCTATCCACGAGATGCCCCAAGAGGAGCGGACTGTGAACTTGGGAGTCTACACCATCTTTGTCAAGAAGAACAAGGGATGCATATTGAGCTATGGGCGAACGCAGTATGACTATGACGAGGGAAGCATTGTGAGCTTTGCGCCCAATCAGACCATCACATCCAAGCCTGTGCCGGGAATGCTGCCAAGTAACGACGGACTGATATTCTCGCCCGAGCTCATTGTAGGCACTCAGCTCGAAAAACAGATGAGCGACTTTGGCTTTTTCTCCTACTCGAGTAACGAGGCACTCCACCCGTCACCCGAGGAACGCGATGCCATACTCTGCTGCATGGAGATGATTGAGGACGAAGTCCGTCGCCCAGTGGACAAGGTCAGCCGTCGCCTGATAGTCAGTCACATTGAGGTATTGCTCAACTATTGCCTAAGGTTCTACGAGCGTCAGTTTGAGAGTCGCAAGGAGCTGAACCATAACGCTTTATCGAAATTTGAGGATTTACTAAATGGCTACTTCTCTGAAGGCAAGGCGGAGACGGACGGGCTACCCACGGTGAGCTATTTTGCAGACAAGATATGCCTGACGCCCAACTACTTTGGCGACATGGTGAAGCGCGAGACGGGCATCGGGCCCAAAGAACTCATAAACCGCAAGGTACTCTCGCTCGCCAAGAGCAAGATGCTGGAGCCCAACGCAACGGTGAAAGAGACGGCGTTCTCACTCGGCTTCCAATATCCGCAGCACTTTGTACGCTTCTTTAAGAAAGAGACAGGGCTGACCCCATCAGAGTTTGTGCGCAACGCAGGTTAATACTCTGTGTTACAGAAAACAAGCACAGGTAACACCCACCATAAAAAAGAGAACAACAGAAACAGATGAAACTAGAGATAGATATTAGCAAAATCCCAAGCCCGTGTTACGTACTCGAGGCCGACAAGATGCGCAAGAACCTCCGCCTTATCCGCAGAGTGCAGGACGAGAGCGGAGCCAAGATAATATTGGCGTTCAAGGCATTCTCGCTTTGGGATGCCTTCCCCATCATCCGCGAGCAGTTCGACAGTGCCACGGCCAGTTCACTCTCCGAAGCCCGATTGGCGTACGAGGAGCTCGGCAGCCCGGCATATACATATGCGCCCGTCTACTCGCCCAACGAGATAGACCAGATTTTACAGTGCAGCAAACACATAACATTCAACTCACTAACGCAGCTCGAGCGATATACACCTAACGTCATGCATGCCGACCACGAGGTATCGGTAGGCTTGCGTGTCAATCCCGAGCTCGGGCAGGTGGACACGGACTTATATAATCCGTGTGTACCCGGCTCGCGACTTGGCATACGTCAGTGCGACCTTCCTCAGTCACTGCCAAGTATCGTGGAGGGACTGCATTGCCACGCCCTTTGCGAGAGTTCGGCAGAGCAGAGTGCTAATATGATTGCGGCTTTCGAGACGCGCTTTGGGCAGTATCTGAAGCATATCAAGTGGGTGAATTTTGGCGGTGGTCATCTTATGACGCGCGAGGGATATGACGTGGATCTTCTTATTGAGACAATCAAGTCATTCCGCTCACGCCATCCGCATCTTCAGGTCATACTGGAGCCGGGTTCGGCTTTTGCTTGGCAGACGGGATTTTTGCTTTCGACAGTAGAGGATATTGTGGAGAATAGCGGGATTAAGACTGCAATGCTGAACGTATCTTTCGCTTGCCATATGCCGGATTGCCTTGAGATGCCTTATAAGCCAGTTATTCGCGGTGCGCACTTCGATCCTGTTGAGGGGTTGCCTACATACCGTATGGGCGGATGTTCTTGTCTCTCGGGCGACTATGTTGGCAGTTGGTCATTTGATGAGCCTCTGAAGGTTGGGGACAATATCATCTTCGAGGATATGATTCACTACACTACTGTGAAGACCACGATGTTTAATGGTGTTACTCATCCGTCGATAGCTATTTTTGACCCAGATCATGGCGGGCTTCGGATTGTCCGCAGCTTTGGGTATGAGGATTACCGGGGGCGGATGGGATAGATATCAGTTAACAGCTTAGATCAGTTCACAGTGCACAGTTAACAGTTAACAGTTCGCGGTACCCCCGTCTGCTGTTTTTGGGGTAATTGACGGTTGTTGATTGAGAGTTAGGTGTTGTGGTTATTTTTTTGCCCTAGGGCCTAAAACAGTTCACAGTGCGCAGTTAACAGTTCACAGTTCGCAGTACCCCTCCGTCGGCGGGATTTTTGGGTAATTGGCAATTGAGTGTTGTTAATTGGGAGTTTGGTGTTGTGTTTTTTGCCCTAGGGCCTAGACCAGTTCACAGTGCACAGTTAACAGTTCACAGTTCGCGGTACCCCCCGCCCGCCAACGTTTTGACTCGCGGTTTTTATTCATTTTTGGAGTGTGTTTTTTGCCCTAGGGCTTGCGCCCTGGGCTGGCTTACAACGCCGGCTTCGCATCGCACGGTTCTAAGCTAATCGCTAAGAACTCGTAGTGCCTTTGGGGCTCCATTCAGTTCACAGTT
>CAVILU010000061.1:0-12095 GCA_963643535.1 bacterium | reverse complement strand
AACTTATATTGCGGGATGGAGCAGTGGTAGCTCGTTGGGCTCATAACCCAAAGGTCAGTCGTTCGAGTCGGCTTCCCGCTACCAACAGAAGCACTGAGGTTAAAAAGACTTCAGTGCTTTTTTTGTGCGCCAAGTATATCAACTTTCCTCTCCACGCCACGCTTTCTCAATATATTTGGCTACATTTGTCGTAGTGAATAATGTGACGCCGAATATGTGCCTAGACTCTCTTGTTGGCACTCTCGATTGGCTGCGGGGCAAACATTGCGCCGTGGTGTCTTTCTCTGTTGACGATGCCACCGCCCGCAAACTCACTGGCATTCTCGAGTCTTGCGGCGCCTCTGTGACTGTTGTCTGCGATCCTGATAAACTTTTCTGGCCCAATGCCGAACTCGACAAAGCTATGTCGGACTCGGATCTCCTTTTCTTTGTGGGGCAAGCCGTTTCTTTCGCCCGGAAGGAGCAACAAGAGGTCTGGAATCTCAATGTCGAGGCCACAAAGTCCGTTTACCTCGCTGCCGAAAATGCACATGTCGGCCGCATAGTCCATTTGAGTTCAGTCTTCGCGCTCGGTCACAATCCCGATCATTCGCCAGTAGACGGTTCCACCCCTTATCTTTCGGACGACCGCCGCACAGCCTGCGAGAGGTCCCTATTCCGCCAAGAGATGAAGGCCTGGAGCATGGCCGAGCGTGGCGCAAAGGTCACTGTTGTTTGCGGTGGGCTGCCAATATCACAGTGTGCCACGGAGGTTGACATCATCAAGTTCGCCACGGCTTTAGTCACTCCCGAAAGATTGGCCACGGCTCTCGCAAAAGCCTCATCCGACGATATGGTAGGCAAACGCCTTGTGGCGACAGGCCTTTCAGAGTCCGACATCCAAAACTATTCCGCATCCCGAAAATCGGCATCTCCCATCAAATCTCTCCTCCGCAAGATCTTCAACATCAGAGGTTGCCGATCCGCTGTCCGAGCCCTATCCCGTCTCGGCACTTTTGAGTCGCAACTCTGAGGAGTAAGTAATAATAAAAAATCTCAAGGCACCCGAAGATAAGTCTCTTCGAGTGCCTTGAGTCGTTTTTTTGGGGGGGGTGGCGTCTGTCCGCTACTTGGCCTTAAGAAACCTCAAGCGGCGGGCAGCCCCCAATAGGACTACCCGCCGCTTGGCGTTTATCGCGATATGCTACGCCCGCTTAGGCGTTGAGCAGAATCGACACTTTGTTGTTGGAGCACTCGACATAGCCGGCCTGGCAGTCGAATGCCTCCTCGGGCTTGCCCACGGGCTTTACCCTGATCTGGCCTACTGAGAGCGTGGCAATGATGGGCGCATGGTTCCGCAAAATAGCGAAACGACCGCGCTTGCCAGGCATCTCGACGAGCTCTACGTCGCCACTGAAGACTACCTTCTCGGGCGATACGATTTCGAGGTTGAGAGGCGTTTCCATATTACTGCCGTTTTAAATGTCGGGGTTTATGCCTGCTCCTTGAGGAGCTTCTCGCCCTTCTCAATAGCCTGCTCGATGGTGCCAACGAGGTGGAATGCAGCCTCGGGATACTTGTCGAGCTCACCATCCATAATCATATTGAAGCCCTTGATGGTGTCCTCGATTGATACGTAGGCACCCTGGAGGCCGGTGAACTGCTCGGCTACGAAGAACGGCTGAGAGAGGAAGCGCTGTACGCGGCGTGCACGTGCAACCACGAGTTTGTCCTCCTCTGAGAGCTCCTCCATACCGAGGATCGAGATGATATCCTGGAGCTCATTGTAGTGCTGGAGGAGCTGCTTGACGCGCTCTGCGCACTCGTAGTGAGCTTTGCCTACGACCTCGGGGGTGAGGATTCGTGAGGTGGAGTCGAGTGGGTCTACAGCGGGGTAGATACCGAGCTCGGCAATCTTACGGCTAAGGACGGTCTTTGCGTCGAGGTGGGCGAAGGTCGTTGCGGGCGCGGGGTCCGTAAGGTCATCGGCCGGCACGTAGACTGCCTGGACGGAGGTGATAGAACCGTGCTTGGTAGAGGTGATGCGCTCCTGGAGGGCGCCCATCTCAGATGCCAGGGTAGGCTGGTAACCTACGGCTGAAGGCATACGGCCGAGAAGTGCCGATACCTCAGAACCTGCCTGGGTGAAACGGAAAATGTTGTCGATGAAGAGGAGGATATCACGACCTGCACCCTTGCCATCACCGTCGCGGAGGCTCTCGGCCACGGTAAGACCAGAGAGGGCTACTCGTGCACGTGCTCCGGGAGGCTCGTTCATCTGACCGAACACCATGGTGCACTGGCTCTTTGCGAGGGCCTCATGGTCAACCTTCGAGAGGTCCCACTCGCCCTTCTCCATGCTCTCCTTGAAAGCCTCGCCATAGTTGACGATGCCGCTCTCAATCATCTCTCGCAGAAGGTCGTTGCCCTCACGGGTGCGCTCGCCTACGCCTGCGAAGACGGAGAGGCCATTGTGGCCCTTTGCGATGTTGTTGATGAGCTCCTGGATAAGCACGGTCTTACCGACACCTGCACCACCGAAGAGGCCAATCTTACCACCCTTAGCATAGGGCTCGATAAGGTCGATGACCTTGATACCGGTGAAGAGGACCTCGGCCTCGGTGGTCAGCTCCTCGTAAGAGGGCGCCGGCTTGTGGATTGGGCTGCCGCCCTCCTTGTTGGGGGTGGGCATGCCGTCAATGGACTCGCCAATGACGTTCAGCAGTCGGCCGCGGGCGTTGTCGCCCTTAGGCATCATGATTGGTGAGCCGGTGTTGACTACGTCCATGCCACGCTTGAGGCCGTCGGTAGACTCCATCGCGATGCACCTTACGGTGTTCTCGCCAATATGCTGCTCGCATTCTACTATCAGCTTTGCGCCGTTGTCGCGCGTGATCTCCAGAGCGTCGTAGATCTCTGGCAGCTCGCCCTCGGCTGTGTCGAAAGTGACATCCACCACAGGACCAACTATCTGAATAATCTTGCCTGTCTTTGCCATATTATTGATTTGCTTCTTTATTTACTTTTATGTCGTAGCGCTCGTTACTTGTTGCGCTTGAACAGTTTGTCTGCGTAGTCGATGAAGTATCGCTTGCCCTCGGCCGGTATTTCCATCTCGCGGAGTTTGGACATTGCCTGGTCAAAGAGCTCCTTCACCTTGTTCTCCGTAATCTCGCGTGCGCCGGTGGCCTCATAAAGGTCGCGCATCGCCTCCACCTTCTCCTCGCGCACGGGGTCTGGGTTGCCGATCCATGCCATGATCTCGCGCCTCTGACCGCTGTCGGCGTTAGCAAGAGCCGAGATGAGGAGGTAAGTCTTCTTGTTCTCCATGATGTCGCCGCCAATAGCTTTGCCAAAGGTGGCCTCGTCGCCAAAGCTGTCCAGGAGGTCGTCCTGAAGCTGGAATGCCAAGCCTATCAGGATGCCATAATCGTAGAGAGCCTGCGTCTCTTGCGCTGCGGCTCCACCTACGAGGGCGCCAATCTTCATTGCGCCGGCGAGTAGGACGGCCGTCTTGAGGCGTATCATCTCAAGATACTCCTCGGCGGTGACGTCGTCGCGAGTCTCGAAGTCCATATCGAGCTGCTGACCCTCACACACCTCGCGGGCGGTCTTGTTGAATGTGTCTACTATAAGTGAGAAGGAAGGGGAATCGGTGAGCTGGAGAAGGCGGTATGCTTCAATCAGCATGGCATCGCCACTCAAAATGGCGGTGTTGAGGCCATATTTTGCCACCACGGTGGGCTTGCCGCGCCTGATGCAAGCCTTGTCCATCACGTCGTCATGGAGCAGGGTGAAGTTGTGGAACACCTCGATGGCCATTGCAGCCCACTTCGCCTGCTCGTAATCGTCCTTGAAAAGGGCGCACGTCGAGAGGCATAATACTGGGCGCATACGCTTGCCTCCCAACGACATAGAATATCGGATGGGGTCATAGAGATTCTTCGGAGCCTGACCATAGTCAATCTCCGAAAGCCACTTCTCTACGTCTGTATATATGTTATCTGTTGTCAGCATTGTCTCACTTGTCTTACCAAAGATACGAAAAAGTTGATATCAAAATATCGTCCGACAGAGTCTTTTGCCTTTTGTTGTTTTTTTTTAAAACTTCCGGCCCTCTATCTCCTCTATTTTTTTACGCCATCGCTCCAAAATAGGGATACTCGCCTGCGTGCGTTTGCTGAATCCGGACATTATGGAGTCCGACACCGCTTTTACATCGCCTGTCGTCTTGTCCGTTATGACCATGAGCATGCTTATACTCTTATATCCAATGCGATGCACCGCCACGCGCACCTCAATGTCGTCCTCGAAGTGCACCTGCTGCAGGAAGTCGGTGGTGTAGGATACCACCAGCATTGTCGAGTCGCCTTTGTAAAAGTCCTCGCCACAGCACAATCGCAGATACGTCGCGCGGCCAATGTCGAAGAAGGCTTGCATAGCACCGTTGTTCGCATGCCCGTAGCCGTCCAAGTCGTTGAACCTCAGCTGTATCGCGGATCGCACTTTGAACGGGTAGTTCTCAACGTCTATTGGGTACTCCTTTTTCATCTGTCGTCTTTTTCGCCAGTCTGTTGTCTATTGTCTTATTATCGTCACTTGCCCATTTGCCTTGAGCTTGACTATGCTGCTTGGCTTTGATTTCTTGGTGTCGTCTTGGCGAAATTTAACTATGTAGTCCACGCCATCCTTGATCTCCTGCTCTATCTCGCTGAAGATGGCGGCCGCGGGATGACCACTGATGTTTGCCGATGTCGATACCACGGGTTTGCTGAATCGGTAGCACAGGTCGTGGCTGAACTTCTCGTTCGTGACGCGGATGCCTATCGACCCGTCCTCGGCAATGAGGTTCTTGGCCAAGTTCTTAGCCCCGTCAAGAATCAATGTCAGCGGCTTGTCTGATATGTCCAGCATGTCGTAAGCCACGTCGGGTATGTCGGCCACGTAGGTCTGCGCCCTGAGTGCCGAGTCTACCAGTACAAGCATACTCTTGGCCTCGGCTCTCTGCTTGAGCGCAAAGACTTTTGCCACGGCCTCGGGGTTTGTGGCATCACATCCTATGCCCCATACGGTGTCCGTGGGGTAGAGTATTATGCCGCCCTTGCGAATCGTGGCTACCGCCTGACGCAAGTCCTCGTCATATTCTGTGTTTCCCATTCTTGTTTGTCTTTTCTGCGCACTTTTTCCCTATGCGCCTTTTTTATGAGATAAAGCCGGCAGCCGCTATCGTTGTCGGTCGCGGCTGCCAGCTGTGTATGCGTTCCGTGCGCTGCGTTGCGCCTTATCCGCCTCGTTGTCTATGGGTTAGGCTCCGAGGTTGTAGTCGCGGAGGCACTCGTTGAGCGAGGTCTTCTTGTCCGTGGACTCTTTACGGCGACCGATGATAAGGGTTGCAGCGGTGGCAAATTCGCCTGCCGGGAATTTCTTTATATAGGAGCCGGGGATGACCACCGAACGGGGAGGTACATATCCCTTGGTGATGACTGGCTCTGGACCGGTGACATCAATAATCTTGGTTGAGCCTGTGAGCACACATCCTGCCGCCAATACAGCCTCATGGCCAATATGGCAACCCTCGACGATGATGCACCTCGAACCAATAAAGGCATGGTCCTCAATAATCACCGGGGCAGCCTGTACGGGCTCAAGCACGCCACCGACGCCAACTCCGCCGCTCAAGTGAACACCGCGGCCCACCTGTGCGCAGCTGCCGACGGTAGCCCACGTGTCCACCATTGTGCCACTGCCGACGTATGCGCCAATATTGACGAACGATGGCATCATGACCACGCCTTTCTCGATAAACGAGCCATAGCGGGCAACGGCATGAGGCACAGCGCGTACGCCCATGTCGGCATAGCCGTGCTTGAGGGGCACCTTGTCATGCCACTCGAATGGGTTGCACTCGATGGTCTCCATATCATGGATGGGGAAGTAGAGGATGATGGCCTTCTTCACCCATTCGTTGACGGTCCAGTTCTCGCCGCTCTCGTCGGGTGTCGCGCAACGCAACTGTCCCTTGTCGAGCAGGGCTACAATCTCGTCGATGCCCTTGCGGACGTCGGCCTTGGTCAGCAGGGTGCGGTCGTTCCACGCGGCCTCTGCCAACTCTTTCAGTTCTTCCATTTACTTGTGGTTAGGTTAGGTTGTTTATTTCTTTCGGAGGTCGAGCGCATCTTCACGCTCTTCGGCTTTTTAGATCCGGATCAGAGGCGGAGCTTCTCGAGCTTCTTCGTTATCCTTCGCTTCTTGTCGCTCTCCAGTTTATTGAAGAATTTGCGCAAGAGGTCGAAGTATAGTGTCACGTAGAATATGCCTACGAATATCCAGATTACGATGCAGTTGAAGAGTGCCGTCGGTATCATTGTGTCGCCTATCCGCTTGGCGGGCGAATAGAGGTGCGCACGTCCATATCGGTTCTCCGGCATGTCGTAGATAGGCTGGCGCTTGCGGATCATCTTGTCGGGGTATACCGCAATCTGCGTAAACTTATCCTTGCTCTGCGCCAGGCGGCCGAGGGCATCGTTTGTGCAGCTATGCTTGAGTGCGGCCACAGCCTCTGCCGAGCCGAGTTCCTTGACGAGGCCTTTGGCTATGCTGTCGGTCCTCTCCGTCGCTACGCGGAATTGCTCCTGGGCCACCTGCTTGAGGTAGCTGATGGCGTCGCTTACCTGCGCTTTGTCGCGAGTTGTGCCGCTCTTGGGGATCGTTATCGTGTCTGGCAAAGCTACTCCGAGAGCCTCCTGTACCCTGTCGAGTTCGGCAAGCAGGAGTCCGGTCTTTTCACCGTCGCCAGTGCAAGTCCTGTTAATGGCCTCAATCTCTGGCAACCACGATGCGGCAATGTAAGATGCCTTGCTGCGCTCTACTTCGCTGTCGAAGAAGTGACGCTCATATGGGTTGCGTGTGTACTGGTCTACGGCCAGCGCCTCATATGCCCAGCGCGAGATCATAATGTCGCCAATGACTGGCGTATATTCCCTGTTGCCAAGCGCAGGGTGCAGCCTCTCGAAGTCCACCATCGTGCCGCTGAAAACGAGCTGTGGCACAAGCACCAGCGGGATGGATATGTATATCGATACGGCTGTCTTTAGTCCACTGCTTATATTGAGGCCAAAGATTATAGCAAAAGCAAATGTGCTGAAAAGTACGCCTATATGTACAAGCCATAAGTCCGTGCTGATGCCCATTATGCTATGTCCTATAGCCACGAGCATAAGCGTCTGGACGAACGACATGCCGAACAAGTTCACAATCTTTGCCGAGAGGTAAGATGTGCGGCTAAGGTTCAGGAACTGCTCGCGCATCAGCAACTTGCGGTCTTTTATCATCTCCTCGGCCGACGTGTTGAGACCTACGAAGATGGCCACCACGACACACATAAAGAGGTATGTCGGCAGGTTGGAGTTTGCCGAGAGCGTGTATATTCCGCTCTCGCCGACATAGTGCGTCGCAAGGGCTAGGAGCAGCGCAAGCACCGGCACCTCAATAATGTTGAGGAGCATATACTGCGTGTCCTTGAGTTTCTTGAGTGCGTCGCGCAAGAGGAAGGTGACAAACTGACTGCGGCGGTTAGGTATGCAGTAGAGGTTGTCGGGCAACTTCTCCTTTATTGTGGTCTTCTTGCCTTTCCAGTCGAAGCTGGCCTCGAACTCGTCACAATATTGCTGATACCACTCCTTGGGTGTCACTTTGCGCTTGCGGATGAGTTTGCCGGAGGGGTCCACCATTCGGGCCTCGATGATTCGCAATGGCTGCTCGGTCTTGACGTTGCCGCAGAGGTAACACTCTCTTTCCTCGGGATTTACGTAGTGCGCCTTCTTCTTGAAGTAGACGATGGCGTTCATCGGGTTGCCATTGTAGACAATATAGCCACCCTGGTCTATCATGAGGAGTTTATCGAGCAGCTTGTATATGTCGCTGCTTGGCTGGTGGATGTTGATTATCACCAGTTTGCCCTTGAGTACCTGACGCTTGAGGAGCGACATTACCTTCTCGGAGTCGGAACTCGAGAGGCCCGACGTCGGCTCGTCTACAAAGAGCACCGAGGGTTCGCGCATAAGCTCGAGGGCGATGTTCAGTCGCTTGCGCTGACCACCACTGAGCACCTTGTTGAGAGGGTTGCCCACCTTGAGGTCGCGCGCCTCTACGAGATCGAAGTCCAAGAGGGCTTTCTCTATGAGGTGCTTTTTCTCGGACGTAGACTTGTTGCTGAAGAGCAGGCGGGCGTTGAACCAGAGGTTCTCATATACAGTGAGCTCCTCGTTGAGCATATCGTCCTGCGGGACGTAGCCAATCACGCCTTCCAGGTCTTTCTGGTCCTCATGGAGGTCATAACCGTTAATGGTTATGCGGCCGTTGCTCGGCTTGACTTTGCCGCACATAAGGTTCATCAGGGTACTCTTGCCTGCGCCCGAGCCACCCATGATGCCCACGAGCTGACCGCTCTTGCCGAGGAAACTGAACTTATGTACGCCTACGTTGTCGTCGGAGAACTTATATTCGATGTCCACCGCGCGGTAGAGGATTCTGCCCGTCTCCGGACGCGTGATGAACTTCTCGGCAATGTGACCATAATATACCGGTCGGACGTGGCTGGTGTTAAGCACGCAGCCGGGCGACATGGGGTATACCTTGCCCGGGTCGAGACGGTGACCGCTGAGGTAGAGGTTGCGCTCGCCGTTATATCTGAATACGAATGTGTTTGTAGATTTGATGTGGAGAACCCATACGCACACGCCGAACTTGCTGATATAGATATGCTTGATGTCGGGGTGCAACTTCTCGGGCTTGCCGTTTATTATCAGTAGTCGGCTCTTGTCCACCACGTTGGCTGGCAACTCGAGAGTAAAGGTCTTGAGGTTCCAATAGTCCTCCGGTGGGATGCGCAGCAAGTCCGCAAGGCCATCTACGAACCGCTCTTCGTCATTGCCAATCTCGGGCTTCGCAATATAATTGAGCATGGCCGAGAGGAGCAATATCTTCTCGTCGAGGCCTATCTCGAGGTTCACGTCGTTGCAGATTTTCTTCATCCGCCTGATGTTCTCGCTCCTTTGAGCGTCCTGCGCGGCCTCGTCTTCTGCTGTGGCGTGGTTGTGAAACTTGCCTATGTAATATTCATATCTGGCCAGGAACTTACGCACATACTCAGCGTTGAACTGGCGGGACAGATACTCGCCAACTTTCTCACGCCCAGTCGCTACCGACACGTGTTTCACGTCGGTCAGTAGGGCGAACAATTGCATAAGTGCCTCTAAGAGAACTTCACTCATCTTTCTTTTTCCTGTCGGCGCCCGAACAAGGGGCTCTCGCCAGCGCCTATTTTGCACGCCAAATATACTCTTATATGTCGAAAGTTGGAAATTTGCATAGCTGAATTAACACATCATTAATGTCACGACCCGTTTTTCAGTCTCCACTCATCCTTCCGCTCTGCTCATAAATCGCAATTTGCACTTTCCCATTCTGAGGATCTCCCCTCTACGCTATCCCTTAATAGAAAAAAGGAGCCCCCAATAAAATAATTGAGGGCTCCTGAAAATTGGAGTATAGAATAATCTATCAGACGTGTGCTGGAATTCCTACTTCCTGCCAGCAGCCAAATCCTCAAGCATCCTCTTCATGACGGTCTGGATGGAGAAAACGCGGTTGGCTGCCTCGGGGATTACAAGGCTGTTGGGGCCGTCGATAACTTCGTCAGACACGATCATGTTGCGGCGTACGGGCAGACAGTGCATGAACTTGGCGTTGTTCGTCCAGCTCATATGCTCTGCGTCTACAGTCCACGAGCGGTCCTTAGACAAAATCTGGCCATACTGCTCATAGCTTGCCCAGTTCTTGGCATAGATGAAGTCCGCACCCTCGAAGGCTTTCTTCTGATCGCGCTCGGCGGTGATGCCCTCCATAATGTCTGGAGCTAAGTCATAGCCCTCGGGGCAAGTTAAAACGAAGTCGACATCAGGTGCTGCTTTCATCCATTCTGCGAAGGAGTTAGGCACAGCCTGTGGCAACGCCTTGGGGTGGGGCGCCCATGTGAGGACGACCTTGGGGCGCTTGACAGTCTTGTGCTCCTCGATGGTCAAGAGGTCGGCAAATGCCTGACACGGGTGACGTGTGGCGCTCTCAAGCGAGATTACGGGGCGGCCGGAGTACTCAATAAACTGCTTGAGGATGGTCTCCTCGTAGTCGAACTCGCGGCTCTCGTAGCGTGCGAAGGAGCGGACGCCGATGATGTCGCAATATGAGCCGATGACGGGGATGGCCTCGCGAAGGTGCTCGGTCTTGTCGCCGTCCATGATCACGCCCATTTCGGTCTCGAGCTTCCAACTGTCCTTGTCGATGTTGAGGACGATGGCGTGCATGCCGAGGTTCTGAGCCGCAACCTGCGAACTCAGGCGGGTGCGGAGGCTGGAGTTGAAGAAGACCAGGATGATGGTCTTGTTGCGTCCGAGCTCCTGCCATGCGAATGGGGTGGCTTTTACTTGCTTGGCCTCCTCAATGGCTTTGCCGAGGTCGCCTATGTCTCCTACTGTCAGAAATTGCTTCACTGTATTTCGTTTTTATGTTATTCGTTTTACTTGGATATTATATAAGGTGTCCTTTGGAATGCTAACACCTCCTGCCGACACCATATATTATATATCATAGGTACTCCACCAAAGTGGTGAGCTTATTGGAGTTCGAGCCCTTCACGAGTATTTGCATTCCCGTTAGCTCTTTTGCGGCATCCTGGGCCTCGGCCGTCTGGTCGAAGAACTTGAACTCGGGATATTCGCCCTTGAATTTGCTGAACTCGGGTCCAATGAGTATTGCGGCTGCGAACCCCATGCTCTTGAGTCTTGCGAGCACCTTGATGTGCTGTGGGTCTTGCTCTGTCCCGAGTTCGCGCATCGCTCCGAGGATTACGGCTTTGCGCTCGGCGTGCGACGCTTCGAGGTTGTCGAGTGCCGCGGCCATGCTGCTCGGGTTTGCATTATATGCGTCTACTATCAGGTGGTTGCGCTTGGTCTCGACTATCTGGCTGCGGCTGTTGGTCGGCTTATATTCTATTATTGCGCGGCATATCTCTTCGTCCGTCACACCGTAGAACTTGCCTACAGTGGCCGCGGCGAGTACGTTGGCGAGGTTATAACGACCTGTGAGGTTGGTCTCGATAGTCGGGCCGCCTTCGATGCTTACCGTTATTGTCTCGCGGCCGTCCTCTACGACAGTGCCTTTGCGATAGGGTAGGGCATTGGCGTAGTTGCCGAGCATACCCGTGAGGTGGCTGTTCGTTGTGTCAATTAATATGGTGCCGTTGGTGGTGCGCAGGTAGTCATACAGCTCGCCTTTGGTCTTTTTCACTCCCTCGAAGGAACCAAAACCCTCGATGTGCGCTATGCCTACGTTGGTTATGAGTCCCGCCGTCGGCTGCGATATCTTTACGAGGTCGGCTATCTCGCCTGGGTGACTTGCGCCCATCTCCACAACGGCGATCTCCGCATCTGCCTTTATTGATAGCACTGTCAGTGGCACGCCGATATGGTTGTTGAGGTTGCCTACTGTGGCGGCCACGTTATATTTCTGTCGGAGTACGGCTGTCACGAGTTCCTTGGTTGTGGTCTTGCCGTTGGTGCCCGTTATGCCTACCACGGGTATCCGCAGAGTCTTCCTGTGGTATTTCGCCAACTCCTGCAGTGCGGCGAGGGTGTCGTCGCATACGTAGGCGCGGCTGTCGGCTTCGTATGCCTTGTCGGTGGTCACGACGTATGCCGCCCCGCGCTCAAGTGCCTGGGCTATCATGGTGTTGGCGTCGAAGTTGGCGCCTTTGAGGGCTACGAACATCGAGCCTTTGGCTATCGTTCGCGTGTCCGTTGATATTCCTGTGCTTCGCAAATATGCGGCGTGCAGCTCCTCTATGTTTTTCATCTTGATGCTAAGATAGCTTTTTTTCTCTTTCCTTGGGGCGTGCGCCTGCCCTTTTCTGCTCTCACCTCTGTGTCTGTGACTCTTTTATGTAGAGATGTAATCTCATTTTTCCGTGTTTCTCTGAAGTGTTAAATCGCAATAATGACTTGTTAATAAAAAAAAACACTTGTATCTTTGGCAAACGATTGAAAGGAACTTAATCCTACCTA
>CAVILU010000060.1:0-12119 GCA_963643535.1 bacterium | reverse complement strand
CGCAGGAGTATGGAAGGCCACAAGGGATATGCCGGCGCGGAGAGCCTTAATTATTGTGCGCTGCTCGGCATTAGCGCCCGTAAGACGTTTTAGGCCTCGGAACATCAGCGGGTGGTGGCTCACGATGAGGTTGCAACCGAGAGCTATGGCCTCGTCGACAGTAGCCTCTGTTTGGTCCACCGAGAAGAGAATGCCGCGAATGGGGTCGGCAGCGTCGCCCACGAGCAGGCCGCTGTTGTCCCATCCGTCTTGACTCCAGAGAGGGAAACACTCTGCGAGAGCCGCGACGGCATCAGACACCTTATATATATGTTCCGTCATAGAATTTTCATTATGTCCTCGAGGGAGGAGCGAAGATTGGTAAGGCGCATCACGAGATTGGCGCGCACCGCGATGGCATCCACTTCCGCTTTTGTGGTATCGTCTAGCGCGACCTCAGGATCTGGGGATTTCTTGTTATTGTCCTTCACAACCCTTTGGACGTATTTCTCGGCCATAAGTTTGTCCCTCGCGCCATTAAGGGTATAGCCGCAGTCCTTTGTGAGGTAGAGAATTTTCTTGAAGACCTCGACATCTTCGTAGACAAAGAAGCGGTCGCCCTTGGTATTGCGGCGCACCTTGATCAGTTCATCGAAGGTATCGCTCCAATATCTTACTTTCGAGATGGGGATACCGAGCGACTCGGCCACTTCGCCAATGCGGTAGTAAACCTTTTTAGCCATTTGAGTCGTTGGTTGTTATATAGTCGTCGAGATTGTCGAAAAGAGAGGGTAGCGGGTCCACTGCCTTTGTCTGCTTAGCCTGTTGTTGCGGCGGGTCAAGTTCCTCTGGGAAGAGGCAGGTGTGCCTATCGATAAGCTTCTCACGTACAAAGCGCACAGCCCCTTCGCGTATCACCGCGGCACGGGACCGTCCGCCAAATATCTCGCAATATTCGTCGATGGCGGCCAATTCCCTGTCGCTCAGCGTAATGCTGACGGTATTTCGGCGAGGGTCGCCATTGCCGGACTGTTGAGGGCGCTTGTTGTTCATGGAGAAACTGTTGTGGGGTGTAGGACGCCCGTGGCTCAAGTCGTTTCTCGAGACGCAGGCGCATAGTTCCGCGAATATAGCCAGAATTTCGGCAAAAGGTTTAATTTACTGATAATAAGAGAGAGATCGCAATTGACAATTGACAATTCGCACGGGAGCGGGGAGATGGCGCAACTCTCGGATTTGCGACCTGAAGACAATCAGAAACGACAGTAAATGCATAAAAATGCGGCGGCAGTCGTATATGTAACCCTCGGGAAATCTTAATGTTGTGAGAATTGCTTAGTCCGTTATATATTTTTAACACAAATTTCAGCCACATACAGTGCATAAAGTTCAAACAAGGATTAACTTTGCGCCGTCTATTCAAACGAAAGACACCAGAACGAAGATACAACATTAATCAAATAAACTATTATGAAGAATCTGTTTGCTATTGCAGCTGTTGCTGCTATGCTCGTTGCTTGCGCTAGCAACAACGCTAACACTGAGAACACCGAGGCTGAGACTCCTGAATGCTGCGACTCTGTCAAGGCTGCTTGCCAGGACTCTACCGCTGCTGTTGCTGATAGCACTGTAGCTACTCCTGACTCTGCTGTTGTAGCTGAGTAATTGCGGAGAGGTAGGACTCCTATAAGAGTCTCATCCCACACTCTACAAAACTGGTTGCCGGACTCGGTCCGACAACCAGTTTTTTTGTGCACTTACGACGGCTCAGATTAGTGACTTGCGTGCACAAGAATGACAAAAAGAGCGCACAAGAGACCAATAATGTCACGAAATGTTGCTATCTTTCGGTTTCGCATGCACGCCACACACCAGAACATGGAAAGCGCAAAGAGACTCAGCACACTATTCGGGAAAAGAGCCCGCGGCCTGGCATCAATAGCCATAGCCGCAGTGGCCACGGCACTCCCTACACTGACGGCAGCCCAAGTGACGCCCACAGCCGACGCCGCAATCGTATGGACCGAGCTGCCCCCAGCCTCAGCACCCGAGCAAAACACGAAGTCGAGCCGCTGCATGTTCGCCACAAGAGTGGAGACCAATTGCCACCCATCGGAATGCGGAGAATGGGCAATCCTCTCCGACGGCACAGCCGTGTGGACTCACGGATTTCGGAGCTCGGGAGCTACAAGCATGAGTCTAGAAATAGAGAGCAAGGGCGGGCTGCCCGAGGGAGGAGAACTGAGCGTACGCGGAAAAGGAGAGAGCCATGGCGTACGACTGGGCTCGGGGCTCACGCCAATTGTAAGCGGCGACGAGATAATATTGCAATACACTGGGCCACAAGATGCAGAAGTGGACTTCAGAGTCGCAGCCGCATATTGCGGATTTAAGTATATAGAAGGCATTGACAGCGATGCCGACAGCGAAAACGAGAGTCGGAACAAAGCACTCAACTACGGAGACTCAAAAGATTGCGAGGTGAGCGCAGCTTGCGACGAGAGGACAGACGACCTCCGCCGCAGCGTATGCCGACTCATACTCAACAACAACATGGTGGGCACCGGCACACTGATAAACACCACCGCGGGGGACCGCGACCCGCTCGTCTTGACATCGGCCCACGTGGTGAACACAGACACGGTGAAGAGTTGCATCGCATTGTTTGGATTCGAGGAGCCATTTTGCGAAGTTGAGGGGTATTACAATTCCGGCACAGAGACAATCCAGGATGCGGAACTCGTAGCTTTCGACGCTCCTACAGACATGGCAATCATACGTTTGAGCCGCACCCCGGGACTGGCGAGTAACCCATATTGGGCAGGATGGAGCCGCACGGCGGACACCACGGGCCATGCTTTTTGCATACACCATCCATATGGCGACGTCAAGAAAATATCGACAACCGAGAGTGCGACACCACGACAGACATACACCACGACGGACAAAAACGCCATGGGGGGCAGCTTCAAGAAAAACGTGTTTTGGGAAGTGGGGCAATGGACGGCAGGCGCCACGGAAGGCGGATCTTCCGGCAGCGCGCTGATAGACTCCACGGGAGCGGTAATCGGAGCACTCTCAGGCGGATACGCCTCTTGCAAATCGCCCAAACGCGACTATTTCTGGATGCTGGACGAGGCATGGGACGCATCATCGGACGGGCACGCCACACTCGGCCAAATCCTCGACCCGAGAGCAACGGGAGCTACAGCCATTGGCGGCATTGAAGGCCTAGAAGTTGACAACATCGGCACACAGACCATGCGCACATACAGCCCTCAGTCCGAAGACATTGCGGCAGCAGAAGTAGCGGTAGGCGACGAAGCCACGGCAATCTTCCAACCCATAGTCCCGACAGGCGCGCCACATACCACAACCATCTATGGCGTGAGGCTCTATGCCGACGTAACCGTAGGCGGCAGCAAGACAGACAACGCCATGGTAACAGTAGGCGTATGCAAATCGGCCGACACCGAGGCCCAAAACACGACAGCGCAAAGCATATACACCTTTCGCACAGAGTCTATAGTCGACTTCATACTCGACAAGCCAGTAACAATAGGGGCTGGCCAGACATTCTACATCAAGATAGCCACAGAAGGCTGCACTAAAGGCGAAAACGTAACACTGAAGACGGCCCCCGCCTCGAGCGAAACGCCCGAAGCACAATACATCACGGGTGGCACGCAGACCACAATGGCAAACCGCGCCATAGCGATGGACATCATATACTCCACCGCAACCGTAAACGACACGGCAACCCCGACCCAAACAGAAACAAGCGACATCCGATTGCGAACCGACGACGGAGTGATAACCCTCACGGGCGAAGCAATGAGCTCGGTGGCAATATACGACCGCCGCGGACAACTGACGGACTACATTGCCGCACATGGACGCACAGAACTCAGCATCAACCTCTGCGGTCGCCCGACGGGCATCTACATCCTACGAGTGATGTGCGAAAGCGGCAAGATGCGGACTGTCAAAGTAGTGAACATATAAAAAAACGGAAAACTAAAGAGACATCGATATGCACCCGACAATCAGACGAATAGCAGGAATGGCAGCCATAGCAATGGCCGCAGCAGTCCTGACCACCTCATGCCACAGCAAACAGAACATCAAGGTGGCCATCGAGACACCCTACGGGACCATGAAGGCCGTGCTCTACGACGACACCCCACTCCACCGCGACAACTTCATCAAGCTTGTACGCGAGGGCGCGTATGACTCGCTGCTCTTCCACCGCGTAATCAACGGATTTATGATTCAGGGCGGCGACCCCGACTCGCGCCATGCGCCACTGAGCCGCAAGCTGGGCGAGAACAGCATTGGCAGCGACATCCCCGCCGAGATTGTATACCCCGAGCACTACCACAAGCGCGGAGCTTTGGCGGCAGCCCGCGAAGGCGACGCATCGAATCCCGAGCGCAAATCGAGCGGCAGCCAATTCTACATTGTCCAAGGCTCAATCCAGACAGAGACCGCGCTCAACGAGGCCGAGACAATCCACAACAACAAAGTGCGCGTCCGGACCTACCGCGAGATAATGAAATTCTACGCCGACTCGCTCCAGCAACTTCAGAACGAGGGCAAAGCGCAGGAACTGAGCGAGATGCAGTTGCGCATCATCAACAAAGTGGAGGAAGTGGCCGAGGCCAAGGGCGAACTCATGACCTACACCGACGACATACGCAACGTGTATGAGACCCAAGGCGGCGCGCCTCACCTCGACACGGAGTACACCGTCTTTGGCGAAGTGTATGACGGGCTCAACGTAATTGACTCAATCGCATCAGTGGCCGTGATGCCCCCCGCGATGAGGCCCGGGCATAACGTATGGATGGTAATACGCGAGATCGAGGAGTAGGGATATGAAGAGACTGATATTCAAGTGGCGGAGGCTGACGGCTACCGTTTGCGTCGCCATGCTTTGCTTTGTTTGCGCGGCCCAGAGCGTAAGGTTTGAGATAACCACGAATATGGGTGTCATGCGCGGATTTCTCTATGACGCCACCCCAGGGCATCGCGACGCATTTGTCAAGCTCGTCAAGGAGGGGCATTTTGACGGCACGCTCTTCTACCGCGTCGTCAAGAACTTCGTAATCCAAGGCGGCTCATCGGACAGTCGAGATGCTAAGCCCGGTCAGCATATTGGCTATGGCGACGATGCGGTAAACATCGACAGTGAATTCAGTTCCAAGTGCTATCACAAGTTTGGAGCCCTTTGCGCACCGCGTCAGCCGGACAAGGTGAACGTATTCAAGACATCGGACGTATCGCAATTCTACATTGTCCGCGGACAGGTGTATACGGACGACTACCTCACGAAATACGAAAAGAGCATCAACAACCCGATCAAGAACAACCTCTACAAGCTGTACTACCTACCCTACAAGGCAGAGCTCGACGCCCTGAAGGAGACCGACCCCAAGGAGTGGAAACGCCGAATGACGGAGATCAAGGACCGCATCGACATGGAGTACAGGGTATCGAAGTATAAGGAGTTCACCGACAAGCAGCGCGCCGACTACACCACCATTGGCGGAGCCCCGCAGCTCGACGGTGAATACACAGTCTTTGGCGAGATAACGGAAGGTCTGGATGTGCTCGTGAAAATCAACAACATGAGTGTAGACTCCAACTCGCGTCCCCTTAAAGACGTGCGCATGACAATCAAGATACTCTAAAGGGGTGCAGCGGAGAGCGCCCCGACAAACCAAATCTCACCAATGGCGAAAAAGAAGACAGAGGAGATGCCCAAACCCGTGGTGGTGCGGAATAACGCCGACACGGACGTGAGCATAGAGAGAGTCGAGCCAGCAAACTGGTGGACTGGCATGGCCGAGCCCACCGTCATGCTCACTATCTACGGCCACAACGTAGCCCTCACGCGCCCCACCCTATCGGAATCCACAGCAAAAACAGGACTCAGGATAACGGGGACACGGCAGACGGACAGCGCCAACTACCTCTTCGTCGACATTGAGATAGACTCGACAGCCACAGCCGGCACATACACAATAGAGCTCCGCAAAGGCAACGAGACCGTAGCCACGGCACAATTTGAATTGCACGACCGCCGCCGAAGCTCGGCAGAGAGACTGGGATTTACGGAGGCCGACACGGTGTACTTGGCAATGCCCGACAGATTTGCCCATGCCGAGGGGTGCGGGACAGACGAGGCGACAAAAGAGAAATTCGACCGCAAACGTCCGCGCGGGCGGCATGGAGGCAACCTTAGCGGCATACGCAAACACATAGACTACCTGCACGAACTTGGCATAACCGCCTTGTGGCTCACACCCGTGCAGACCAACGATATGGCGGGCGACACGTTCCACGGATATGCCGCCACGGACTACTACTCAGTAGACCCGCGCCTTGGCACACTTACAGACTACAGGCAACTCTCGGCAAGCCTCTCGCAATGGGGCATCAAACTCATAATGGACATCGTGGTCAACCACTGCGGATCGGAACACCCGTGGATGGCCGACGCTCCTGGCTCGGGGTGGTTCAACGAATGGGATTGGAAGCCCGAGCGGACCAACTACCGCCCCGGCGTGGCCGTGGACATGCATGCCTCGGAATATGACAGGCGGCGGACCGTAGAGGGATGGTTTGAGCGTACGATGCCAGACCTCAATATGCGGAACCCGCTCGTAGTGACATACTTGGCGCAGGTGGCAATATGGTGGATTGAGATGGCCGACCTTAGGGGACTGAGAGTGGACACGTTCCCATATTCTGATGCCGAGGGTATGGAGGCTTGGATGGCGCGCATATATAGGGAATATCCGCATATGTCGATTGTTGGCGAGACATGGGTATGCAACTCGGCAAAGTTGGCGGCTTGGGCTCGGGAGACGAGTCTGACATCGGTGATGGACTTTGCTTTGCAAGAGGCTGTGACAATGGCGTTTTGCGAGGAATTTGGGTATTGGCGAGGGGCGGACAGGCTCTATGAAGTTGTCAGCAACGACCATCTTTACCCTCATCCCGAAAAGCTATTCATATTTGGCGACAACCATGACACAGGGCGACTCTTCGCACGCTATGGCAACGATGCCGCCGCCGTCCGCCTCGCAATGACTTTTTTGCTCACTACCCGCGGAATACCGCAGATATATTACGGCACCGAGATGCTGATGGAGGGCGAGAGTTCACGCAACGATGCCGACATACGTCGCGACATGCCAGGCGGATGGGACAACGACCGCGAAGATTGGTTCGCACTCGCAATGGGAGTCACAACACCCAAAACAGACATACAGAGAGCGCGGATTGAGACTTTCCGCCACATCAGCAGCCTCCTGAAATTCCGCAAGACAAGCGCGGCACTACAAAACGGCAGACTGACGCACTTCCTGCCGACAGAGAACGTATACGTCTATTTCCGGAAAACAACAGACGAGCCTCAAGAAGAGACCGTGATGGTGGTTCTCAACCTCGAAAAGAGGCGCGCGGCACTCAACATTGAGCGATTTGCAGAACTGACAGGCGAGACGATGAGCGGCACGGACATACTAACCGGGCGACAATACAGAAACGCAAGCAAGATAACAGTACCGCCACGCACAGCCCTTGTAATCAAGCTCAAAGACGTCCCCAAAAGCATTGGTGCGAACGAGCGAAGGTAGAGAAACACCATAAACGCGTTACGCCGACATGGCAAAGAAATACCACAAGTTGGCGATTGCAGGGCATAGCGACATATAATAATTTTGCCAATGTAGGAGAACGGAAGAGACACACGGACACGAGCCTCAAACCACCAACGCCTACAAGAACAAAATACAGAACGACAAAAAATACACAATATGGCAAAGATTGCACAGAAACTGACCGACCTGATTGGCAACACACCCCTCATGCAGGTCAACCGATTCATGGAGTCTAAAGGCGCACAGGCTAACCTCATAGCCAAGCTCGAGTACTTCAACCCGCTTGGCAGCGTCAAGGATCGCATCGCGTTCGCCATGATCGAGGCCGCCGAGAAAGAGGGCAAACTTAAGCCCGGCGCACTCATCATCGAGCCCACCTCCGGCAACACTGGCGTAGGTCTCGCTTTCGTAGCCACCGTGAAGGGCTACAAGCTCATCCTGACCATGCCCGAGACCATGAGCCTCGAGCGTCGCAACCTCCTCAAAGCCCTTGGCGCAGAACTCGTACTGACCCCCGGTCCCGAAGGCATGAAGGGTGCGATAGCTGCAGCCGAGAAACTCCGCGACGAGCACCCCGGTTCTTTCATTCCTCAGCAGTTCGAGAACCCTGCAAACCCCGCATATCACGTCAAGACTACCGCAGAGGAGATTTGGCGCGACTTAGATGGCAAGGTAGACATCTTCGTGGCCGGCGTAGGCACTGGCGGCACCGTATCCGGCACCGGCAAAGGCCTCAAGCTGCATAACCCTAATGTCAAGGTCGTAGCTGTGGAGCCCGCCACTTCGGCTGTCCTCTCTGGCGGCAAGTCGGGTCCTCACAAGATTCAGGGTATCGGTGCAGGCTTCGTGCCCAAGACTTTCGATGCCGACGTTGTAGATGAGATTATCGCCGTGGACAGCGACGACGCCATCCGCACGAGCCGTGAGCTCTCGAAGACCGAGGGCCTGCTTGTCGGTATCTCTGCTGGCGCAGCCATGTACGCTGCCACGCAACTTGCTGCCCGTCCCGAGAACAAGGGCAAGAACATCGTGGTGCTCCTGCCGGACACTGGCGAGCGATACCTCTCCACCGTGCTCTATGCTTTTAATGAGTACCCACTTTAAATCAGTGCACAGTTCACAGTTAGCAGTTAATAGTTAAGACAAGCCCCGCCTACCGAGTGTAATATCGGTGGCGGGGTTTGTTCAGTTAACAGTGCACAGTTAACAGTGCACAGTTTTTGTCACCCCCAACCTGCCAGTCTCATATTCCTCCGTTTTGCTGCGTTTCGGGCGTTGTTTTCCTTTTTGTATTTTTGAAGGAAACCTTGTGGTGAAACAACTTAGTGCACAGTTTTTATTACCGCAACCTGCCAGTCTCATATTCCTCCGTTTTGCTGCGTTTCGGGCGTTGTTTTCCTTTTTGTATTTTTGAAGGAAACCTTGTGGTGAAACAACTTAGTGCACAGTTTTTATTACCGCAACCTGCCAGTCTCATATTCCTCCGTTTTGCTGCGTTTCGGGCGTTGTTTTCCTTTTTGTATTTTTGAAGGAAACCTTGTGGTGAAACAACTTAGTGCACAGTTTTTATTACCGCAACCTGCCAGTCTCATATTCCTCCGTTTTGCTGCGTTTCGGGCGTTGTTTTCCTTTTTGTATTTTTGAGGGAAACCTTGTGGTGAAACACTGGTTATCCGCTGATTGCGGACGATATTATACATAACGAAAAAGGACTCACAACTTACGTTGCAAGTCCTTATGTTGAAACTCGGAGTCGGGGTGACTGGATTCGAACCAGCGACAACACGCCCCCCAGACGTGTACTCTAACCGGGCTGAGCTACACCCCGAGTTGTTTCCTTGTCCTTAAGACGATGCAAAAGTAGGATAAATTTCAATACGGTGGTGCTATCGAGTGCGATTTTTTTGAAGAAAGTTGTGAAAGGTTGTTTTTCTCGCAGTCTATCAATATTTTTACATAGTGATGTGTCGTGTGGCAAGTTTTTTGCAGCACAGACACATACGCCAACACACTTTGGACTGGCGTCCCCCCCCCCCGTCTCACGAAAAGCCAATAGACTCAATGATCCGCCTCAAACACATATTCGGTCTCGGAATGACCCTTGCATTGCTTGCGGGGGCTATCTGCATTGCGGCCACCACGATGCCTTCGACGGAGGGCGTGCGGACCGCAAACGCGTCTCTTGGCCCAAACGGCGACAACTATGGCTACGGGCGCACACCAGAGGCTGTAGACCTTGGGCTGTCGGTAATGTGGGCTGATCACAACGTCGGAGCCAACCATTCAAATGAGATTGGCCGCTTTTTTGGTTACGGAGATGTGGATGGCAACGAGACGAGTAACTTCATCCAAAGATATGCCACAGGAGACATCAGTGGCACCGAGCACGACCCGGCATACTCGTTTTGGGGACAAGGCTGGCGAATGCCGACATCGGAGGAGATGACCGAGCTGTGCGAGCGTTGCAGTTGGAAGTGGGTCAAGAAAAGCGGCGTAAACGGATTCCTCGTGACGGGAAAACGTGGGCAATCAATATTCCTACCAGTGACGGGAATGAAAAGTAATGGCGAGATGCAGTTCGAGGGCGTACGCGGCTACTATTGGACGGGCGAGACTAGCGAAGGCAGCACGGACTACGCCTACACACTATTTTTCTACAAGGGCGGCAAGCTCATAAAGAACTACAAGAAGTTCTATGGGTTTGTCATTCGGCCGGTGAAGGAAGAACTTTAGCAATTAACAATTAACAAATAACAATTAACAATTAACAATTGCCGTCGTAGTTTCACGACCATAGGAACTGTTAACTGCTAACTGCTAACTGCTAACTGCTTCTGTATCTGCGCTTATTAATCCTTTCCAGGCGGTCGAATTCGTTGTCGGCGGCTATCTTGTCCAGGATTCGGCGGGTAAGTTTGTCTAGCATTTTGCCCTCGCGGTAGTTGGCGGGGGCTGCGAAATTGACGCGATCTTCATTTATAAGGTGGATGGCCATTTTCTTGGCATCCTCATCGCCGGGTTTGTAGACGGCTATCGAATGGCCACCATGGTCGCGGACAACCTTCATACAAGGGATGTCGGTGGCGCCATCGCCGTAATATATCATGTGAGAGAAGGGGACAGGACGCTCGGCCTCGGGCAGGAAATCGTTAATCTTGCGGGTGTCGCTCACTTCGCGTATGCCCTTGTTGATTTTGAAGATGAATTGGGTCTTGGTGGTGTAGTCCACGGCTACGGCGGGCCAGACAGGTTGACCCGTCTTGGGGTCGTAGATGTAGGAGGATGCGTAGATGGCATCGAAAGAGGTGGCGATAGGCGTACCCTCTATTATCTCCTTCAGGCCCGAAGAATTGATATAGTGATGAATATCGAGGCCAACAGAGAGACCGTAGGCACGTATTGAGGCAAACCAATCGCGGACACCCTCATAAAGTTTAACGTCCGCACCGAAATCTCTGAATTTCTCACGAGAGAGAGCAACACCCTTCTCCTCGGCCTCGCGAAGCATAAGGAGCATGTAGCAGAGGATGCCGCAAGCATCATTGTCGCGAGTCAGGCGGTCGTTTTCGGCCCAAAAGGCGTCCTTGTCGGCACCAATTGTCTTCATATAACCGAACTCCTGCATATTACCTGGCGAGAGAGTCCCGTCGAAATCATAGATTAGGGCTACGCGTGGCAGTTTCTTCATAGTCTGTTCACAATGGGAGGGTGTGACTTTTATCCGTTTTCAGACAACAAGTTAGAAATTTATTTTGAGAAAAAAAAGCGAACCGCCATACGACTGATGCCGTATGGCGGTTCGCAACCGGAAATATAACCTCAATCAAACAGATTCTGAAGTTCTCTTAGTCAACCTTCTTGCCCCACCAGGTAGCCTTGCCGTCGCTAATGCCGGCATAGACAATGGTTACGCAACGGGGATTGGCCTCCCAATCGACCTCACGCTCCACGCAGAGGGCGTTGCTGCCGACAATGAGGAGTTTGTTGGTGGCATCGTAGCTCCACTTGCCACCGAGGGCAGCGTTGCCGTCGGCATCGGTGATGGAGCCGTCGGCGTTGAAGTTGACGATGGTGCTCTCGTCCTGCTTGCTGTAATTGTAAGCGAGGTCGATGTGCTCCCATTTGCCAACAATGCTATCGGCAGTGAACGCGCCGTAATCGGGGACGCCAGCGTAACGCTCGGGGAGGGCGATAGGCCACTTATTGTCGAGCTCGGAAGCAGACTTAGGAGCCCAGACGAGGCGATGGACGTGACCCATCATAATGGCGTTGGCATATGCATTGCCACCCGCACCGACAGGGAGACGGCCTTGGCTCATATAGAACCACTCATTGGAGTTAGGATCGTCCTTCTTGGAGAAGATGGCGCAGTGGCTGAAGCCTACCCAGCCAGTGCCCTTTTGGAACTTATACGGATGGGTGACAATGGGATAGCAGTCGCCACGGCCATTGGTGTTGTTGCGGCCGGTG
>CAVILU010000059.1:7793-12176 GCA_963643535.1 bacterium | reverse complement strand
GCTTTTAATCAATATCTTATGGCTTAATTTTGTAAAAAGTCAGATGTGATTTAGTCTTGTTTTCGTAAAAAGTCAGATGTGATTTTGCCCTATTTCCGTAAAAAGTCAGAGATGATTTACTCAATATTTCGTAAAAAGTCAGAGGTGATTTTGCCAGTATTCCGTAAAAAGTCAGAGATGACTAAATCTTATAGCTAAAATAGTACAAGAGAAATCATCGAGCACAAAATAAGGAAGAAGCCCCACCAACTGAGAGATGTGAACTGTGCACTGAGAACTGAAAAAGCGCCCCGAGCAAAAAGCCCGAAGCGCCATATGATTGTAAGGGTAACTGTCAACTGCTAACTGTTAACTGCTAACTGTTAACTGTTAACTGCTACTCGTCTCCCTCCTCCAAAAACTGCTGAAGCGAGGCGAGGTAATCCTCGTCCCAGCCGCCGGCAATATTGTCGTAGCAGTCGTCGGGTATGTTGGTCTGGGTGATGAAAATCTCCGTGCGGACATTGCTGCGCGGCGTGATCTTGATGGTCACGATGGAGGGTTCGTCCTCGCCGAAATACCATTCCTGCTTGACGAGCTTGTTCTCCTCGAATTCGAGGTTTTGTCCGCAGATGTCGCCGTCCCACATCTCGAACTCGCTGCCGGGCTCGGTGCTCATCTTGGCGGGGTAGCCCGTCCAGAGCTCTATGGCGAAGGGGTTGGTGATGGCGGAGTAGACCTCCTCGGCCGTGGCCTGCACCTTTATGCTTCTTTTGAAGTCGCGCATCTTGGTCTTGTTTATTTTGCGGCAAATATAGCAATTTGACGTGAGAAATGTTGCCGTGGGCGGCCGCCCTATTTTGATTTGTAAGCATTTTTGCCTATTTTCACGACCTCAAAAAGTTAATCCCAACCTGACCCTTATCCCTGACTCTGATGTCCGACGAAAAATTCTCTTCCAAGACGGGTGCCATAGCGGCCGCGGCGGGCTCTGCCGTAGGCTTGGGCAACGTTTGGCGTTTCCCATACATAGCTGGTGAGGATGGCGGCGCCATCTTCCTCCTCTTCTACGTGCTCTTTACGGTGGCCATCTCCATCCCGATGCTCATCTGCGAGTTCTCCATTGGCCGTATGAGTGGTCAGCCCGTGACGTCGGCGTTCAAGACGTTGCAGCCCGGCGGCAAGTGGCAGGCCATTGGCATCATGGGTATGCTCACGGCTTTCTTCATTCTCTCCTATTACAATATAGTGTCCGGATGGACTGTCTACTACTCCGTGGCGTCGGTCGGCGGGTGGCTCAGCGGACTCTCGGGCGGCGAGGTTGAGAACGTCTTTTCGGGACTGAGCTCCGACCCCGTTAGCTGCATCCTTTGGATGTGCATAGTAATCGGAGTTGTGGCATATGTCGTGGCCAAAGGCGTGGCTAGCGGAATTGAGAAATATAGCAAGGTGCTGATGCCTTTGCTCTTCCTGCTCATACTTATTATGCTTGTCCGTGCCCTCTTCTTGGACGGCGCAGGCGATGGCCTCTCTTTCTACCTCATGCCCGACCTCAGTAAGGTCACGAGCAAGGCTGTTTTCGACGCTCTCGGTCAATCTTTCTTCTCGCTCAGCATCGGTATGGGCATCATGACCACCTATGGCGCTTATATTCAGAAGAGTCAGTCGCTTGGCGGGATGGCTACGCGCGTGGCAATGCTCGATTTCCTTGTGGCGTTTCTCTCCGGTGCCGTCATTTTCCCTTGCGTCTTCGCCTTTGGCATCAACCCGGGTGAGGGCCCAGGCCTCGTCTTCGTAACGTTGCCTAATATATTCAATCAGATGGCGTTTGGCCAGGCTTTCTCGGCCGTCTTCTTCCTGCTGCTTATGGTGGCTGCGCTCACCTCGTCCATCTCGCTGCTTGAGGTTGTGGTGGCCTTCCTCAAGACGTCTTTCGGCATGGGGCGCAAGAAGGCTACTGTCTTGGCGTCTTTGGCCGTGCTGGCTTGCGGTGTGGCATGCTCGTTCTCCAGCACTGTTTTTAATATCTTCGACAAGGTCACGGCCAACGTTATGATGCCGCTTGGCGCGTTGGCTGTGGTGATATTTGTGGGTTGGGTTCTTCCGCCCGCTCGTTTCAAGGATGAGCTTGAGGCCGATGGGCGTGAGTGCCGCTATTTCCGTGCAATGTTCTTCCTCGTGCGCTACGTGCTCCCCTTCGCCATATTGTTTATTTTCCTCAACGGGCTCTATGCCTGGTTTGGGGCTTAGGGTGGCTGCTTTTGTCTTTGCCAGTTCTTTATGTATCTCGATAGGCAGTCGCGCAGTGCGGCGATATTGTGTTGCATTGTCGTCATCGTGTGCATGATTGTCAAGATTTTTTTCTCCACACGCGAGACGAAGTTCCGCATTGTGCGCGATCCTGTAGCTGATTCCTTGGCTGCTGCCGTGCGTGAGGCGCGTCGCACGTCTCCCGATGCTATTTTTGTCAATCTCGACTCTCCGCGTCGGCTCCATAAGTTCGGTTTTTCATACTACCATATTTCGCAAATGATGTATCTGCGTTCGCTTGGCTATGCCTATACGAGAGCGGATCAACTTCTTATGCTCCCTTATGCCGACACCGTGTTCATCCGCGACGTCGGTCGAAGGTTCAATTTTGCGCACCCCGATACAGCCCGGTCGGTGGATGAATTGGCTTATCTCGTGCGGCAACGTTGGGAGCGCCGGCGTTCTTCTTTTCCCGATTGGCGTAAGGAGGGTGAGGGAGAGTCTAAAGAACATGGTGGTAGGCGCTACTCGCCCCGTGTGCCTTTCTTCGCTGCGGACTCTGTCGCAATGGCCGAGGCGGGTATGAAGGTTGCTGCGTGGGATACTTTGGCTCGCTATCAGCGCGATTTTGTCCTCCGCGGGTCTATGGCTCTCGATTCGCTTGTGGAGCTCTCTCCGTCGGCTCTTGCGGCGGTTTTGCGTGGCAAGGCTTCGCCTCGAAGGACGTGGAGTGAGGTGGACGAAAATGTTCCGGCCAAGAAAACTTATGACATCGTCGAGCTCAATAGTGCTACACGTGAGGAGCTTATGGCGTTACCGGGTATTGGTGAGCGTAGTGCGGATGCTATTATCGAGTTGCGCACTCGGTTGGGCGGTTTTGTGGATGTCCGCCAGCTGCTTGGCACTTGGCCGCTTACGCAGGAGCGGTATGATGGTGTAAAGGAGTATCTGAAGGTGGACAATTCTGTCGTGCGAAAGATAAATGTGAACTCAGCGAATGATACCCGTATGCGGCGGCATCCTTATTTCCCGCCGTTGGTGGTGGCCCGTATTGGCCAGTTGCGAGTCCGCAATAACGGGCGGAAGTTGGTGCGTGCGGATGTCGAGGCGTGCGTCGAGGGGCTTGAGGTCTCGGAGTTTTTCTGGGACTATGTGGCGTATTAGTCGGGGTGTGGGCTCCTTTTTTTTGTCTTTTGTTGGCATGGTTTGGACTGCGCTTCTGGTCCCTTGTGGGCTAATTTTAACATCTTTGTTTTTGCTCGATTTGTAACCCGTTTTAACATTAAGTCTTTGTGCGGACTGTGCGAACAGTAGGCGGTGGATTTTTATTCTTGTGTACAAATGATTGATTTGTAGTGTGTAATGGTTGTTGTGGGTTCGAATTGTTAAAACATAATAATCCACCTCAACAGATATTTTTTCACCCTTGTAAACTTAATGAATGTATAATTTTGCATCGAAAGAATGTGAGGACAAGTGAAGCCAAACGGTGTTACACTTAAAAAAGCCTCCCCCGCCCACACAGTCTTTCCGCAAGCCAAGGCAAACTTGAAAAGCCAATCTACAAGGCTACAAGGCTCACGAAAAATTTCGCCCAAGTTTTTCCCGATAGTCCCGCAAACGTTTGAGGTGCACGACAAGCGCAGCGGACACTATAATAAATAAAGAGAGAGCGAAGGCGTGAGCATCAAGCCCAAGTGAGAACGGCATAAACAAGCAACACCAAACACCGCCAACGGCTGGCGCAACGGAACCAAAAAACAAACTAAACTCTTATGAGAATACAAACTCTTGCTCTTATGAGCGCCCTGGCATTCTCGTCTGCAGCTCTCGTGTTGCCGACGACCGATGCTGTGGCTCAATCGCAAGGCACGCTGACCATCAAGGGCCGTGTCCTCGACAATAATGGGCAGCCTATCGTTGGTGCCGCAGTCCTCCAGGCCGGCACTACCAACGGCACCGTCACCGACATCGATGGCAACTATGTGCTGAACGCTCCCGCAAACGCCGAACTTGCCGTCTCCTTCATCGGCTACAACTCAACCAAGGAGAAGGTCAACGGCCGTGGCAGTATCAACTTCACCCTCACCGAGGAGACCACCGAGCTTGGTGAGCTCGTTGTCGTAGGTTACGGCGTCCAGAAGAAGGCCGACC
>CAVILU010000059.1:0-7783 GCA_963643535.1 bacterium | reverse complement strand
TCCAACTCCAACATCTCCACGATGCTCCAAGGCAAGGCAGCCGGTGTCCAGATCACCACCGACGGTCAGCCTGGCGCAGACCCTGCCGTCAAGATTCGTGGTTTGGGCTCTTTCAACAGCACAGCTCCTCTCTACGTCATCGATGGTGTGCCCATGGGTACCTCCATCCGCGACTTCTCTCCTAACGATATCGAGACCATCCAGGTCCTCAAGGATGCTTCCGCAGCAGCAATCTACGGTTCGCGTGCAGCAAACGGCGTCGTCATCATCACCACAAAGCGCGGTTCTAAGAACCAGCCTATGAAGATCATGTACACTGGCTATGTCGGCATGGACCAGATCCCCGACGGTGTATATGACGTGATGAACACCGAGCAGTATACCGAGAACGTCGTTCGCGCCTACACCAACAACAACCTCCAGGCTTCCATCCCCACTGGCTACGTCGAGGGCAGCGAGGACTACTTCGTTGGCAAGGTTGACACCGACTGGTTCGACGAGGTCTTCAAGACCGGTCTCCGTATGAACCACAACGTCTCTATGGCAGGCGGCGGCGAGAACAACACCTACAACGTCTCGCTCGACTACTTCAAGCAGAACGGTACAATGGAAGGCGCAGGCCCCAACTACGATCGCTTCACCGCTCGCGTCAACAACAACATGGACGTCAAGTTCATCAAGTTCCAGACCAGCGTCCTCTATAGCCACAGCGCTCAGGACAACATGGCTCTCTCCAATGCCAGCGAGTATGTCCAGGGTCTCTACGGCAGCCAGTATCCAGTCCTCGGCTCCGCTCTCCTCCTCCCGCCTTCCATCAAGGCTTACGACGAGAGCACCTGGTGCCTCGACGACCAGTACTCTGGCGCATCGGACTACAACTACGACAACTATGGCTACGGCACCTACTACATCGGCAAGCATGGTGACCTCTCCATGACCAACGTCCTCATGACCAATAACCTCATCACCCGCAACACCAAGGTCGACCGCTTCGTCGTCACAGGTTCGGCTGACGTAGACATCATGGACATGATTGGTCAGAAGAACGACAACCATAAGGTCAACTACAAGATCAACCTCTCCTACAGCAAGACCTACGCTAAGGACAAGACCTTCATCCCGGCCTTCTACTCCAGCAACCGTAACTACCTTGCCAAGGAGAACGAGAACCTCTACGAGGCTTACCGCCAGTACACCGATGGCCTCGTCGAGAACACCATTACCTACGATGGCACGATTGGCGACAATCACATCAACTTCGTCATCGGTCAGACTTTCGAGCGTGAGCGTTACCACACCCTCACCGGCACTGGCAACACTCTCTCCGAGCCTTACTACCTCCAGATCTCCAACGCCTCTACCTTCAAGGCCAGCAGCTACGAGAGTGAGCACGTCCTCTGCTCTTTCATCGGCCGCTTGAACTACGACTTCGATGAGAAGTACCTCGTTTCGTTCACCGCTCGTCGTGACGGTTCCAGCCGCCTCTCCTCTGACGACCGTTGGGGCACTTTCCCCTCTGTATCCGCTGGTTGGCGTGTAGACCGTGAGGATTTCTTCGGCGTTGACAAGGAACTCATCAGCCTCCTCAAGGTTCGCGCAAGCTACGGCGTCCTCGGTAACGAGAACATCGGTGAGTATCAGTATATGGATACCATGTCCCGTGGCGACTACTCTTACTCCTTCGGTGGCGATAAGGTCACTGGCTCTGCCCTCTCCAACTACGTCAATACTGCAATCAAGTGGGAGAAGAAGAAGACCTTCGACGTAGGTCTCGACATCACCCTCCTCTCCAACAAGATTGAGTTCAACTTCGACTACTTCAAGGCTACCTCCGAGGACCTCCTCTACAGTGTTTCTGTCCCCGCAAGCGCTGGCGCTACCAATGGTACCGTCACTATGAACGCTGCCACCATGGAGAACAGCGGTCTTGAGTTCTCTGCTTCCTATCGCAACAACGACCACCCCATCAAGTGGGAGGTAAGCGCAAACGCTACTGTTAACAAGAACGAGGTTACCGCTCTCGGCGTTACCAACGAGGGCCGTACCGACGGCATCTGCCGCACCGAAGTTGGTGAGGAAGTCGGTCGCTTCTATGGTCTCCGCTATGGCGGCATCATCCGCGACAATGCTACTCTCGTAGAGCTCCTCAATGCTCAGTCCGCAGGCCACAGCACCGAGGCTGGCTACGCTGCTCCCGCAAACGCTAAGCTCGGCGATGTCTACTACGTAGATGTCAACGGCGATGGCACCATCAACGACGACGATCGCGACTTCCTCGGCAGCGGTATGCCTAAGGTCAACTTCGGCCTCAACGCTCGCGTTGAGTGGAAGGGTCTCGACCTCTCAGTAGCTACCTACGGCGCCCTCGGCTTCAAGGCTGTTGACTACCTCGACGAGGCTCTCCACGGCACCACCGGCCTCACCAACAAGAGCGTCGACATGCTCGACAGCTGGACCGCTGAGAACCCCAACGCAAGCCAGCCCCGAGTTCAGTTCACCGCCGACGGCTCAACCTACAACGACTACTTCAGCGACCGCTTCATCCAGAACGCTAACTACTGGAAGATCGCTAACGTAGAGCTCGGCTACAACTTCAAGGACGAGTGGTTCAATGGCATCTTCTCCAGCGTACGCTTCTACGTATCTGCGCAGAACCTCCACACCATCACCAAGTACAAGGGCTACAACGTAGACTTCGCAGGCGGCACCTTCACCCCTGGCTACAACTACTGCTCTTTCCCGACGCCTCGCACCTTCATGGCCGGCCTCCACTTCACGTTCTAACAGCCGAATATCTTAACGGAAATCTATCATGAAAAGAACATATATAGCTATCGCAACGGCTCTCCTTGCCGCAGGCTTCGCTTCCTGCAGCGACGAGCTCGATGTGACAAACCCTAATACTCAGACCACTGCCGACTTCGGCAACGATGAGTCTACTCTAGAGGAGGCTGTCATTGCCTGCTACAACCGTATCCGTCTTGAGGGCACCTTCGCTCGCGTCGGTTACACTATGGATGCCGTCCGCGGCGACGAGGTCTACAACCCGGGCCTCATTTGGTACTGGCCCTACGACGCTCTCCAGGAGACCCCGACCGACGAGATTGGTAACCAATGGATTTGGCGCGACTGCTACCATGCCGTCAACCGTTGTAACTACGTCCTCCAGCAGGTCGAGAAAGTCGGCCTCTCCCAGGACTCTTACAACAGGCTCAAAGGTCAGGCGCTCTTCATCCGTGGCCTCGCTTACTACACCCTCGCCACTTACCACCACGAGTGCTGCCTCATCACCGACTACTCGGCATATGGTAGCCTCGACGGACTCTACTCCAGCATCAACACCTACGATGAGGTTCTCGATCAGGTCGAGGCCGACTTCAAGGAGGCTATGGCCATCCTGCCCAGCAGGGACACTGGCGGCGAGTTCGCCAAAGGCCGCGCTACTTGCGGCGCTGCGGCAGGCTACTACGCACGCACCCTCATGCTTCGCCACAACTACACCGATGCGTATACTGTTCTCAAGGATATCATCAACGGTGTCTATGGCCACTACACCCTTATGGCCGACTACGGCGCCAACTTCACAGAGGCTGGCGAGAACAATGCCGAGAGCCTCTTCGAGGTTCAGTATATGAACTACGGTACTGGTGGTGTCGACGAGGAGTGGACCCCTGTCAACATCTCTAAGGATGCAACCCAGGGCAACGCTGTCGAGTCCAACTATGCGCCCAACGGCTTCGGCTCTTGGGGTGACCTCGCTGCCTCTCCTTGGCTCTACAACCTCTACAAGGCAGAGAAGTGCACCGACGGCCGTCTCGATCCCCGTCTCTACTGGACCATCTGCTCCTACGAGCCCGAGTACGACACTTACACAGGCCAGACCACCGCTGCTTACCCCGATGGCGACCCTCGTAAGAATGTCCTCTACAATGTCCAGATTACTGCAGACAACGACACCCTCTGTCTCGCTAATGGCACTGGTGGCGGTCTCGGCATCGCCAAGTGGGGCTACGGTCGCGTAACACCCGATGGCTTCACCACCATCACCACCGGCCTCCACAACGGTGTCAACCTCCGCCTCATGCGTTACTCCGATGTCCTCCTCCGCGCCGCTGAGTGCGAGAACGAGATCAACGGTCCTACGCAGACAGCCATCGACTACATCAATGAGGTGCGCAACCGCGCTGGCCTCGCCAACCTCAACAAGGCTGACTTCCCCACCGCTGACGCACTCTTTGAGCAGATCGCCAATGTTGAGCGTCCGAAGGAGTTCGGTTGTGAGAATGGCCGTGGCATCGACCTCAACCGTTGGGGCTTCTACGAGAGTTCTGACCGCAAGGCTCAGATCCGCCAGCATATGACCTTCAAGCTCTCCCTCAAGGTCGCTGACGCTAAGGCTTCTTACACCACCGACCAGATCGACGGCACTACCATCCGTTCAACCCTGGACACCTACCTCGAGGCTCACGAGTACTTCCCCATCGCTCAGAGCACCCTCGACGCAAACCCCAACCTCACTGGCAACTGCGCCTACAACAGCAAGAAGCCCGACGGCTTCTTCCCCTGGACTGTACGCCCCGTGGTTGACCTCCAATAGTAGAAATTTGACTTGATAATGCCGCCCCCAGTGTTGTGGGGCAAACTCCTACAGCGGGGGCGGCTTTTTCAAAACAAAACACAGAAATCTGATTATGAATAATATACAGAAAGGCCTTCTGGCCCTTATGACGGGTTCGCTCGTCGCCGGTGCCTTCGTTGCTTGTGACGAGGACGACACCTTCGACATCAACTCGCCCAGCTGGCTCGAAAGCCGTATCGACTCTATCGCAGCCTCTAAGAATACTGGTTCTAGCGACACTACCATTATCGAGGTTGCAAGCACTACAGTTGGTGAAAAAGATAACTCCTCTGCTTGGTGGGGTGCTTTCACGGACTTCATCGCTGTCCCCTCGGGCAAGCGTCTCATCATGGAGTTCGACAACTACAGCTCTTGTGCCAATAACTACAACAACTGGGTTCTCGTTACAGCCAACAAGAAGGGCAATTCTTCAGAAACAACCGATGGCTATAAGGAGTACTTCGCTCTCCGTTCCGATGCCTACGGCTGGACTGGCGCAATGGGTACTGAAGAAGGTTATACCTACGATGCCGCCAACATTACCACCAATTATGCTGAGGTTGCCGCTGCTGCTGGCGCTGCAGATCAGTGGACTCACTTCAGGGAGAATATGGACGGCGCGCACGTAGTTCTCGAGGTTCAGCACGTCTCTGCTGGCTATATCTACGTAACTGCTACCGCGACTGCCAAGAATGGCGATGTCTTCATCGAGGAGTATCATCAGACAGCTTCCGCTGCCGACGACATCTATGCTTTCCTCACTGTCGATGGTTGCCACTACGAGAACTTCTCCGCAATGCTTCTCCCCGCGACTATCATCATCTCCGAGAGCAACCCCGCAACCCTCACTCTTAGCGGCTATCCCGCTTTCATCACTCTCGGCGATTCTGCCTACACTGCAGGTATCACTGGCAAGGTGACTTTCGAGGATGGCACCTCTTCTGATGTTACCGAGGCCGACCTCGCTTTCGTAACTCCCGACCTCGCAACCACTGGTAGCAAGACTGTAACCGTCATCTACAACAAGACCAGCCGTGGCAACTACTGCTCGCCCATCTATACTACTTACAACTTCTTGATCACCAACTTCAAGAGTCTCAAGCTGGATGTTGTTGAGTCCGCTGTATACTACTTCCCCACTGGTGTCACTGAGCTTCCTGCTTCAAGCATGTCCTTCACGCTTTATGGCGTAGACCCCGAGGGTACTGAGACTGCTATCGATGGCTCTCTTGTCACAGCTACCGTTAATGCAAATGGCACTCTTACCGCTGAATATCAAGGTATGAAAGCCGAGGGTAAGTTCAATGTTGGCGCAACTGATGCTGTTCAGATTGGCGCATCTGACTTCTCCACTGGCTGGTGGCAAGAGTTCTCAGACGATGTTCAGGTTAAGAAGGGCGAGACTTTTACTCAGAAACTTCAGCTTCGTTCTGACAACTTGGCGAATTGGCATAGCCCTGTAACTGTTCTTCGTACTGCGGAGAAGGCTGAGTATGCTGTCCTCCGTCAGGACAACTATGGCTGGGGTGACGGCTACTCTGCCGCAACTCTCGAGAGCGATTGGAATTGGGATACATTCGCAAGCAGCCTCGATGCTTCAACCTATGAGATCTCTGTAACCAACAACGGTGCAACCATTGACGTGGTCTACAACGTTACTTATCCTAACGGCGAGACCCACTTCCAGAAGTTCACTGGCATCTCTACCACAATCACCACACAGGCGAGTGAGGATGATGTCTATGTAGCATTCCTCGCAGAGGAGGCTTACCTCCTTCTTACCAAGTAAGTAATTAGCTCTGCTGAGCTAATCGCCTCATAAAGATAATTCCCCCGCCAAAGGCATTGGGCTTTTGGCGGGGGATTGTTTTTGGGGGGCAAACGCTACGAGGTGGAAAAATGCGCAATTGTGTAGTTGGATGAACTAAAGAGATGTATATTCGCCAAAAAGAACATCGATATGAATACTGCAGCAGTAGAAAGAAATTCTGTCGTGCTGGACTTGCCTATTGCGATTTTTGAGAAATTAGAGAAGATAGCAAGTGCAGAGCACATTAAATTGGATAGTTTTGTGACACAAAAGAGGGTGTCACAATCTAAATACCCAGTCTCGGATGATGTGCCTAATGAGGAGACTGCGGCTGTCTTAGAGGAAGTGATGGAGCGCAAAAATTTGGTTTATACCAAGGCTACCAGTGCAAAAGAAATGTTGAAAGAATTGTTAGGGTGAAGATTGTCGCTTTTTCTGGCTCTTTTAAGAAAGACCTTAAGCGCTATGCTAATAATGCGGGCGTTATGCGGGAACTGGAGGTGGTTATTGATTTTTTGCGTTCAGAGGTTGTGCTGCCTCAGAAATATAAAGTCCATACCAATCTGGTGTCTATGCCGGAGTTTTGGAGTGCCATGTCAAGAGTGACGTGCTTCTAATATGGGCCGACCCCGATACCGACGAGATTGTGCTTTCTCGCTTAGGCTCCCATTCTGAGCTCTTTGGTAAAGGTCGTCGAGTCTAAATTGCCAGTTCTTTGGGTAACGCCTATAGCAATCCCGCCATATAAAGCGGCAAGTACAAGATGCCGTTTTCGGTCTTGACATCCCCATCGTAGAGCACAACGGGGTCTGAGATGTAGGCTCCGAATTTAGCAATGCACTTCTTTAGTGAGTTTATTGAGAACCCTTTCCCGCTCTTGACCTCGATTGGCCTGATGTTGAGTCGGCTGGTAACATTGCTCTTTTTCACGAGAAATCAATCTCCATCCTTTCGCTGGCGTCATCTTCTGAGGCCTTGCTATAGAAAAACAAGTCGTGTTTTGCGGCATACACGAATCGGAGCGTTTTAGACCCCCGATTTTACACGAATCGGAGCTACTGAGGGATTAAGTCTCTTTTAATCACGCATTTATGCTCTTTGCTTTTTTTGCTGTAGCTTACGCCCACGAGAACCACCTCGCCATGCAGGTTGCGGAGGGCGTCGGGGTAGCGTTTTTCTTCTATTTGTTTGAGGGCCGTCTCGGCAGTCTCATTGACTTTTAGCTCAATTATTATTGCGGGACGTGTCGAGTGCATCGGAATGAAGACCACATCGGCATAGCCTTTGCCTGCCGGCATTTCTTTTATTATGGTATATTCGGCTGTGGCATAGAAATATGCGAGGCCGATGGCACT
>CAVILU010000058.1:0-12275 GCA_963643535.1 bacterium | reverse complement strand
CTTCAAGCAAGAGAAGGTGGACGAGGCGCAGCAGCAGTATGAGAAACTCGCCGCCAACGAGACCGACAAAGGCCGCTTGAGCAAACTCTACCACAACATAGGCAACTGCCACTACGTAAAGAAGGAGTACGACAAGAGCATCGACGCGTATAAGAAGTCGCTAAGAGCCGACCCGACGAACAACACCACGCGATATAACCTTGTCGCTGCCCAGAAAATGAAGGACAAGAAGGACGACAACCAAGACCAGCAGCAGCAACAGCAGCAACAACAGCAGCAGCAAGAGCAACAGCAACAAGAGCAGCAGCAGAATCAGCAACAACAGCAACAGCAGCAGCAAGACCAGATGGACAAAGAGGAAGCCGAGCGCCTCCTCCAGGCGGTGCAGCAAGACGAGAACGAGCTGCAAGAGAAGCGCAAGCAACTGAAAGACGCTGAGCGCCGCCACATTGAGAAAAACTGGTAAGCGAAGAAATTGAAAAATATTACCTTTGCAGCATGAAGAAGAATGTAGCAAATAGAATCGTCAGGTGTCTGTTCGCCCTGATTGCGTTGTGCCTCGGCGGCTTCACGCCAGCTTGGGCCGACGACATCACGGCGGAGTGCAGCGCACCACAGCAAGTGGCCGTGGGACGAAACTTCCAAGTGGCGTACTCGATAAACGCAGGAGCGGAGAGCATAACGGCACCTGATATGGAAGGCTTCACGGTCCTTATGGGCCCGTCCACCGCGACATCGTCCAACTACTCATTCGTCAACGGCAAGGCACAGGTGTCGCGACAGACAACGTTCACCTACATGGTGCGCGCCACCAAGGCCGGTTCCTACACCATTCCCGCTGCCAAGATAACCTCGGGCGGAAAAACCTACACAACCAACACGGTGAAGGTGACCGTAGTAGAAGGCGAAGCCCCGATTCAGAATAGCAACAGCAATAATAGCCAGTCTATTAAAAGCGATGGGCTCAACCAGCGCATTAGCAAGTCGGACGACTTATTTATACGTCAGACCCTCACCCGCACGACGATATACGAGGGCGAGGCCACAGAACTCGTGACCAAGGTATACGCCCGCGTAAGCCTCCAAAGCCTCTCGGACATCAAATACCCAAAACTTGCGGAGTTCGTAAGCAACGATATTGGCGATCATAGCATCTCGTTCAGGACCGAGTACGTCGACGGCAAGGAGTATCAGGTTGGCGAGCTCAGCCGCAAGGTGATAATTCCTCAGAAGAGTGGCAAGATCACCATCGAGCCCACCGAGGCCGAGTTTGTCGTGCGCCGCAGGGTACGCTCATCGGGCAGCATCTTCGACGACTTCTTCGGCAACGACACCCAGCTCAACAGCCAGCGCGTCCGCTCGGGCTCAGTTACGCTCACCGTAAAGCCCCTACCCGACGGGAAACCAACAGGTTTCAGCGGAGGCGTAGGTCAGTTTAAGTTCCATGTAGACGTAACACCTAACGAGACCACGGTCGACAACAGCGTACAGGTACGTGTAAGCGTCGAGGGACAGGGCAACCTGAAGATACTGACGATGCCCAAGCCCCAGTTCCATCAGGACTTCGACACGTTCGACCCCAGCTCGAAGAACGACGTCAACCCATGCTCGGGAGGCTTCACAGGCAAGCGCACCGACGAGTATCTCATCATCCCGCGCCGCGACGGCCAGTTCGAGATCCCGCAAATTCAATTCTCGTATTTCGACCCACAGAAAGGCCAGTACGTCAAGTTGACCCAAGGCCCCTTCACCATCAACGTGGCCAAGGGCGACGGCAAGAGCAACGGTCAGAGCGGCACGATATCCTTCGCTGGTTCCGGGCCGGAGAAGATAACCTACACTGGTTCGGACCTCCGATACCTGCATAAGATGGAGGGCACGGATGGGAAGAATGACTTCTTTGTGCTCTCGGGCCTCTTCTGGGCGCTCACCTTGTTGCCCATCGCAGTTCTTGCGGCACTCACAGTGGTATACCGCAAGCGTATGTACGACAATGCCAACGTAAGCCTCGTCAAGAGCCGCAAGGCAAACAAGACGGCTCGCAAACGCCTCAAGCAAGCGGCTCGTTACATCAAGGAAGAGAACCGCGCAGCCTTCTTCGACGAAGTGATGCGCGCTCTGTGGGGATACCTTAGCGACAAGCTAACCCTCTCGTTGAGTGAGCTCACGAAAGACAACGCCCGCGACAAGATGGCGGAGCACGGAGTTGAGCCCGAGGCAGCCGACGAGTTCATGAGCCTCCTCGAGGAGTGTGAGTTTGCGCGTTACGCCCCCGCCGAGGTCTCCTCGACAATGGACGAAGTCTACAACAAGGCGGCCGACGTGATTGAAAAGATAGAGGCAAACAAAAAGAAGTAAGAAAAGATGAAGAAGACTATCATCTCCCTCATATTGGCGGCAGGAATAGCCACGAGCGCAACGGCCCAAGAGCCCGACAGCACTTCCGTGGCGAACACCGAGACCACCGAGGTCACCGAGGCGAGCGACACCGCGAGCCCCGACAAGTTGGCCCAGGACGGAAACTTTGCGGAGGCCATCGACAGCTACGAGGCCATACTCGCTAGCGGACAGGAGAGCGCGGAGCTCTACTATAACCTCGGCTACTCATATTTCAAATTTGGCTCGCTGGGCAAGGCTATACTCAACTTTGAGCGTGCTAAGAGGCTCGCACCCTCGGACCCCGACATCGCGGCCAACCTGGAGATTGCGTATGCGCTCACGGACAAGATGGAGATTGTCCAGCCGCCCGTGACGGATCGCATTTGGGACAGCATCAAGGATATGTTCAGTTCCGACGGATGGGCATGGGTGTTCGTGCTCGGCTTCATCCTGACACTCACGGGAGTGGGGATGTTCCTCTTCCTGGACTCCGTGGCATTGCGCAAGGCAGGCTTCTTCTCTGCCATAGTACTTCTCGTGGTCTCCGTCACATCGCTCTGCATCTCGCTCAGCAAGAGGTCGGACATCATCAATGGCGACGAGGCTATCATAATGAGTTCCTCAGCGGACCTCAACACTTCGCCAGATAAGAATGCGACCCGCATGACGGTGCTGCATGAGGGCACATACGTCAAGATTATCGACACACTTGGCGATTGGATTGAGGTGCGGCTTCGCGACGGCAATATAGGCTGGATGAAGCAAAACGAGGTGGAGGTTATCTGATTCTGATCAAGCTTCCGACACTCAATACGGCATAGATTGCCAAACACAACTTGAAACGCCTGCGGGGATCGAACTTCCCTGCGGGCGTTTTTTCAATTGACAATTGACAATTGACAATTGACAATTTGCCATAGGATTAACCTAACATTTTTGCGGCCACTGTCGTTTTTTTCAATTGACAATTTGCCTTAGGACTAACATAACATTTTGCGGCTACTGTCGTTTTCAATTGACAATTTGCCTTAGGATTAACCTAACATTTTTGCGGCTACTGTCGTTTTTCAATTGACAATTTGCCTTAGGATTAACCTAACATTTTTGCGGTCACTGTCGTTTTTCTATTGACAATTTGCCTTAGGACTAACATAACATTTTGCGGCTACTGTCGTTATATCATATACAGAAAAACAAAAAAGCAGAAAGAATATGTTCATAAGCATAATGATTGTGGTGAACTTCGTGGCGGCCTTGGTTTGCGCCATTACGCTCAGCGTCAAGCGTCACCCGATATTCGCGACCATCGCATGGGTCCTCGTAGGCGTCTATGGCTACGGCATTTGGGCCAATGGTTTGGACCTCAGCGACACCATCACAAAGATGGTGCGCTACTCCGAGGGGTACAGCATCGACAAGGCGTACCCGTCGGCCTGGGGAGCCTTCTTGGGGCTCATACTCACCAGTGTGTCTATGACGCTCTACCCTTGGTTAAAGAAGTGGGCCGTGGTGCTTTGGGGTGTGTTCCTCGTCGCCGCCAGCGCCATTGTCAACTGTTTCTCGCCGCTCAGTGGGGTCGAGGGACTGTATGGGCTGTGCGTAGGGTTGATGTGCATCTTCGCCAACATATTGGGTTTTACATATTTGGAGACGTGCGTATTGGAGCAGCTTTACCTTCATCCGCTCATCCTTGTGCTCTTTGCACTGCCTCCTCTCGTGGTCAGCGTCAAAGGACTATTCTTCGATGGCAACGAGCGCGTAGCCCCGTTTACGCTGTCGACCTTGATGTTCACCATCAACGCCATCATAATGGCCGCCTCTTGGGTTCACTATTGGGGTCCGCTCATACCCGCGGGTCAGTTGTGCTGCCGCGAGTTGCAGGAGATGGCGAACAATTCGTGGGATGTGTACGTGATGCTCAACATACTTATTTTCGTTGTGGCGTTTTTGCTGGATGGAGTCGTATGCTGGGTTCTTTACAGATACGCGAAAAAAGATTAGCAGAGTATAGGTTTTATGGTTGCCGGGGTTCCGTCTGTCGGAGCCTCGGCAATTATTTTTTTGATAAGCTCTGTCGCGCACGAAACTTTAGCATCAAGGCTTCGTAAAAAGACGTAAAAGTGAAAATAAACGATCACCGTAATCATTCAAAAACCCAATGATGCGACAAACACTCTTGCTGTGCATAGCGGCCCTCACCCTCAGTGGCGGAGCCAATGCGCAGAACAAGCAGCCACGGGTGGTTAAGGCTGAATTCCTCACCCAGGAGAGCGGCATGGACGAAGCAAAAGCCGCACTCAAGGCGGGCGACCGCCTCTACAAGAATGGCCCCAAATACTACGAGGAGGCGGCCAAGCAATACAAGATAGCCTACGACTACAATCCCAACGACAAGGCCCTCAACTACAAGCTAGGCAAGACATTGCTCTACGGCTCGAACCGCACGGCAGCCCTCACCCCACTCCTGGCATCGAGCTCCGACATCATGGAGGACTACTACCTCCTCCTCGGCCAGGCATACCAGTACAACCGCGACTACCGCCACGCCATCGAGGCCTACAACAAGTACCTCGGATCGCTCTCCGGCCACGACCTCAAAGAGCAGAAGCCCAAAGTCTTACACTACATCAGCGAGTGCGAATACTCCTACGAGGCCATCCTGGACTCGGCATCCGTCTTCATCAACAACCTCGGAGACGGCATCAACTCATATTACGATGAGTATGCCCCTGCGCTGAACACCAACGACTCGCTCTTCTTCTTCACGTCGCGCCGCCCGGACAAGGCCCCCAAGAGACTCAAGACTCGCTACAACGACGACGAGCAGATATACGAGACCACCAACCCAGCCCACGGCGACAACGGCAAACTGACGCAGCACGGACGCCTCATGAGCATCCGTAACCTCGCCGTGGCCGGATTTAGCAAGACCGAGGAACGCATATTCTTCTACAAAGGCAAGACCGAGAACGGCCGCCTGCGCACCTCGTCTCCCACCAAGGACGGCAAGGGCTGGCGCCGCGGCCGCAGGCTCAAGAGGGGCGTAAACCGTATATCGACAAAAGAGGGAGCCCTCTCGCTCGACGGACACAACAACATCTACTTCATCTCCGACCGCGAAGGCGGCGAAGGTGGCAACGACATCTGGTACGCGGAGTACAAACATGGCTTCAAGTGGAGCCGCCCCGTCAACCTCGGCAAGGTCATCAACACCCCCTTCGACGAGCAGAGCGTATACGTCACGGCCGGTAGCGACACCCTCTACTTCGCATCCAACGGTCACGTAGGCTTCGGCGGCTACGACATCTTCATGTCCGTACGCGAGGCAGGAGGCCAATGGAGCGAGCCCGTCAACATGGGCTACCCCGTCAACACGGCCTACGATGAGGTCAGCTACCTGCCCACATCCGACCCCGACGTGGCATATATAGCCTCCAACCGCGAGGGCACGCTGGGCGGCATGGATATCTTCAACGTCATCCAGGACCGCCGCCTGCCTTTCACCTTCGCCTTCAAGACCGTCGACAAGGACAACGGCAAGGAGATAGCAGCCGAGTATAAGGTATTGGATGCCGACAAGAACTCAGTCCTCGGACAGGGCTCGACAGCCGCCGACGGCACGTGGACCATCGCCACCTTCGAGGATCATGGGTTCTACACCATTGGCTACACCGCCGAAGGCTACCACACATACACCGACACCATCGAGTGCCCGGCAGAGAAGAACGCACGCGTGGAGCGCACCCTCGAACTCGAGAAGCTCGCCCATCCGTTCAACCTCTCAGGTGTCGTGACGAACAAGAAGACCGGCCGCGCAGTAGCCGCCAACATAGAGTTCCGCGACACCAAGGGCGCGCTCCTCGGCTCTACAGCCTCCAGCTCAATCTCGGGTAAATACTCATTCGACTTCCCCGACAAGGTTGACCTCGTAGTAGAGGCCCGCGCAGTGGACTACGTAGACGCTCAGGCCACAGTCCTCGCCACTCAGACCAAGGACGAGAACATCCGCCAGGATATCCAAATGGCCGAGAGCAAAATCACCTTCGTCCTCATGGGCACCGTCTTTGAGGAGGGCACCCAGACACCCGTTGCCGCCACTCTGCGCATAACCCCAACAGGCAAGAAGAGCGCCGAGACAGTGGTAGAGGTGGACAGCATCACAGGCAAGTACACCGCCAACCTCCTCACCAGCGGCCCGTACTGGATCGACATCGAGGCCAAGGGTTACTTCTTCGCCAACGACGCGCTCAACTTCGGCGGCACACGCTTCGCGCAGCGCAACTACACCCTCAAGAAGATGAAGGCGGGCGTCAAGATAACCCTCGAGAACATCCTCTTCCAGACCGGCTCATCCAAGCTCAAGAAGAGCTCCTATGAGCCCCTCGACAAGTTCGCCGACCTCCTCAAGAAGAACCCCGAGGTACGCATTGAGGTATCAGGCCACACCGACAACGTAGGCAGCGCGGCATCCAACAAGAAGCTCTCCAAGGCACGCGCCAAGAGTGTACGCGACTACCTCATCAAGCAGGGCGTAGCAGCCGACCGCATCGACTACGAGGGCTACGGCATGGAGCAGCCCGTCGAGAGCAACAAGACTAAGGCCGGCCGTGAGAAGAACCGCCGTGTCGAGGTTAAGGTGCTCGACTAAGAAGTGTACAACAACAAGACTACTAAAGATGCTTAACTACAAATATATAGCAGCTATCGGCCTCGCGGCAGCCCTCGCTACGGGCTGCAAAGAGGACGAGATAATAGTGGACGACAATTTCGACCGCCCAATCAACGCGGCGGCCCCAATCCTCAAGAGCGAGAGCACAGCCAAGGCCCTCGTTGAGGAGTGGCTCTCCGGCACCCAATGGTATGCCGACGAGGAGGGAGTCCTCTACACCACATACACCTCGGCGGACAGCGTGTGTGCCTCCGACGTGCTCAGACTCAACGACATCAAGTGTGGCGCCCAAAGCCCGCTGACCTCGGCTCTTGGCACCACCCAGTCCCAGATCTTCATCTCCGAACCGCTGAACAGCGAGCCAAACCAGCGATTCGACTACATCCGAATCAAGGAAGGCTATCTCAACCTCAATGCTCCGGCCTCGACCGCCAGCGGACACGCGGTGCTCAGCCTCATGGACAAGAACGGCGTGGTCAAGGACGTCAATGGGCAGGACTTCTCGGCATCGTGGGAGCTCAACCAGGGCACCTCGCAAGCCGTAAAGTTCGATAACTTCATAATCACTCCCATCGAGCAGGACGGCAACTGGGTCGTCAAGACCCTCGTGACCATCACGAACCTCTCGAATGCCGATGGAGCCACCTTGGAGTTCAGCTACACGTCGTCCAACGTCACCATTGGCGAGGCGCGCGGATATTTCGGCAACATAGTGGTATTGAACGACAACACCACGACCAGCATTGCGGCTTTCGACCGCAGCAACTTCCCCGACGAGGTGTATTTCAAGGGCGTGCACAACGACTTTGCCATATCGAGCACCATCGGCGTGCCCCTCGAATGGAGAATGGGCACCATTACGTTCACAGACAAGAACAGCAAGGACCTCGCCCTCGACTACGACTTCGGCTCCAACATCTTCCCCCAGCAGAGCTATGCGGACTACGTCGAAAATAAGATCCTCACGCCCCAGACCAAGGAGATCAACATCAACGAGGAGAACTCCAACATCCAGGACGTGGTCAACATCCACCCCACGCACTACGCATACGGCGTCCACGTAATAGCCAACCCCAATGGCGAGGTTGAGGGCGAAACGAACTTCGTGACCGAAGACTCCAAGTTCCTCTCTGAGATGACGACAACCATACCTCTTTGGATGAAGGTCGACAACATGGAACGCGAGGACCATATGAAATTTGACTTCGACGACATCTTCGGCGACGACAACATCGACTACGTCGACACCATCAAGATTATCATGAAGTCCGTCAACGGCCTGCCCCTCAAGGCTTCGGCGCAAGCATACTTCACCAAGGGCAAGACGAGAGTAGCCCCCCTCTTCCCCGAGGCGCAGGTGCTCTGCGTAGCCCCCGAGCTCGACTCCAACGACAAGGTCAAGGCCCCCTCGACAAAGGTCACCGTCGCTACACTCACCCACGACCAGGCCAAGCTCTATTACGAGGCCGGAGTGAACAAACTATACTTCGAGAGCGTCATCACCACCACGGATGACTATGGCGAAAAGTACGTCAAGTTCTACAAAGACTACAACCTGGAGTTCAAAATCTCAGTAGAAATTGTTAGCAGCGCAAAGGATAAATAACTATGAAAAAAATCTTAGCTTCGATATTCGCTGCGCTCTCATGCAGCTTCGCAAGCGGCCAGATATCCCACGCACTCTATTATATGGAGAGCGTACCACAGACCAACATCCTAAATCCGGCCCATCAGCCTCGCGCACACCTCTTTATTGCCGTGCCGGGCACTAACGTCCACTTCGGGATGAGCACCAACCTCAGCCCCCTCGACTTCTTCCAGAAAGATGGCTCGAAGTGGCTCACGCCCCTCAACAACGGCTTCGACTACAACAAACTCTACGATGCCTACGGCGACAGGATGGCAGTAGACGCCGACCTCAACATCAACCTCATCAGTTTCGGCTGGCGCAACAAGAACGACAACTACTGGACGTTCTCACTCACCGAGCGCATTGCCGCCGACATCGCCCTCCCGTCCGACCTCCTCAAGATTGGCGACAAGGGCCTGGCCAACGGCACATTGCTCAACCTCAAGGAACTCGGCGTCAATTCGATGGCCTATACCGAACTTGGCGTAGGCTACTCGCGCAAGGTCAACGAGAACTGGGACTACGGCTTCCGTATCAAGTTCCTCGCCGGCTCGGCCGCCATACGCACCAAGAGCAAGACCTTCGAGATCCAGACCAGCAGCGAGAAGTGGCACGTACGCACCGACTATGAGGTGATGGCCTCCGCACCCCTCGAGACAGACAACTGCATCAAGGAGGATGGCACCGTGGACTTCGACTCCATCGACGTGCGCGACTTCGATGAGGATAAAGACCTCATAAAGTACTTCATGCCCCGCCTCGAAAACCCTGGTTTTGGCATTGACCTCGGCATCAACTACCGACTGAACAGCAACTTCAGCATCTCGGCCTCGGTGACCGACCTCGGCATGATTAGCTGGGGACGCGACGTCAACCACTTCAAGACCAAGGGCGAATTTGACTTCGACGGTATCGAGTATGAGCTCGACAACAAGAACCACAAGGACGACTTCGAGAACGCCATCGACGACACCGTAGACTCGCTCCTGACGCGTTGCAACGTCACCCTCGAGAACGGCCGCTTCAACACGGTACTCTACCCGTCGGTCTACATCGGCGCGGTCTACACGCCCACCTACTTCCTCAATGTCGGCTTCCTTAGCCACACGCGCTTCCTGCCCACGCACCGCGTAGACCAGATTTTCAGCGTGTCGGCCACCTTCAACCCCTACAAGTTCCCGGGCTCGCTCGTCGGCGGATACAACATCGACATCCACGGCAACAGCTCGGCAATGGCGGGTTTCTCGCTCCGCTTCGCAGTACTCCAGTTCTACGCAATGGCTGGCTACGCACCTGCCAAGTATAACATCTACAAGACTCAAGACGGCGACGACATCCCCGTGCCCCACAACATCTCGAACCTCGAGGTGTCCGTAGGTCTCAACTTCGTCTTCGGCTCCAAGGGTTATAAGGATCGTCCGATGATAAACTCAAACAGCCTTATCAACTAACGGCCACCGCAGAGCGAGACCCAAGCCCCGCAATGCGGAATTTAGACATAGAAAAAAGAGCCACCCGTATGAGATTGAGACAAAATCTCGTAGGGGTGGCTCTCTTACGTTGGGGAGCGCGATAGGTGGCACCCCGCAAGAGTTAAAAAGGCAGCAGCCATACGTGCGATACGGAATATTTGCCTATATTTGCATTGTCAGGATGAGGGAAACGCCTCCCAAGACTAAGAGACGAAGAGACCATCCTCGACAGGCAAATATCTTAAGGCTTCAGAAAAAAAGCCGCATCGGATTTTTGATCGTTAAACTCAACATTAAAACTTAAACGGGCAAGCTTTTATCGTTATAATGGCGGGCTTCGCCACCGCAAGGTGGATCGCTTCGTGCGACAGGAAGATTACAGAGTAGCGTGGCACCCAAATCCTATTTTATAGGAGTTTAAACATCCAATTAGGTGCGGCCCCCTATACGCCTCCCCGGTTGTCATTTTATTTGGCAACCGGGGAGTGCTTTTTATACCCCTATGCGCATCACAAACCTCGAAACACGGAGCCGCCCGTTTCGCATTACTCCTGTTTTTGGTAACCAAAAGAACATACCCACCGTACAAGACCACCGAAAAAGACAGCAACAAAAAAACACTAAATAATCAATGAGACTTTCGAATAAGATGATTGCCGAGATGATCGGCACATTTTGGCTCGTGTTCGCAGGCTGCGGCACCGCCTTGTTCGGCCATGTGGGTTACCTTGGCGTAGCCATCGCTTTTGGACTTACCGTCGTCACTATGGCCTACGCCATTGGTCACGTATCGGGAGCGCATCTCAACCCCGCCGTATCGCTCGGCGTATTCGTCAACGGACGCATGACGGCTCGCGAGATGGTGGCTTACTGGGCTGCCCAGTTTGTCGGAGCTGCTCTTGCCGGCGCGGTGCTCTTCTGCATTGGCAACTCTATTGAGGGGTGGACGCCTGGCGTGTTCGCGGCCAATGGCTATGGCGCTGACTTCGCCACTGTTGCCGGAGGTGAGTATCAGAGCATTGGCGTGGCCGGAGCTTTCGCGGTCGAGGCTGTATTGACCTTCGTCTTCCTGCTCGTCATCCTTGGTGCCACGGACAGCCGTGCCAACAACAAGTTTGCCGGACTCGCTATCGGCTTGTGCCTCACGCTCATCCACCTCGTCTCCATTCCTCTGACGAACACGAGCGTAAACCCCGCACGTTCTTTCAGCCAGTGCCTTTTTGCCAATGCTGAAGGTTGGTGCGCTTGGGGCGACTTGTGGCTCTTCATCGTAGCCCCGATGGTGGGTGCAGCCCTCGCAGGCCTTGCATATAACGTATATAGCCCCAAGGAGAAATAGCCCTCCGGACAGGGAAAAGGTATAAAAATGTGGCGACACCCCACCCGACGCAAGGGATGGGATGTCGCCCTTTTATGTGAAATATGACATAAATGCGGTTGCGGAAAAATCAGAATATCACTCTTTTTGTTACTTTCGCGTCAAAATAAGATATTTAGCCATGCAGACGATGTTCGAGTGCACTGTGCGCTACAGCAAGACGATAGAGGGCACAGACAAGCAAAAACGAGTAAACGAGGTGTACCTCTTCGACGCCCTCACATACACCGAGGCCGAGAAGCGCGCCTACGAGAAGATGCCAGAGATCATCTCGGGCGACTTCATGGTGACGGGCATCCGCAAGGCTCACTACGCCGAGGTCATCCCCAACGAGGTGGGTGGCTACTGGTTCAAAGTCAAAGTGTCCTTCCTCCTCATCGACGAGAATTCGGGAAAGGAGAAGCGCGTAAGTCAGACCGTTCTGACCCTCGCCGAGGATATCCGCGACGCCATCGACCGCACAAACGAGGCCCTCAACGACTCCGCCGACTTCCAAGTCAAGGCGGTCAACGAGAGCAACATCCTCGACTTCTTCCCTTACATGGAGAAGCATGAGGAGGAGTTGCCCGCCGAGCGCGAAATCTCCCGCCGCCCCGCCACGGAAGAGGAACTCGCCGCAGCACGCAACAAGGAGTAATCCCCCGACATACGGCCGTGCGCAGAATTGCCACACCCCAGTCGAACGCAATTACCATACAGTCCCCACAAAACCTCGAGATTTAAGGAATAAGGAAATTATCCCTGCGC
>CAVILU010000057.1:9567-12328 GCA_963643535.1 bacterium | reverse complement strand
ACGGCATAAGTTCTTTTTATTCTATCGACTACAGCGCATGGAAAAAATAAAAGCCTCGGAGGTGTCGAGTCTCCTCAAGCAGCAGCTTGAAAAGTTCGACGCTTCCTCTAAGCTGGAAGAGGTGGGCACCGTCCTTACCGTCGGCGATGGTATCGCCACGGCTTTCGGCCTCGCCAACGTCGAGAGCAACGAGCTCGTCGAGGTAGGCAAGGCTACGGGCGTCGTCCTTAACCTCGACCAGGACAGCGTCGGCATCGTGCTCATGAGCAACGCCGACGAGGTCAAGGAGGGCGACACTGTTAAGCGCACTGGGCGTATCGCTTCTATCCGCGTGGGCGACGAGATGGTCGGCCGCGTGGTCAACACCCTCGGAGAGCCTATCGACGGCAAGGGCCCCATCGGCGGCAAACTCTATGAGATGCCTATCGAGCGTAAGGCCCCGCAGGTGCTCTTCCGACAGCCTGTCAAGCGACCCCTCCAGACCGGTATCAAGGCTATCGACTCCATGATCCCTATCGGACGTGGACAGCGTGAGCTTATCATCGGCGACCGCCAGACTGGTAAGACCTCTATCGCCATCGATACCATCCTCAACCAGAAGAGTTTCTACGAAGCTGGCGAGCCCGTCTACTGTATCTACGTCGCTACTGGCCAGAAGGCCTCTACCGTAGCGCAGATCGTTTCGACGCTCGAGAAGCACGGTGCTATGGCATACACCATTGTCGTATCCGCTACTGCGGCCGACACCCCTGCCATGCAGTACTTCTCGCCCCTCGCAGGCGCAGCTATCGGCGAGTATTTCCGAGATTCGGGCCGCCACGCCCTTATCGTATACGATGACCTCTCCAAGCAGGCCGTCTCCTACCGTGAGGTGAGCCTTCTCCTCCGCCGTCCACCCGGACGCGAGGCATACCCTGGTGATGTCTTCTACCTCCACTCGCGTCTCTTGGAGCGCGCAGCTAAAATCGTCGAGAACGATGAGCTCGCTGCCAAGATGAACGACCTTCCTGAGGACATTAAGCCTATCGTCAAGGGTGGTGGCTCGCTTACCGCGCTGCCTATCATCGAGACCCAGGCTGGCGACGTCGCCGCTTATATCCCGACCAACGTGATCTCCATCACCGACGGTCAGATCTATCTCGAGAGCAACCTCTTCAACGCTGGCGTCCGTCCGGCTATCAATGTCGGTATCTCCGTCTCCCGTGTCGGTGGTTCCGCACAGATCAAGAGTATGAAGAAGGTCGCTGGTACCCTCAAGCTCGACCAGGCTCAGTTCCGCGAGCTCGAGGCGTTCTCCAAGTTCGGTTCCGACCTCGACCCGGCTACTATGGCCGTCCTCGACAAGGGTCGCAAGAACGTCGAGATCCTTAAGCAGCCTCTCCACACGCCTTACACCGTCGATAAGCAGATCGCCATTATCTACTGCGGTACCAACGGTCTCCTCCGCGACGTTCCTCAGGATAAGGTTAAGGAATTCGAGAGCGAGTTCCTCGACGAGATGCAAATCAATCACAAGGATGTGCTTGATCTCCTCGCTTCCGGCAAGATCGATGACAACGCTACCGCTGTCATCCGCGCTACCGCCGCCGAGGTCAGCAAGCGTTTCGCTTAATGTACGGAGGATAGGCTGATGGCAAATCTTAAGGATATTCGCAACCGTATACATTCCGTCTCCTCGACAATGCAGGTCACGAGTGCCATGAAAATGGTCTCGGCCGCTAAACTCAAGAAGGCGCAGAATGAGGTGGCCAAGGTTAGGCCTTTCGAAGCTAAACTTGCGCAGATTATCGCTTTCCTCGGCTCTTCCGTGCCCAATGTCGAGCTCAACTACCCGGCGTTCCGCACCCAGACCAAGGACGGTAAGATTCTCCTCGTAGCTATAGCTTCCGACAAGGGCCTGGCTGGTGCGTTCAACGCAAATGTCGTAAAGGAGGTCGAGACCCTTATCAACGGCGAGTATGCCAAAGAGGCTGCAGCCGGCAAGGTCGAGATACTCACCATCGGCAAGCAGGCGGCCAAGGGCGTCAAGTCCCGTAAGGTCGCTGCTCCCGCTCGCGACGCGGAGGGTTTCTTCGACAACTTCAGCCTCGCCACAGTTTATGGCGTTGCTGACGATGTCACCCGTCGCTTCGAGGCCAAGGAGTACAGCAAGGTTGTCCTCATTTACAACGAGTTCGTCAATGCCGCGGTGCAGAACGTCCGCACGGCTCAACTCCTCCCGCTCGTAATCACTACCGGCGACGAGAACGAGAACAGTGCTATGCGCGACTTCATCGTGGAGCCCAGCAAGGAAGAGGTCCTCGAAGACCTTATCCCACAGGCTATCCGCACCCGTTTCCTTGCCATCATCAAAGAGTCTCTCGCCTCCGAGCACGGTGCGCGTATGACTTCGATGCACAAGGCTACCGACAATGCGGGTGAGCTCCTCGGCGAACTCCAATTGCAATACAACAAGGCACGTCAGACCGCCATCACCAACGAGCTCATCGAGATCGTCAGCGGTGCGTCGGCTCTCAACGGCTAAAGTTTATAAGGCATCCCTTTTATATCGCGTCCCTTCCATATATGGAGGGGACGCTTTTTTGTCTTTTATCTTTCCACAAATACTACTCCAAATTTTAAGAATATAGCAGAAGCCCTGTAATCCCATTCCTGTGCAAACCCACCTTTAAGTGTTGCGAAATCAAAAGCCAAGCTAGCGAGCAACTCAAATCAAAGGCACATTGACTATCAGTAAGACCTGCGGGAAGATACTCTATCC
>CAVILU010000057.1:0-9557 GCA_963643535.1 bacterium | reverse complement strand
GCAAGCCCAAGCCTCCGTTTTTTATTTGCAAATTTTATTTTTAAATTTGTGACTGAATTTCGCAAAAACAAAACAAGATGAACGAAGAGCAAAACATCTCCACACTTCGCGAGGACATTAACCATCGCTTCTGCGAGGCTGTCAATTATCTCATCGAGAAAAATTTGGCAAGGAACAAGAACGAGATTATGGCACGCCTTGGCCTCTATCTCGGTCGTCTGTCGCTCATCTTGGGCGGACGTGCAAACGCCTCTACCGACAATGTGGCTCTCCTCTCAAGTGCCTATGGCGTTTCGGCCGATTGGCTGCTCCTCGGTGTGGGCTCTATGATGAAAAAAGGAGATTCTCCCTCTTCCCGCTCTGCGCAACCAGCCAAGGAGGCCAATCCCCGCGTGGCAGGTGCTCTCCCGTTAATTCCCATTACCGCGCTCGCAGGCTTTAATGGAATTGATGAGCCCGGCGTAAGTCTCGACGAGTGCACCCACTATCTCGTCCCCGAGTTTGCTCAGTCGGGTGCCGATTTCCTTATCCGCATTCAGGGTGTCTCTATGACTCCGACTTTTGTCAGTGGCGACCTCGTGGCTTGCCGCAAACTCGAGCCTAACGCATGGATTGACTATGGCGAGGCATACGTCATCGATGGTGCGCAAGGCGTTATGATTAAGCGCATATTCGTGGACCCCAGCAACCCCGATGCCCTTCTTTGTCGCAGCGACAATCCTGATGTCCCCGAGTTCTCTGTCGCCAAATCCGAAGTTCGCAGCCTCTCAAAGGTCATTGGTGTCGTCCGTGCAATATAATCAGTTGTTTTTGAGAGAGATTATATACCAACTATTGTCTCTTGCAGTCTTTGCCGGATGAGATAAATAAAGGCTGCAAGTCTGAAATGGAGTCCTCCGCCCTCTGAAGTTTCGATGTGCAACCCCAACGGATTTTTCACACACTTCCATCGATTTAATGTCAACGAATTTCGAGACTAACCAATATTCTGGTCTGAGTAAGTGCGTTATGCCCTTGCTGCGCCTCGCGGCTCCCGTGGTGGCGTCGCAAGCAAGTGCCCTCCTTGTCAATATGGCCGACACTTTCATGGTCGGTCGCGTGGGCGAGGTTGAGCTTGCCGCCGTCTCTTTCGCCAGCAATCTCTCCATACCCTTTATGTTCTTCGGCATCGGTATGGGTGCGGCCGTCACTCCCCTTGTGGGCCGTCGTTTCGGTCGTGGCGAACTCGATGCCATTGGTCATGTCGTGGCTCACGCTCGTTCGCTCCATTGGCGTATTGTTGCGCTCCAAGTGGCTATCCTTGCCCTCCTCACAGCCTTGATGCCATTTATGGGTCAACCCGACGAGGTAGTGGCTATCGCGCGCTGGTATTTGCCTATTTTGGCAGTATCCCTTATCGGTCAGCAGATGTTTGTCTGCTCTCGCACAATCATCGAGGGGCTGCAAGACACGTCGTCGCCAATGGTTATTGGACTCATCTCCAATCTCCTTAATATCGTTCTCAACTACATCCTGATATTTGGTGTTGGCGATTTCGGAGGCTTCGGTGCTTATGGCGCGGCAATAAGTACTCTCATAGCCCGCACTCTTATGTGGCTCTGTATGGATGCCGTGCTCCGCTCTAAGCTTAACGATCTTGAGATTCAGCCTACAAGTGTTGCCGAGCGACATCTTACCAAGCGCATGTTCTTCGTGGGTCTGCCCGTCGGTCTGCAGTCCGTCATTGAGTGCATTGGCTTCACTTGTGGCGGCATCATGATGGGTTGGATTGGCACGGCTGCCATTGCCGCTCATCAGGTTGTCAATCTCTTTACGAGTATGACTTTCCTTATGGCTACGGGTGTCGGCACGGCTGTGACAATCCGCGTCTCCATAGATTGTGGCTCTGGCAATGTGATTTCCGCTCGCCGCTATGCCGTGACGGGTTTGCTCATAGCTGCAGCTTTCATGACGTGCACTGCCATTACCTTCGCTCTCACGCGCAATATACTCCCCGGCCTTGTCATTGATAGTGCCGATGCTTTGGCCATTGGTGCGCAACTTATGCTCGTGGGCGCGGTGTTCCAGATTTTCGACGGACTCCAAGCCACCGCCATTGCCGCCCTCCGCGGTTTCGGCGATCTCAATTATCCTGCCAAGGTGGCCACAATCTCTTATGCCGCCACGTGCATACCCGTGGGTGCGGTGCTCGCTTTCGTTGTTGGTCTCGGCCCCGTCGGCGTCTGGCTTGGTTTCGTTGCCGGCCTTGGTCTCGCCTCCGTTTTGCTTATTTCGCGATTGCTAAAACGCTATCTGTAGAGCAGCGGCGGACGTTGACTGAACATAGCAGCCTAGCTGTTTAATATGTGTGCCGATATTCTGATTATTTTGCTATCTTCGCATAGCGAAAATGGACTTCAGTAAGAACATACCAAAATACCTCGTCGAAAAGGGCAATCTCATCAAGCAGGTTCTTTTCACGGCGCTTTTCTCACTTTTCTTCATCAACATGTTCGAGCCCTATGGCTCTCGCGACTGGTTGAACGGCGGAATAAGTGAGGAGCGGTATTTTATGTTGTCTTCGCTGCTCGTCCTTATCGGCATGCTCGTGGTGACTATCAGTCGTTTGCTGCTCTACCATCATTGCGTGTCGCTCCGTCGCCCTATTCAGCTTTGGGCGTATCTCTTCTGGATCGGTGTCGAGATTGTCTGCATTGCTTTCTGCTTCGCAATCCTCGAGATATTTATGTTTAATGACCCTCGCCCTATGGGTCTACTCCTCCGAAAGTCTTTTGCCAACACGGCCTGCATCCTCCTTTTGCCTTATGCCGTCACGTGGCTCTTCTTCTCGTGGCGCGACAAGGATCATCGCCTCCAGGCCATAAACGATTACCGCGCAGGTCACCAACCTCTTAACGGTGAATTGCGCGAACCCACCATGGTCAATTTCTACGATCAGAAGGGTGACATTAAGTATGTAGTGGCAATAAAAGATTTGCTCTACATCAAAGGGGCTGACAACTACCTCTCAATCCATTATATGGACGGCAACAAAATCGGCTCATCCCTCATCCGCGGCTCTTTCAAGAACATCGAGGACGATATGAGGCAAAAGGGCATTGTCCGTTGCCACCGTTCCTATATGGTCAACCGCCTCCATGTCCGTGTTTTTGAGAAGGCCCGAGACGGCTTCGTAGTCCGACTCGACACCTCCACCCCAATCGAAATCCCCGTCTCCCGCAACTATTCGCAAGACGTTTTCGATCTCTTCGACAAATAAGTAGTCCGCAAGTAGCCCGCCGATGCGCATAGCTCGTATTTCCACACTTTTATTTCTCCTCGTCTCCGCACTCTCACTCTTGTCGTGCTCTCGCAAGGGTGAGCCCAACGAGCGTTGCCTTACAGTATCCAACCCGGCAATGGCATACTTTGTCTCCCGCCTCGCCCCTGCGGATGTCCGGGTTAACGTCATGATTCCTCAAGGCGCGGACCACGATTCCTACACCCCCAAGCCCAGCCAAATGGCGGCTCTCGCAAACTCAATGGCATACATTGCCTTCGGACCGCTCGATTTTGAACTGACATGGAAAGAGCGTATGCTCTCTGCCGCCCCAAATATGACGTGGTGCGAGATGTCGCAAGACATTGACCTCATTGCCTCCGCCCATTCCCATCACCACCATTCTGAGACGTCTGAATCCGAAGTAGCGGAAGAGTCAGAGGATCATACCCATGCCTCCGAGTCCTACGACCCTCACTATTGGCTATCCCCGCGACAAGCGGCCATCTTGTCCCGCAACGTGGCTAATACTCTCAAGCAACTCATCCCCGAGTCTGCATCCCGAATAGATTCCGCATCAGCATCCCTCTTCGCGGATATCTCAGCCGCCGACTCCGCCCTTACGCAAGTTGCCGCGTCCCACAAAGGTGAGACATTCGTAATATACCATCCCGCCCTGGCCTACGTGGCCCGCGACTATGGTTTCAATCAACTTTGCATCGGCAACGATGGCGTAGCCCCCAAGCCGCGCCGCTTCGCAATGTTGGCCGACAGCGCGCGCCGTGCAGGTGCTCGCATCTTTTTCCTCCAAGAGGGTTTCGCTCCCGATAGGGTAGAGTCCTCCGCCGAGGAGATGAACACCCGCATTGTGCGTTTCCAACCCGAGTCCGCAGATTGGGTGCAAACTATGGCTACGATAACCTCCGCCCTCGCCAATGAATAAGGATGCGTTAGTCACTTTCCACGATGTCTCGGCAGGCTACGATGATCGCGTCGTGGTCTCCCACGTCTCTTTCGAGGTGGACCGCAACTCCATCCTGACCCTCGAAGGCCCCAATGGAAGTGGCAAGACTACCATCGTGAAGGTCCTGCTTGGCCTCCTCGCTCCTCTTCATGGTCACGTCATCCGTCGCCCCGGTCTCTCCGTCGGCTACCTTCCGCAAGTCCCTACAGCCGATCTCGATTTCCCAATAACGGTCTACGATGTAATCCTTATGGGGGCGGCAAAACCCTTGCGCCTCTTCCCCAGTAAGGCGGACCGCGCTCGTGCTCGTGAACTGGTCTCTTTTGCAGGCCTCGATGCCGTGGCAAATAACCCCATAAAGTCTATCTCGGGTGGCCAAAGACAACGCGCCCTCCTCTGCCGTGCTCTGATGAGCTCCCCTGATATCCTTGTTCTCGATGAACCCGTGACATATCTCGACCATGAGGCGGAGACTGGTCTCTACTCCCTTATTGGTGACCTCCGCGGGAAGATGGGTGTCGTCCTCGTGACGCACGACCATGAGGTTTCGCTCTCCCTAGCGACTCAGTCCGTCAATTTCCGAGCTGTCGAGCCTGCCGAGCCCGCTGGAGAGCCTTTCCGCCCTTCCAATGCTTTCGGCATAGTCAAACCCAATTTATAATACGGCGCACGGATGGAACTTTCCTCTTTCTTCGATTTCGCTTTTGTGCGCTACGCCGTCGCCAGTGTTTTCTTACTGGCTGTGATAAGCGGCGTCGTGGGTTCATATATCGTGTCGCGCCGTATGGTCTTTGCCGCGGGGGGCATCACTCATGCCAGTTTTGGCGGCATCGGCCTCGCTTTCTACCTCGGCCTCAATCCCACTGTCGGTGCGCTCGCCTTTGCTGTGGCCACTGCCTTGTGTGTCAATTGGGTTAGTGAACACGGTGGCGTGCGCCATGATAGTGCCATCGCTATGCTTTGGAGTCTCGGCATGGCCATTGGCGTAATCTTTCTCAGCCTTTCGCCCGGCTATGCGCCAAATCTTATGGGCTTTATGTTTGGCGATTTGCTTGCCGTCAGTGGTGCGGATGTTGTTGCCAATGCCGTCATGGCTCTGTTGTGCGTGATCTGCGCCGTGGTTTTCTATAGGCCGCTCCTCTACTCCTCTTTCGACCCCGTCTATGCTCGCCTGTCCGGGTGGCGTCCGTCGCTTGTGTCGGCACTCGCCTCTGTCTTTGTGGCTTTGGCTATTTCGCTTTCTATCAAGGCTGTGGGCATTATTCTTGTCCTCTCTGTTTTCTCCATTCCTCAGGCCATAGCAATGTCTTTTGCCCATACTTTGCCGCGTATTATGGTTCTGTCGGGTGTCATTGCTTTTGTCGGGGCTTTTGTCGGTCTCGTCTTGAGTTTCCTTTTCGACCTCCCTTCGGGGGCCATCATTACTGCTATTCTGGCTCTCGCGCTTATTATTGTGAAGTTCTTTAGACGAGGCTGATGTCTTCTTTTACACCTCGTTTCCAATACATTACCCGTAGATGCGCATGGTCGTTTCTGCGGGTTTTTCTATTGCGTGTCTTTTCCGTGTGTCTGTCCGTGTTTAGCTGATTTTGGCAAAATAACCCTCCGATATTCTACATTTCTTGCCATTCTCATTTGCACTTCAAATCTTTTCCTTTAACTTTGCGGTGTTCTAATAAAGTATAACACTAAAACGAAATACAACAACAAGACAACCATGATAAACATTGCAAACCTATCATATCACTACCCGTCCGCAAAACACAATGTGATCGAGTCCCTCGACCTTGAGCTTCTGCCCGGGCGCATCTGTGGTCTCCTCGGCGAAAATGGCGTTGGCAAGACAACCCTACTCGGACTGATGTGCGGCATCCTTCGCCCAACGAGCGGAAGCGTCTCGATAGACAGTGACGAGGTTTCCCTCCGCAATGCCGATACACTCGCGAAGATTTATTACGTGCCCGACGAGTTCGCCCTCCCCTCTATCAGTCTCGAAAACTACGTGAAGGTCAACGCTCCTTTCTATCCCAACTTCAACAAGGAGTTGCTCGATGACTGCCTCGCGACTTTCGATATGCAAGGCAAGGTGAAGCGTCTCGACCAGCTCTCCCTCGGTCAGCGCAAGAAGGTTATGCTCTCCTTCGCAGTTGCCTCCGGCACAGACATAGTTCTTATGGACGAGCCAACCAATGGCCTCGACATCCCCAGCAAGAGCCTCTTCCGCAAGATTATCGCCAAGGCTATGTCAGACAATCGTCTCTTGGTTATCTCCACACACCAGGTCCACGATGTTGAGCAAATCCTCGATCAGATTGTCATAATGGACAACACCCGTGTCCTCCTCAATAATTCGGTAGGCGAAATCTCAGACAAGTACACTTTCGACTACGTCCCCAAAACCGACGTCCCCGCCGACACTCTTTATTCCGAGACGACTCCCGCGGGTATGGCCATCATCCGCCTCAAACATCCCGAGGATGCCGAAACGCAAGTCAATCTCGAGCTCCTCTTCAACGCGGCGGTCAAGGGTAACCTCAAATAATATTCCCAAAAGTCAATCCAATGAAAAGCGGCATATTTTTAGTGGCCCTGGCTTCTCTTGCCATTTCCTCCCTCACCTCTTCCTGCATTCTCGAGAAGCGTCAGACGGCTGATGGCGCAGTCGATACGACATTCGTCCGTAAGTCTTTGCCCATAAATGATTTTTCAGAATTACGTGCGTCGGGTGCTATTGTGGTCCATTACACGCAGAGCCCAACCCCTTCCGACAGCATCGTCATCGAGGGAGGCGCTTCGTGTGTCGAGAGAGTCGTCGTCAGGCAGAACGAGGGCATCCTTTGTCTTTCGCAGAAGAATGGCGACGGCGGTGGCTTGTTTTCGCTCTTTTCGCATGCTGACGATATTGATGTGAACGTCTACGTCTCTTCTTCTTCTCTCCAAAAGATCTGGCTGAGTGGCGCGAATTCGTTATATATCAACGGATTCTATTCTACCGATAAATTCTCTGCCGCTATGTCGGGTGCCAGCAAGTTGCATCTCGATTCCGCTGTTGTGGCTAATGAGGCCGACTTCGGGATTAGCGGTGCTGGTGAAGTTGAATTCGGCTGTCTCGAAACGAAGAGTCTGGAGGTCGGTACGAGTGGCGCGGCTGAGTTTAATGGCAAAGTAAGGAATGCCGAGTCCATCGACGTCGATATGAGTGGAGCGGGCGACGTGTGCCTCAATCTCGTAGACTGTGGCAAAGTCGATTGCGACCTCAGTGGGGCGGCGAATGTCAAATTCTCAGGCAATTGCGAGACTTTCTCCCAAAGCACTTCCGGGGCTTCTGATGTCAATATCGTGGGACTCTGTGTCGTCGGTAAGTGCGGCGGCGGTAATCCATCTCTCAAGTATCTTCTATTTTTCTTATAGCAACAATCCATTATGAAGAATTTCCAATATAAGCGTTTCGCCAATGTCCTCCGCTACCTCGGTTTCGTCAAGTGGCGCACATATGCAAACCTCATCCTTATCCCGCTCATCATAACGGGGGCTATCATTTTGAGCTGCAAATATTTCATCTTCTTCGGCAGCGAGTCCGAAGCTGATAAAATGGCTGTGGCTGTAGTGCCGATGTTCTTCTCTATAATGGTCGGCTTCACGTCTTACAACTGCGTCAAGATGATGTCCTCCACTGGCCATGTCGGCGACGCGCATTCGCAGTTTCTCGCTCTTCCGGCATCGAGCCTAGAGAAGTTCGTCGCAGCGGTCATTATGCGCGTGTTCCTGCCCGTGATTTGCGCATTTATTGGCTTCTATGCCGCTGAGCTGATAACTAACCCGTCCACTTTTGGCGCAGTCCTTAGTGAAAATATGCTTAAGGTTAGTTCCCGCTCTATGGATTTGGAAGGGTCGCCTCTGCTTGCCTTCGGCGTTCAATCTTTGGCATTCCTTGTTTTCGTTTCGTCTATGGCGACGTTTGTTTTTTGCGGTTTGCTCTTTTCGCGATTCAAGTGGATTATTGCTTTCTTTGTGCAAGTTTTGTGCTGGATAATGTTTGCCCGCATCATTTACATGGCATGTAAAAGTATAGATTTTATGCAATATGAACTTCGCAGCGGTATGATTGTGCTGTGGCTCAACATTATCTTCTTCGTGCTCTCGGCCGTGCTCTTTTGGGGCTCCTATAAGCTTTTCGAGCGTTCTCAGGCTGTGCGCGGTTCCTTCCTCGCTATCTAAATTTTCTGCGTATGGGTTTTAATTCAGACCGAGCGATATATCTCCAAATGGCGGATCGCCTGTGCGACGACATCCTCATTGGCACCTATGCCGAGGGCGAGCGTATCCCGAGTGTGCGAGACTATGCCGTGGCCTTGGAGGTTAATACCAATACGGCTTTCAAGACGTTTGAGCATCTCGCCCGCCAAGAGGTTATCTTCAATAAGCGCGGCATGGGCTATTTCGTTAGTCCTGGGGCAAAAGACAAAATTCATGCCGAGCGCAAAGCCGACTTCATCAGGCGTGTCCTGCCCGACATTTTCCGCAATATGCGTATGCTCGGCATCTCCATTGATGAGGTTTCGGCCCTCTTCTCCGATTACTGTGATAACATTGACAAAGCAAATGCCGGCACTTCTGAAGCAAATGCGGAAGATGCTACGGTTGAATAAGTCGCAAAGAAGGCGAATTTTCTAAATTTTGGTTGATTATAGGAAAATTTGCTACGTAATAAGAATATATCAGAATGATTGCTGCTGAGCAGGTTTGCGTGATTTGCCCATTCGTGTGCAATTAGGCGCTTATAACAGCGTGAAATACAAATAATTTTGATTTTCTGATATTTGTTCTTAACTTTGCGTCGTTCATATAGGCGTTTGCAACGTGGATAGGGGACCCAGTGTCCCCTATTTTGTTGTTATAAACTACCCAAAACTCATTATGATAACCAAGGAAGACGTGCTGGCCATCGTGGCCCAAAAGATTGAGGACGACGGCAATTTCATCGTCGAGGTCTCTGTTGGCCCGTCAAACGAGATCCGCATTGTGGTCGATGGCGACAACGGCATCCCCATCTCTTATTGCGAGGAGCTCGATGCTCTTGTCGAGACAAAACTCGATCGCGAGGTGGAGGACTACTCCCTTGAGGTCTCGTCCGCCGGCATCGGCTGCGAACTCAAGGTCTACGGCCAGTTCCGCAAGAATATCGGCAACAAGGTCGAGGTCACTATGCCCAACGGCGCATGGGTCCGCGGCGTCCTCGTGGATGCCGACGAGCAAGGCTTCGATGTCGAGACCGAGGAGAAGGTCAAAGTCGAGGGCGAGAAGAAAAAGCAAATCGTCAAGACTGTAACCCAC
>CAVILU010000056.1:0-12343 GCA_963643535.1 bacterium | reverse complement strand
TATCAATCGTATGAAGCCTGCGGGGTCTGCTGATGAGAATGGGGAAGATGAGGTTAAAGAGGCTAATCCCGCGACCTCTACTTCCAATGCGGTTGCGGCAGAGTAACAATCCCTAAGCATTAAATAGGACTTTTATATATTGGCGTTTCGTCTTCCCTTCCAAGGACGACGGGGCGCCTTTCTCGTTCTTTTTGCTATCTTGATAATTTTTTGTTATTTTTACACTGCTATGCATACGACAAACTATTCATTCCTCCACCGCATATCGCTAATTCTCACTGCGATATTCGTTTTGTCCGCCATCCTCCCTACCGAGGCTGTGGCGCGCAGGCGACGTGGAACTGTCTATAATAATATCCTCGATTTCGGTTCGTGCGGTCGCCACCTCTTTTGGAAATACGAGAATGGTGTGCTGACAATCCGCGGTTTCGGCCCAATGGACAACTATGGCTCGGCAGCCGAAGCTCCATATTCTCATTTTGCATCTTCTATTACACAGGTTAATCTTACCGACAGCGTCACCAGCATCGGCTCCTATGCTTTTGCGCAGATGGTTAACTTGCAGTCTATTACCATTCCGCGCTATGTGAATCGTATTGGCAAGCGCGCTTTCTCCAATTGCATCAACCTCCAGCAGGTCTACGTGTCTAAGTTCGTGGACCGAATTGGAGACTACGCTTTTTTTCGTTGCCGAATGTTTACAGAGTTGCCAATCTCGCCAAAGATCCACAAGATCGGCATCGCTTGTTACCAAGGCTGCGCAGGCATAACGGAAGCCGACCTCCCAAGTGGCATTACCTCTATCAACGACTTGGCATTTGCCGGTTGCTCATCTTTGCGCTCAATTACCATTCCCGCCGGCACCAGTTTCATCTCCCGCTCCGCCCTTTCTGATTGCCAATCACTTGAGTCCATTGATATCGCCTCTGGAAATGAGGATTATGAGACCGTCGATGGTGTGCTCTATACAAAGGATGGTGTCATGCTGATGCTCTATCCCTCGCTCCTCGAAGGTGAGACTTACGAGATTAAGGAAGGTACGCGGCAAATTGCGCAAGGTGCATTCTTCTCCGCAAAGAACCTTCGTGAGGTGACCTTTCCCGAAGGCCTTGACAGCATCGGCAATGGTGCTTTTACCAATTGCGAGTCGCTGAACAAATTGACTATCTATGAGCCTTTTGAGAAGTTCGGCGTCAGAGTCTTCGCCAATTGCCCAAACATCTCAGAGATTCACATCACTTCCACAGGCGAGGCATATGCCCTGCAAGATGGAGCGCGACTCTCGATAGACCGCAAGACAATCCTTGCCTATCCCGCCAATAAAAAGGATACGAAGTTCGTTGTCCCAGAGGGCGTTACGACAATTGGCCCCAAGGCGTTCGCTGGCAATAAGAATCTCGTGTCCATAAAGTTGCCCAAGACTCTCCGCACTATTGCAACTGGTGCTTTCCATCGTTGCGTCAATCTCAAGTCCGTTGAGATCCCTGCGCTTGTCGATACTGTCGGGCGTGGTGCTTTCTCCGAGTGCACAGCCCTCAAGTCTGTCTCTTTCCCGGACTCGCTCTCGTCCATTGCCCCATACGCTTTCTATAAGTGCCCCAACCTCAAGAATGTCGAGCTCCCCGCCCTGCTCAAGAGCGTCGGCTCCCATGCTTTCGATGGATGCTCGAGTATCGAGAGCCTTGTTTTCCCAGACGAACTTGATTGGGTTGCTGGCAGCTCGTTCGCCAACTGTACGTCCCTTGCTACTGTGACGTTCAATCCCTCGCTGGACTCCATTGGTATGAGTTGCTTCGAGGGCTGCAAATCACTCTTGACGGCCGAACTGCCCGTAGGTCTAAAAAAGATTGGTATGACGGTCTTCCAAAATTGCCATAGCCTTACATCCGCAACTCTTGGCGACCAAATCAAGGAGTTGCCCTATGGCCTTTTCAATGATTGCTACAAACTGCAGAATCTTGTGATTCTCTACGCTGGCGTTCCCCGTCTCGGCCTTAAGGCTATAAATGATCCTGAGCATTATAAGCAAGTGACAGTCCACGTGGATACTGACCAACTCGCCAACTTCAAGAAGGATATCCAATGGGGCAAGTTCGAGAAATACGAGACTTTCTCCTATGCCGAAATTCCTCATGAGACGCCTCAAGATGCTGAGTCTGAAGGCGAGGGCGCAGAGGATGAGTCGGATGCTTCTGATGAGGACGTTTCTGAATAGTTAGCTCTTTGACTGAATCTGTCTACTGTGAAGTCCGCTTTGTAGAATTCTTCTGAAACGTTCTAATAGTAGACATCGTAAACCCCATCCGCTAGTAAACTAAAAAAACAATCTTATATGGCGCAAGATACGCAGACCTCCACAGAGAAACAGAAAAAAGAGACCCCCTTCCGCCGCAGGATGAAGGTCGCGCTCCAGTTATTGGGGCTTCTTATTGCGATGCCGTTCCTCGGTACGTTCCTCCTCGTCGTGATATACAAGTTTGTGCCTGTGACCAATACGCCTTTTATGCGCGACTTGGCCAAGAAGAACAATGCCGAGGTGACTCAAGTTTGGGTGCCATTGGAGCAAATCTCCCCCAAAATGCAGCTCGCTGTAGTCTCGTCGGAAGATAATCTCTTCACCAAGCACAATGGTTTCTGCTGGTCCGCCATAAAGAAGGCATACGAGAACAACAAGAAAGGCAAGAAAATCCACGGAGCCAGCACAATCAGCCAGCAGACTGCCAAAAACGTATTCCTTTGGAATGGCCGCTCATGGGCCCGCAAAGGTCTCGAAGTGGTTGTCACAGTGATGATTGAAGCTGTGTGGGGTAAAGAGCGCATAATGGAAGTCTACCTCAATGTGGTTGAGTACGGCCCCGGAATATATGGTGCCGAGGCGGCCGCCCAACACTTCTTCCGTCACTCGGCAAAGAAAATCTCTGCCCCCGAGGCCGCCCTTATGGCTTCGGTGATGCCCAATCCTGTGAAATTTAGAATTGACGCTCCTTCTTCTTATATCCTTGGTCGTCAGGCGAAAATCATGTCCTTGATGCGCAAGATTGGGAAAGTCGAATACAATTAACAGTTAACAGTTAGCAGTTAGCAGTTAGCAGTTGCTACTATCTTTTGTTTCTTTTGGGGGCATTGTTGACACGGCCCGCGGTTGGATTGTTTTGGCTGTCGAGAGCCTATTTTTGTGGGCTCAAAGCAATACTTCCTTGTTCTCGGTATCCACGATTACATCAGGAACTCATTGCGGGTCTTGAGTGTGTTGTGCCGTTTAACTGCCACGAGATGGTCGTAGGTTTCGCCCGGCAGTCGGGTGTATACCGCAATGTAATAGTCGTTTTCAGTCTCGCCGTAGCACCCCTCTGCGTATGTCATTTGCGGAGCCTCGTCGCTGCCCTTGGGACGACTGACGTATAGGTAGTTATGAATTCCTTGCTTTACTATGTGCTGACCGTGGAAAGTCATAGTGGAGGCGTCGGGGGTGAGCCTGTTGGCCGAGGTCGGCATCCAGCCTGTGGCGTCGCCGAGGATGTAGACTTCCGATTGGTCGAGTAGGGTGGGGTCTTCGGCAATGAATGTGTAGTGCGCAATGGCGTAATCTGATACCTCTTCGGCATCGCCGTCACGTCTGTCGCGGGTCTCAATCCAGCTGCCGCCGTTGAAGTCCTCGCGGTAGGAATATGCTCGTGCCGTCTGGTCGGGTGCCATTGTATAGTGGTACATGTTGGTGACGTACTCCACTCGGCTGTCTGATATGCCAATTAGCCTTATGCTGCGCGTGTCCAGCCACCGCCATTCGCGACCGCCGCAGAAATGCAGGACTTCCTGGTGCTCATACACAATCTCGTCGGGGCGTACGAACGTTGGATTCTCGACTTGGCGCATGTCGTCGATGCGTTTATTCTGCCAAACAAATATCTTTAGCTGGCTTTCGGGAGATGATATCCCGTGGTTTGGCCAACGGACGGCCAGCTCTACGTTTTGCGAACTCTCGCCCTTATCCACTCGGGTGGCTATTCCGCAAGCGTCCTCAGTCATCCACAGGGGCTCGCGGACCAGTATGGCGTCATCTGATGTCTGGCGAACCTCAAGCATATAATTGCCGGAGGCGAGGATGCGGCTCGTCTCGATTGTCAGCTCGTAGTGAACGAAGGCCGTGGTGGTGTTGAAGGAGGGTGAGTACGGTTGAACCCGTCTACATATTCCATCTCCATAAGGTCGCTTGGCTGCCAGTCCGCGTTGCAATGTATAAGGCTGTAATACAGGCTCTCCGTGTTGCCGTCCACGACATCGAAAGAGAGCTTGAGCGTCTCGGGTTGACTGAGGTGGCATACCACGCAGCCTGGCACTGTGGTCTGTGTTCGGTCTTGCGCGTTCTCGTGGCGGAACTCCACTGTCTGCACGCCCGAGGCTCGGTATGGGACACCGCTTGCGCCTTGCGCGGCGCACGTCAGCGAGGCTATATTTATAATGAATGCAGACAATGCGCAATTAAAGAAATTTTTCTTTAAATATTCGTTTTTCATCGCAATAATCGTTTTCTTTGCAAGGTAAACAGAACCCTAAGGTAGGCGTATCTGAACCAATGCGCCCGCCGTTTACTTATGAAACCAATTGCGATGCGCGTCACAAATGTAAGAACTATGTGGATAGGATGCAACACCCGTCCCATGCCGTTCGCTGCGTTTGCCAGCGCACTCACTTCGCAGTAGCCACATATCGTGAGCCGTACCCACGCGTGACCTTTGGTCGCCTTGGGTGCGGCTCACGCCGATTTTTGTAACCGTAAAAACAAACATTCATCTCTTTAAAATGTCTGACGTAATTAAACTGAGGAACGGCCTCGACATACGCCTTAAGGGTAAAGCCGAAACGGTGTATGGACAGGCGTCAGAGCCCGAGCTTTACGCCATCAAGCCTACCGACTTCTGGGGCCTCAAGCCCAAGATGGCGGTCAAGGAGGGCGACAAGGTCCAGGCCGGGGATGTGCTTTTCTTCGATAAGCAGCGTCCCGAAATCAAATTCGTCTCGCCCGTCTCCGGTGAGCTCTCAGCTGTCGTTCGTGGCGCTAGGCGTGCCATCCAGGCCGTCGTCGTCAAGGCTTCCGCTGCACCCGCTCCCGTCGAGGTCGGCAAGCTCGATGTGGCTTCCGCTTCCCGTGAGCAGGTTATCGAGAAACTCCTCGCTACTGGCGCTTGGACCTATTTCCGTCAGCGTCCCTACAATGTCGTGGCTAACCCCGAGGCCAACCACAAGGCGGTCTTCATCTCGACCTTCGACACTGCGCCCCTCGCTCCCGACTACGACCACATCATCTGTGGCAATGAGCAGGCTTTCCAGGACGGCGTCAACGTCCTCGCAAAGATCGCTCCCGTTTTCGTAGGCGTCAACGCTAAGGCTGCCTCCAAGGCTTTCTCTGGCGTCAAGAATGCTACCGTCACCTCTTTCGCTGGCAAGCATCCCGCTGGCTGCGTAGGCGTGCAGATCAACCACGTCAGCCCCATCAATGCTGGCGAGACTGTCCTCACCATCCAGCCTCAGGAGGTTGTCGCCATCGGCAAGATTTTCGCTGAGGGCAAGCTCGACTTCTCCCGCGTCATCGTCCTCGATGGCTCCGAGGTCAAGAAGCCCGCTTACTTCCGCACCACTCTCGGCGCACAGCTCTCCAACATTCTCTCTGGCAATATCAATGAGGAGAACACCCGCATCATCTCGGGCAACGTCCTCACTGGCACCCAGGTTGAGAAGGACGGCTTCCTCGGCTACTACGACAGCCAGGTTACCGTAATCCCCGAGGGCAACAAGCCCGAGTTCTTCGGCTGGATCACCCCCAGCTTCAACAAGTTCTCGGCCAGCCGTACCCTCTTCTCTTGGCTCACCCCGAGCAAGGAGTACACCCTCGACACCAATACTCACGGCGAGCCCCGTGCCATCGTCGTCAGTGGTGAGATGGAGTCCGTGCTCCCTATGGACATCTACCCCGAGCACCTCATCAAGGCTATCCTCGCAAAGGATATCGACAAGATGATCAACCTCGGTATCTATGAGGTTGTCGAGGAGGATATGGCTCTCTGCGAGTTCGTCTCCACCTCCAAGCTCCCCGTCCAGAAGATCCTCCGCAATGGCCTCGCGCTCATGATGGAGGAGGTCGGTTAACGATACCTCTCGTTAAGCTTAAAACAGTTTATTTCAGGCGCGGACTCGATCCCGCCATTTAACTCATCTGTATTTTGAAAGCGTTACGTAATTACTTAGATAACGTGAAGCCCAACTTCGAGAAGGGCGGCAAATACGAGAAGTTCCACTCGACCTTCGAGGCTTTCGAGAGCTTCCTGTTTGCTCCTGCCACCACCAACCAGGGCGGCGTTCACGTGCGCGACGGCGTAGACCTTAAGAGGGTCATCTCTATGGTCATCCTCGCGCTTATCCCAGCTACGATCTTCGGCATCTGGAACTCGGGATACCAGTATTTCAACATCATTGGTCAGGAGGCTACTACTCTCGATTGCTTCCTCCATGGCCTCTACATTTTCCTCCCGATGGTCATCGTCTCCTATGTCGTTGGTCTCGGTATTGAGTTCGCCACTGCGCAGATCCGCGGCGAGCAGGTCAACGAGGGTTTCCTCGCCACTGGCCTCCTCATCCCCCTCGTCCTCCCCGCAGGCGTGCCCCTCTGGATGGTAGCTATTGCCACTGCCTTCTCCGTAATCTTCGCTAAGGAGGTCTTCGGCGGCACGGGTATGAACATTTGGAACCCCGCTCTCGTAGCCCGCGCGTTCCTCTTCTTCGCTTATCCTTCAAAGATGTCTGGCGACAGCGTATGGTACTATGGTGATGGCCTTGATGGTCAGACTGGTGCAACCGCTCTCTCAAAGGCAGCTTCTGGCGATGTCACCAACTTCATGGATGCTTTCATTGGCACTATCCCCGGCTCTATCGGTGAGACCTCTGCCCTCTGCATCCTTATCGGTGGCGTATTCCTTCTCCTTACCGGCGTTGCAAGCTGGAAGACAATGCTCTCCGTCTTCGTTGGCGGCGGTGTTACCGCTTTCCTCTTCAATCAGTTCGGTCCCGAGACTGGCATCGCTCAGCTCCCTTGGTATGACCATCTCGTATACGGCGGTTTCTGCTTCGGCGCAGTCTTCATGGCTACCGACCCTGTAACCTCCACCCGTACCGAGTGTGGCAAATATATCTACGGCCTCCTCATCGGCTTCATGGCTATCGTTATCCGTGTCCTCAACCCGGGTTACCCCGAGGGTATGATGCTCGCCATCCTGCTTATGAACACTATGGCTCCGCTCATCGACTACATCATCGTCGAGCGCAACATCAGCAGCCGTAAGAAACGTGCAACTCTTTCTAAATAATAATCGACGAAAATGGCAAACGAACAAAAGAAAGGCTTGTCTACCAATAGCAACGCCTACACGCTGATCTATGCGGCGGTACTCGTCATCATCGTCGCTTTCCTCCTCTCGTTCGTCTCCTCTGTCCTCAACGACAAGAAGGTGGCTAACCAGCAGGTCGATAAGAAATCTCAGATCCTCGCCGCTATCAACGTCACCGACGCCAACGTCGAGGAGGCTTTCGCCAAGTATGTCAAGAGCGATGCCCTCATCAACGCCAACGGTGAGGTTGTAAAGGAGAACGGCGGTTTCGACGTCGACTTCAACAACCAGTCCAAGGACGACCAGCTCCCCGTCTACATCTGCGAGGCTGACGGCGAGACCAAGTACATCATCCCCATGAGTGGCAAGGGCCTTTGGGGTGGCATCTCTGGCTACATCGGCCTCAAGAGTGATAAGAACACCATCGATGGCATCTTCTTCGCTCACGAGGGTGAGACCCCAGGCCTCGGTGCCGAGATTACGGCCGACTACTTCCGTGAGCCTTTCAAGGGCAAGCATATCAAGAACGCTGCCGGCGAGGTTGTCTCTGTTGCCGTCCTTAAGAAGGGTAACACGGCTCAGAACCAGGAGCAGGTTGACGCAGTCACTGGCGCAACCCTCACCTCAAATGGTGTCGACGCTATGCTCAAGGAGGCTCTCAAGAAGTATTCCAACTACCTTAAATAAGCAAGGAGGATATACAAAATGAAAAAGCAAGATAAAGAGGCTTTCGTTCATCCGTTAGCTATCAATAACCCCGTCACCGTCCAGGTCCTCGGTATCTGCTCGGCTCTCGCTGTCACTTCGCAGCTCAAGCCGGCTATCGTCATGGGTCTTGCGGTTACCGTCATCGTGGCGTTCGCAAACGTCATCATCTCGCTCATCCGCAACACCATCCCGATGCGAATCCGCATCATCGTACAGCTCGTTGTCGTTGCGGCTCTCGTTACCATCGTCAACATGATTCTCCAGGCTTTCGCCTACGATGTATCTAAGGCGCTCTCGGTCTACGTCGGCCTCATCATTACGAACTGTATCCTCATGGGTCGCCTCGAGGCTTTCGCCATGACCAACAAGCCTTGGCCTTCGTTCCTCGACGGTCTCGGCAACGGCCTCGGCTATGCCAAGATTCTCGTTATCGTGGCGTTCTTTCGCGAGCTCCTCGGCTCCGGTACGCTCTTCGGCTTCAACATCCTCAACCATGAGTGGCTCACCAACCTGGGCTACGTCAACAATGGTATGATGATCATGCCCGCTATGGCGCTCATCGTCATCGCATGCATCATCTGGTGGGAGAGGGCTCATAACAAGGATCTCCAGGAAAAATAGTCTCCTTTTTACCGGTCCGCTCAGATGGGGCAAGTCTCAGTCGGCTTCTCCTTCCTGGACCTACAAAACGTAAATAATGGATAATAGTCTTATAAGCTTGTTCGTCCGCTCTATATTTGTGGACAACATGATCTTTGCGACCTTCCTCGGCATGTGTTCCTACCTCGCCGTGTCTAAGGACGTAAAGACGGCTCTCGGTCTCGGTGTGGCTGTCACATTCGTGCTTACCGTAACCCTGCCTATCAACTACCTCCTCCAGACCAAGATTTTGGGTCCTGACGCTCTTATTGAGGGTGTCGACCTCACTTTCTTGAGCTTCATCCTCTTCATCGCGGTCATTGCTGGTATCACTCAGCTCGTCGAGATGGTGATTGAGAAGTATAGCCCTTCGCTCTACAACCAGTTGGGTATCTTCCTTCCCCTTATTGCCGTTAACTGCGCCATCATGGGTGGCTCGCTCTTTATGCAGCAGCGCATCGGCCTCGCACCCTCCGATCCCAAGGCTATCTACAGCATCGGTTCTGCAGTAGTCTACGCTCTCGGTTCGGGTCTCGGCTGGCTCGTCGCTATCGTCTCCTTCGCCGCTATCCGCGAGAAGATGGCTTATAGCAACGTTCCCGCTGCCCTCAAGGGTCTCGGCATCGCGTTTATCACCGTCGGCCTCATGGCAATGTCTTTCATGTGCTTCTCTGGCCTCGAAATCTAATCCACGGTATTAACAGATAAAACAGTATGAATACTTCTCTTATATTGGCGAGCATCGCGGTCTTCCTCGTGATCATCATGCTGCTCGTTGTCATACTGCTGGTGGCTAAGCGTTTCCTCACTTCGTCTGGCAACGTCAACATCAACATCAATGACAAGACCAACATCGAGGTTGAGAGCGGCGGCTCACTTCTGACCACCCTCACCTCCAATGGTGTTTTCCTCCCCTCAGCCTGTGGCGGCAAGGGCTCTTGCGGCCAGTGCAAATGCCAGGTTGTCGAGGGCGGCGGTGAGATCCTCCCTTCCGAGAAGGGCCACTTCACCCGCAAGCAGCAGCTTGACCACTGGCGCCTCGGTTGCCAGACCAAGGTCAAGGGCGACCTCAAGATCAAGGTTCCCGAGTCTGTCCTTGGCGTCAAGGAGTACGAGTGCACCGTCATCTCCAACTCCAACGTCGCTACCTTCATCAAGGAGTTCAAGGTACAGCTCCCCGAGGGTGCCCATATGGACTTCCTCCCGGGTTCCTACTCTCAGATTCGTATCCCCAAGTTCGACGCTATCCGCTACGCCGACTTCGACAAGAGCCTCATTGGCGATGAGTATCTCCCCTCTTGGGAGAAGTTCAAGATGTTCGACCTCGTCTGCAAAAACCCCGAGGACACCATCCGAGCTTACTCTATGGCCAACTACCCTGCCGAGGGCAACGTCTTCATGCTTACCGTCCGTATCGCGACCCCGCCTTTCAAGCCCGATCGCTCCGGCTTCATGGAGGTTAACCCTGGTATCGCATCCTCTTACATCTTCTCGCTCAAGCCTGGCGACAAGGTTATCATGAGTGGTCCTTACGGTGATTTCCATCCTCACTTCGATTCCAAGAAGGAAATGATTTGGGTAGGTGGCGGCGCCGGTATGGCTCCTCTCCGTGCGCAGATCATGCACATGACCAAGACTCTCCACACCACCGACCGCGAGCTCCATTACTTCTATGGCGCGCGTGCGCTCAACGAGGTCTTCTACCTCCAGGATTTCCTTGGTCTCGAGAAGGAGTACCCCAACTTCCACTTCCACCTCGCTCTCGACCGTCCCGATCCCGCTGCCGACGCAGCAGGCGTCAAGTACACCGCGGGCTTCGTACACAAGGTTATGTATGAGACCTACCTCAAGGATCATGACGCTCCCGAGGATATCGAGTACTACATGTGTGGTCCTGGCCCGATGAGCAAGAGCGTCGTAGCTATGCTTACCGACCTCGGCGTCGAGGAGAGCAGCATCATGTACGACAACTTCGGCGGCTAGTCCTACCGACTGTTTCTTTGCCCGAGATTTCTCTCGGACTAGAACTGATGAATATTTCGCCCCGCAGATTCTCTTTGGAGTCTGCGGGGCGAATTTTTTATTCTTATGGAGGTTGTGCGTGTTGTATATCTTGCATATATCATTATCTTTGCTTACAAAGTTAAATGTTCAAGATTATGGGCAAAACGACAGCAATTTATAAAAGGAAGATAATTGATTTGAATGAAGAGACATTCAAAGTATTGTCAATCATGGCGATACAAAAGGTGTTAATCTGAAGAGATTTATCGAGAGTACGTTGAATTCTATTGCTGAAGATTACGAAGATGCCAAGATCTATGCAAAATTGAGAGAGGAGGATCCTGAGGGATTGAGTCCTGTCGGGGAGAAGGAGAAAAAGGATTTTGAGAGCTGGCTTGGTGTATGAATGTAAATTATTCAAGTAGTTTTATTAAGGCGGCTCGGAAGTTATCAGGGGAAAATTTGCAATCTCTCAAGAACGCAATTGTCGAAGTGAAGAACGCAGTTTCTTTGAATGATATTACTGACTGTAAAAAAACTAGTAGGCTTTCGTTCTGTTTATTGTATTAGGATTGGTGATTATCGTGCTCTTTTTACTCTTGAATTTGAAATTGTTGATGGTAGCGTCTGTTTCCAATATTTAGTTCAGAGAGGTCAGGCCTATGACAAAAAGATTATGGACAATCTTAAGAGGCTTGATGACTGAATGTGCGTAGTCGAAGTATGTAGCACTTGTGATAGATTGTCGTGCTCTTCTATATTTTTTGTTAATGTTGAGAACTTCTAAAAGATAACTTATGTCTAACAAGCAAACAACCTCAAAAATTAAGTCCATCCCCGTTTGGCTGGCAGTGATAATCATCATTTGCTTAGCTTTTAATCTGGGCCGCGAGATGAGCAACAGCGCATCCGAAGAGCAAACTGTAGAGAAGACTCTGCAGACCCTCGATGTCACGGTCCTCCAGCAACGCTTGGCTAAGATTAGTGAACTCGCTACTGTAAGCTATGAGTACACCGACATAGCCCGCCACAAGAAGACCGAGAAGATTTGGGGCTACAGTATTCCCGGAACTACAAGTACAATCCTCTTGCGCTACAGCGGAGTTATTAAAGCAGGCGTCGACCTCCACGATGCCAAAATCAACGTTAAGGACACTACGGTCATCCTTACTCTCCCTGCCCCGAAAGTCCTTTCCCACAGTGTAGACCCCTCCAGTATCAAGATTATCAACCAGAGTAACGGCCTCTTCTCCAGCATCAAGATTGCCGATTTCCAAGCCTTTTGCTCTGCCCATCAGGATAGTATGCAGACTGTGGCCATCAACTCCGGTCTCCTCCAAAATGCCGCAGCGAGCGCAGCCGATGGCCTTGAACTTATCGCCGCACCCCTCCGTGATATGGGTTATAATGTCATCGTAACCGTCAATTCCGACACTCTTTCGATGCCCGAAATCCGCCCTCTGCTTATCCCTGTCGAAAACAATGAGGCTGTTGAGGTCGATAGCGAGAACTATAATGAGTGATATGTCATAGCTGTTTTATTAATCATAGCTAATAAAATGGCTTGATAAGCTGCTTTTATTAGCCATAACTAATAAAATCCGCCAATTCCT
>CAVILU010000055.1:0-12463 GCA_963643535.1 bacterium | reverse complement strand
GCGCAGTTCCTTGCAGTGTTCCGTACTCAGTTACTGTTTTCCCTCCCCCACCCAATTTTTTATATTTCCCCCAAGAACCCACGCAATTGTCAATTGTAAATTGTCAATTGTCAATTTTAAAAAAGCTCTTATGTCAGAGAAACTTATCATCGCAGGCCGTGAGTTCGGCTCGCGCCTCTTCCTCGGAACAGGAAAATTCAGTAGCAACGATATCATGCGCAAAGCCATCGCCGCATCGGGCTCAGAGATGGTCACCGTGGCCATGAAGCGCATCGACACCCAGAACAGCCAGGCCGACGACATGCTCGCCCATATCAAAGCCCCAGGCATCCAACTTCTGCCCAACACCAGCGGCGTCCGCACAGCCGAGGAGGCCATCTTCGCCGCCAAGCTCAGCCGCGAGGCCTTCGGCACAGAGTGGCTCAAGCTCGAGATCCACCCCGACCCCCGCAACCTACTCCCGGACCCCATCGAGACCCTCAAGGCCACCGAGGAGCTCGTTAAGCTCGGCTTCAAGGTACTCCCCTACTGCCAGGCGGACCCCATCCTCTGCAAGCGACTCGAGGAGGCCGGCGCATCGACCGTAATGCCCCTCGCAGCCCCCATCGGCACCAACAAGGGCCTCCGCACCGAGGACTTCCTCCAGATGATCATCGAGCAGAGCACCGTGCCCGTTGTCGTCGACGCAGGCATCGGAGCTCCAAGCCACGCCGCAGCCGCCATGGAGATGGGCGCCGACGCAGTACTCGTCAACACCGCCATCGCCGTAGCCAACGACCCCGAGCAGATGGCCATAGCCTTCAAGGAGGCCGTCGTCGCAGGCCGCCGCGCATACGAGGCCGGTCTCGGCGCGGTATCCGACACCGTCGAGGCCAGCAGCCCACTCACATCTTTCCTTAACTAGTCCCCAACAGTGCACAGTTCACAATTAGCAGTACACAGTTATGGGGAGCCCCCCTGTAATTGTTAATTGTTATTTGTTAATTGTTAATTGCCAATCAAAAAGGATGAACAATAACATCAAGATAACTTTCCCCGGCAGCGAGAAAGTCTACCTGCCAGGCCACCAGTACCCCGACCTCCGAGTAGGCATGCGCCGCGTCAACCTCACCCCGACGGTGACCATCGACGCCGACGGCACCGAGCACCGCACGGAGAACGCCCCCGTCCTCGTCTACGACACCAGCGGCCCCTACGGCGACAAGGACGCGCAGATCGACCTCAAGAAGGGCCTCCCGCGACTCCGCGAGAAGTGGATCCTCAGCCGCGGCGGCGTCGAAAGGCTCAAGGAGCTCACCAGCGAATATGGCCGCATGCGCCTCGCCGACAAGAGCCTCGACCACCTCCGCTTCGAGCACATCCAGATGCCCCTCCGAGCCAAGGAGGGCGCCCACGTCACGCAGATGTGGTACGCCAAGCAGGGCATCGTGACCCCCGAGATGGAGTACGTGGCCATCCGCGAGAACATGAACTGCGCCGAGCTCGGCATAGACACGCACATCACGCCCGAGTTCGTCCGCGACGAGATAGCAGCCGGACGAGCCGCCCTCCCCGCCAACATCAACCATCCCGAGGCCGAGCCCATGATCATCGGCAGCAAGTTCCTCGTCAAGATCAACACCAACATCGGCAACTCTGCCACCACCTCCAGCATCGACGAGGAGGTTGAGAAAGCCGTGTGGAGCTGCAAATGGGGCGGCGACACCCTCATGGACCTCTCGACGGGCGACAACATCCACGAGACCCGCGAGTGGATCGTCCGCAACTGCCCGGTGCCCGTAGGCACAGTGCCCATGTACCAGGCCATGGAGAAGGTCAACGGCAAGGCCGAGGACCTCACCTGGGAGCTCTTCCGCGACACCCTCATCGAGCAGTGTGAGCAGGGCGTGGACTACTTCACCATCCACTGCGGCATCCGCCTCCACAACGTCGGACTGGCCGACGACCGCCTCACAGGCATGGTATCCCGCGGCGGCTCCATCATCTCCACCTGGTGCCGCTACCACCAGAAGGAGAGCTTCCTCTACGAGCACTTCGACGACATATGCGACATCTGCGCCAAGTACGACGTAGCCCTCTCGCTCGGCGACGGACTCCGCCCCGGCTGCACTCACGATGCCAACGACCGCGCCCAGTTCGCCGAGCTGGACACCATGGGCGAGCTCGTAGAGCGCGCATGGGCACGCGACGTCCAGGCCTTCATCGAGGGCCCCGGCCACGTGCCAATGCACAAGATCCGCGAGAACATGGAGCGCCAGATCGAGAAGTGCCACGCGGCCCCCTTCTACACCCTCGGCCCCCTCGTCACGGACATCGCCCCGGCGTATGACCACATCACGAGTGCCATAGGCGCCAGCCTCATCGGATGGCTCGGCACCGCCATGCTCTGCTACGTCACCCCCAAGGAGCACCTCGGCCTCCCGAACAAAGACGACGTACGCACGGGCGTCGTGACCTACAAGATCGCCGCCCACGCCGCCGACCTCGCCAAAGGCCACCCCGGCGCAGCCCTCCGCGACGACGCCCTCAGCAAGGCCCGCTTCGAGTTCCGATGGAAAGACCAGTTCAACCTGAGCCTCGACCCCGAGAAGGCCCTCGAGTACTTCAAGGCCGGAGGCCACCAGGACGGCGAGTACTGCACAATGTGCGGCCCCAACTTCTGCGCCATGCGCATCAGCCGCGACATGCGCAAGATGGGCAAAGGCTGCTAAAGAAGAATAGATTGAAGACGACTTACAAAGACATATCGATATGTTTTCAGACGAACTGTTGAAAATATCGTGGGAAGAGACCACGGATAAGATATACAACGCCACCGAAGCCGACGTGCTCCGCGCGCTGGGCAAGAAGCGTTGCAACGTAGACGACTTCATGGCCCTCATCTCGCCCGCCGCCGCGCCATACCTCGAGACCATGGCCCGACTCAGCCAGAAATACACCCTCGAGCGCTTCGGCAAGACCATCCAGATGTTCATCCCGCTCTACACCACCAACTCCTGCACCAACTCATGCGTCTACTGCGGCTTCCACGTGGGCAACCCCATGAAGCGCACCATCCTGACCATGGAGGAGGTGGAGAACGAGTATAAGGCCATCAAGAAACTCGGCCCCTTCGAGAACATCCTCCTCGTGACGGGCGAGAACCCCGCCAAGGCAGGCGTAGACTACATAGCCGAGACCGTCCGCATAGCCCGCAAATACTTCTCCAACGTCAAGATTGAGGTCATGCCTCTCTCCACCGAGGACTACACCTACCTCGAGGGCGAGGGCGTCAACGGCGTCATCTGCTTCCAGGAGACCTACCACCGCGAGAAGTACAAGGACTACCACCCGCGCGGAATGAAGAGCAACTTCGAGTGGCGCGTCAACGGCTTCGACCGCATGGGCATGGCCGGCATGCACTCCATCGGCATGGGCGTACTCGTAGGCCTCGAGGAGTGGCGCACCGACATGACAATGATGGCCTACCACGTGCGCTACCTCGAGCAGCACTACTGGAAGACCAAGCTGAGCGTCAACTTCCCCCGCATGCGCGTGGCCGAGAACGGCGGCTTCCAGCCCAACGTCATCATGAACGACAAGGAGCTGGCGCAACTCACCTTCGCCTTCCGCATCTTCGACCACGACGTGGACATCAGCTACTCCACCCGCGAGCCCGCCGACATCCGCGACCATATGTGCGCCCTCGGCGTGACCACCATGAGCGCCGAGAGCTCCACCGAGCCGGGCGGCTACTTCAGCTACCCACAGGCACTCGAGCAGTTCCACATCTCCGACGACCGCAAGACAGCCGACGTTTGCGCCGGCATCCGCGCCGCCGGACGCATCCCCGTCTGGAAGGACTGGGACGAAGTGCTTAACTAGTGCACAGTTCACGGTGCACAGTTCACAGTTCACGGTGTTCAGCTCACAGTTCTAAGGGCTAAGTACCTGGTTAACTGCTAACTGTTAACTGTTAACTGTTAACTGCTAACTGTTAACTGCTAACTGTTAACTAAAAAGTCCCCGCCTGCCGTTTTCTTCGGCGGGCGGGGATTTTTATTTGTACAAGTACAAGAAAGTATGCGCAGCGGGAGGGAGCCCCGGTAATTGTCAATTGTTATTTGTCAATTGTCAATTGAAGAGATCCATCGGCAGAAGAAGGGGTCCTCAATCTCATAACTCTTCTCCGCACGGACAACGTAGCCCTGCTTGACAAGTTTAGCCACGGCACTGTAAGACGTGCTCTGAGGCAAATTGCGCTCACTGCTGAGGCTCGCCCCGCTAGCGAGAATCTTCATCATCTTGCGCGACACCCGCGTCATCGTCAACCACAGACGCTCAAAGTCGAGGTCGTGGGCATGCGTGAGGTCGTCTATAGCCTTGCGCACCACGTCGTCCGCCATACCCTCCATTGCGATAATCTCCCACACGCGGGCGGCGAGCTGCTGAGTGTAATACGGGTGGCAACCCGAGAAGTCGAGAATCTCGTCGGTCATGGCGCCACTGCGCTCTCCCGCCAATGGGCTCAGCCTATCACACACGTAAGCATAGAAATCGGGGCGAGGGATCTTGCCGAGATGCATAATGTTGCCAAAGTGGTAGAAAGGCGACTTGACGCGCTCAAAGATGTCCGTCATCATAGACTCCTGGCTGCCGAGCAAGATATAGTTGATGCAAGTCTGCTCCTGCATTATGGCGCGCAAACGCTTATCGATTTTCGCCTCCACCTCCAGCAACTCCTGAAACTCGTCGAGGACCACAATGAGCTTGCGCTCGTCGGACGTCACTTTCTGGAGCAAACCCAAAGCGTCCTCTATAAGGGCATCTGACGTTGCCATTTTGGCGTTGAAACTTATCTCGACACTGTCGCCCATCGGCGAGGTCGATATAGTGGGCACAATGCGGAAATTGGCCAATATGTGCTTAATCTTCTCAAACGGGAAAAGGCGGAAGACGCCGCGGATTACCATCGACGCGAAATCCTCGACAGAAGTCACCTGCTGCATCGAGAGGAAGAGGTATGGGCGGCCCGACTTCTCGACAGCCTTGTGGATGAGGCTCGTCTTGCCGTAGCGGCGCGGACTGATGAGGATTAAATGGTTTGCGCCGTTGAGGAATTGGCATATGTATTCCAGCTCCTTCACCCTGTCGGTGAAATATGGGCTGTCCACCACGAGGCCGTATTTGAAAGGGTTGTCCATTGATTACGAAATTTTTCGTTACGAAAATTTTCGTAAAGATAGTCAGAATAGCCATTTGCTTTATCGACTATAATCGATAAAAAAGCCCATTTTCATCGACTATAATCGATAGGCTATGCGTAAGCGGCTATCGCTCAACACGGTAAAAACACCCCACCCAATTACGAAATTCTTCGTTACGAAAATTTTCGTAACAGAATTGCATAACTTATAGTCAATTTCAGCCCGAAATTGCACAATCATTAGTCAATTTGGGGCGAAAAATGACTAATCACGTCCTCCTCGGCATCCGACTTCCGCATAGGGCGGTACACTTTCGAGATCGGCGGACGAAAAAAAGGGCGCAAGCAGATCGAGGGCATCGAGGACGCCTACGTGGTCAAAGACGACATCGAGACGGGCGGCGGCGGCACACTGCCCCTCTGGCTCTTCGGAATGCTGTACTAACCCCACCCTCGCCCCAAAATTTCACATATTACCCCCAAAAGAGTTATATTCGCGAAGCATATAAAAAACAGCAACACACACATAAAGCAAATAACAATGAGACTCATTCTTCTCGCTGCCCTCGCGCTCGTCGCAACCACGGCCACGGCCCAGCGCGAGCCCCACGCCTACATGACGCGCGACAATATGCCAAACAGCGTCAACTACCTCCCCGCGCCACCCGACACCTCCGACGCCCGCTTCTTCAACGACTGGCTCGTCTACACCCGCGGCCTCGACACCCGCCCAACTGAGCGCGGAGCGCAAGCCCAGGCCGACGCCGAATACAGCAGCGAATACATTGCCGCCTACTACTCCAAAGCCATAGGCCTCACCATCAGCCCCGACTCCATGCCCGACACATACTACCTCGTGGCATGCGTGGCACGCACCGGCGGCAACTGCACCTGGCACGCCAAGAACCACTACATGCGCCGCCGCCCCTTCATGGTGATGCACCAGGGAACCATGACCCCCGACCATGAGGAAGGACTCTCACGCAACGGCTCATACCCCTCCGGACACACCGCCATGGGATGGAGCGTAGCCCTCGTCCTCGCCGAGCTCTTCCCCGAGGCGCAAGACACCATCCTCAGCCTCGGCTATGAATACGGACAGAGCCGCACAATAGTCGGAGCCCACTGGCAGAGCGATGTCGACGCAGGACGAGTAGTTGGCGCAGCCGCCGTGGCACGCATGCACGCCTCGGCAGACTTCCAAGCCGACCTCGCAGCCGCACGCGCCGAGATAGCCAAGAAGACCGGCAAAGCCGTCGCCAAACCCGCCGTCAAGAACCGCAAACGCATGAGGTAAGGACTCCCATCCCCCAAAAACCTCGCGGCAACATACGCACCTCCGCCCCGCAGAGCCCTCGCCAGACGGCTCCGCGGGGCGGAAGCCGTTTAAGCAAAGCACGTAACGAAATAAAACACCGTGTGTAAAATTTGCTATATCAATCTTAAATAACTACATTTGCTCTTGAAGCCAGGGCAGATAGCCCCAAACGACACTACCCCCTCAAAGACGAGACAAAACCTCACAAAAACGAGAACTCAGAAAACTCCTCCCCCCTGCAAATGAAACTCATTGCCATCAGTTGGCCCCAATTCTTCGAAGACGAGGCGCGGATAATAAACGCCCTCTTCGAGCAAGGACTACCTGTACTCCACCTTCGCAAGCCCGGAGCCTCCGAAGCCGAAGTGGAGCGGCTCATTATGCACATCAGCCCCGAGTTCCACGAACGCCTGACCCTCCACTACCTGCCCGACCTCGCCGCACGTCTCGAACTCGGCGGATACCACGTCAGCCCCGGCCGCCCCGCCGCGCCCGACGACTGGGAAGGCCGCCTCAGCACGTCGTGCCACAGCATCGGCGAACTCAAGGATGCGCTCAAGACCGTCGATTACGCGTTTCTAAGCCCCATTTTCGACAGTATCTCCAAGGCGGGGTATAATTCCAACTTCTCGACCGACGAAATCGCCTCAGCGAGGTCTGAGGGCCTCATCAACAACCACGTCATAGCCCTCGGCGGCGTTACGCCCGAAGCACTTCCCTATGTGGCCGAGATGGGTTTCGGCGGCGCGGCAGTCCTCGGCGGGCTGTGGGGCGACCGCACGTATGAGGGTGTCATGCACAACTACTGGCAATACCTATCAGTTCACAGCGTTCATCAGTTAACAGTTAACAGTTAACAGTTAACAGTTCTCAGTTGGCTGTTGGTTCTTCTTTCAGTGCTCGGTGCCGACTGGCTCTTTCCCACCCATTACGTTGCCAATTGAGATGTTCCTCAGTTGGCAATTTTTAGTTCACAGCGCACAGTTCGGTGTGGTGATTTTTGGAAAAATGTGGGGATTGGTGGGTAAAACAGTCGGAAAAATGTGAAATAGGGCTATTTTTGCGATAAAGAACTAATTGGTTATGACCCTATTAAGGCGCAAAATAGACAGACATCAAGTTCGGCATCAAGCTATGCGCCGGGAACATCGGCTTCAATGGGCATTTCTACACGTTCCCCTACTTCCTCGGCTTCCTGCTGCGCAAATGGCAGTTGCACAGTTAGCAGTTCCGACAAACTTTCCCACTCATTACGTTGCCGACTGAGAAGTTTCTCAGTTGGCAATTTTTTTTGTGATTTGATAATTGCGTAAAACGGCAATAGTCCATTGTTTAGATACAGACTATCAGTTGCCCTGACTTGTTGCTACCTAACCGTTTCAACACTCCCATTTTGCGCAGTAAGTTAATCTGGTATTTGGCGCTTGCAAACGACAAACCGTCTATATTATCAGCCAAGTCCTTCTGCGTTGCCGTCGGGTGCTCTTTAATGTAGTTGAGAATAACCAACTGCTTTGCTGATAATTTATCGGACGATTTGATGTTATCGGACGATTTATCGGACGATGTATCACCCTTAAAAAACACCTTATCAACCTTAAGGGTCAGTTCAACCACATTCAAGTCCGGCTTTTCAATCAACTCAGGGACAGCCAAAACATAAAAAACAACTTAGCGCACGCACCAAACTGTGAACTGAGAACTATGAACAGAAAAAAGAGACCTCGCAGCCCAAGAAGAGCCACAAGGTCCCATAAATATTCAAATCAGAAGGAGGGATAGAGGTGGGTAAAGAAATCAGAAGGCAAAACACCAACCGAAGCCCCCAAAGAAAACCGCGAACCGCGAAACCGCCAACTGTTAACTGTTAACTGCTAACTGTTAACTGCTTAAGACAGTCCATGAATCTTGCCATCGGCATCGACGGTCATGCCCTCGGCGGCCGGATGGAGCGGCAGACCCGGCATGCGCATCATCTCGCCCGTGAGGGGGATCACGAAGCGCGCGCCGGCAGCGAGCTCAACGCCGCGCACGTGGATGGTGAAGGGGCCGGGGCGGCCGACTTGCTTGGCATCGTCCGTGAAGGAGTACTGAGTCTTGGCCACGCATACGGCGGCATCGGCAAGGCCGATCTCCTTGGCCACGGCGATATCCTTGAGGGCCTGGGGAGCGAACTCAACACCCTCGGCGCCATAGATATTCTTGGCGATCTTCTCGATCTTCTGCTCGATGGGCTCGCTCCAGTCGTAGAGGGGCTTGTAGTCGCTCTTGCCGCTCTCGGCCTCGGCAGCCACGGCCTCGGCGAGAGCCTGGGCACCCTTGCCACCCTCGCCCCAGACGTTGGCGACGACGGCCTTGACGCCCAGCGCAGCGCATGCCTCGCTGATTACGGCGTGCTCGGCATCGGTATCCGTAGCGAACTTATTGATAGCCACAACGACGCGGACGCCGTAGGAGAGCATATTCTTGACGTGACGCTCGAGGTTGAAGATACCCTTGCGCACTGCCTCGACGTTCTCGGCCCCGAGCTCGTCCTTCTTGACGCCGCCGTGCATCTTGAGGGCGCGGACGGTGGCCACGATGACGATGGCCGAGGGACGGAGACCGCCAGCCTGGCACTTGATGTCGAGGAACTTCTCGGCACCGAGGTCAGAGCCGAAGCCAGCCTCTGTGACCACGTAGTCGGCCAGCGAGAGGCCCATCTTGGTGGCCACGATGGTGTTTGTACCCTGGGCGATATTGGCGAATGGGCCGCCGTGTACGAGGGCCGGGGTATGCGCGAGAGTCTGCACGAGGTTAGGCATGAGGGCTTCGCGGAGGAGGGCCGTCATGGCGCCTTCGGCCTTGAGGTCGCGGGCGTGGACGGGCTCACCTGAGAAGGTGCGGCCGACGTAGATGTCGCCGAGTCGCTTCTGGAGGTCCTGGAGGTCCTTGGAGAGGCAGAGGATGGCCATGATCTCGCTGGCGGCGGTGATGTCGAAACCAGCCTCGCGGGGAACGCCCTGAGCCTTGCCGCCGAGACCTACAACGATGTGGCGGAGCGAGCGGTCGTTCATGTCCATGACGCGCTTCCACGTAACCGTGCGCGGGTCGATCTGGACAGCGGCCTTGGGACCGAAATGGATGGCGTTGTCGACCATTGCGGAGAGGAGGTTATGCGCCTTCTCGATGGCGTTGAAGTCGCCCGTGAAGTTGAGATTGATATCCTCCATAGGGACTACTTGGCTATAGCCGCCACCCGCAGCACCGCCCTTGACGCCGAAAACAGGGCCGAGGCTGGGCTCGCGGAGGACCACGCACGTCTTCTTGCCGATGAGGCTGAGGCCGTCGGCCAGTCCGATGGAGACTGTGGTCTTGCCCTCGCCCGCTGGAGTCGGGGTTATGGCCGTCACGAGGACGAGCTTGGATTTGGCGACCTTGGCGTCGTCGATGAGGTTGAGGGGGAGCTTGGCCTTGAGGCGGCCGTAGGGCTCAATGACGTCCTCGCTCACGCCGAGTTTGGCGGCGATTTGCTTGATAGGCAGTTTCTCGGCTGCGTCAGCAATCTCTATGTCGGTCATTGTCTTGATATTATGTTTGGTTTATATTGGTTCTTTGGCTTAGCACCATTTGTTAAGTGCTAAACGCAAAGATAACGTTACAATTGACAATTTACAACATTTCATTTCAGTTCACAGTGCACAGTTCACAGTGCACAGTTTTCGTTACCCCGCGCGGGGTTTTGGGTAATTGTTAATTGCCTGAGGATTGTTATTTCACAATATTCATCAGCGCATCGAAGCTATCCACTTTGCCATACTTTACGTTGGCGGTGGAGAGTTGCTCGAAGAGTTTTTCTGCGCAGGCTATCTTACTTTTCTCAATTTCACGCAAGTCCATACTTGACATAGATCCTTTGGTCTCAGCCACAAAATATACGTGTTTCACCGTGCCTTCCTGGAAGGCGATAGCCCAGTCTGGAGAGTAGTTGCCTACGGGTGTCGGTATGTGGAAACCCTTGGGCAGTTTGGCATACACTGCTACCTCCTTAGCCGTGTCGATGTTACCCACGAACTCCATCTCACCCTTACTGTCGGTGAACACATAGTCCATGATGTTCTTCTTTGCAGAATATGCTCGGTCTATATCGACATGTTTCTCCTGCGTAAAAATGTCGCTCTCGAATTCACCCTCCACTTGATTGTAACTGATATGCTCCACGATAATAGTTGCTTTCTGCTCCATGATAAGTCTCGTCACCTTACGGATAAACTCCTCGGGATTATGCTTATACATGGCGAACTTCTCGGGCTTAATTTTCGTAAGTATAGTCGCCACTGTCTTACGGGTCAGTTTTGCGGCAGAGCCTATTTTCCCCAGCAAGTCATACTTCACATTGCTCACTACATTCGTGCGCACATTGTATGTGCCAATCTTTTCTTGCACCATCATAGACCCCGTCTTTATGTCGTCCATAGTAGTGTATTCCTTTTGCTCGCCTCGCGTTACAGCATAGCTGAGTCGCGTAACAGACAACTCTTTGTTGATGGCAGCCACAGCTTTCTCAATGAGTTCCTCACTGTCGAAATCCACAGTATAGGCATACTTGTGGTTGATGCGCTTCCACAGTTCCTGGAACTCCTTCTTTGAGAAGTTGTCGTTCAACTTGTTTTCGGGAGTCTTTGTCTTTCTTCCGTCCTCAATCATATTGTCGAGTGCCTTAGGGTCGAAGATGCTCTGCACTCGTTTGTACACATGCTCTGTGTATGGCTCCAAGTCATCCGACAATGGCTTCAATGCTCCTGCCGCAAGGTCGTTGCGGAATGTCTCCGTCACTTCTCCTGTCTTTGTGATATAGCCATTATTACGCAACTGGAAGTAAATGTCTTGCGCCTCGTCCTTGGTTACAGTATGGCTCGTGCTGTCTTCCTTCTTAAGTGTCTTACCAACAAAGAAATCAACATCTGCTTTAGTCGGACGGTCATAGAGGTCTTGCTTGATGTCCTTCTGCAAATCTGCCACAAACGAAGCATAACCTTCGGAGGCTATGACGGTAAGTTTGTTTACCTTATGCACCTCATCTGGGATAGTCTCGTTGTCTTGGCGGATGCCATATGCATCCACGCAGAGTCGCAAGCCACGCCCCACTTCCTGACGTTTTTGCGCCACACTGTTGCTCTGTCGCAGAGAACAAATCTGGAATACGTTCGGGTTGTCCCAACCTTCGCGGAGCGCAGAGTGGGAGAAAATGAAACGTACAGGCTCGTCGAGGCTCAGCAGTCTCTCTTTGTTCTTCAGGATAAGATCGTATGCCGAAATGTCATCGCTCTGGTCACTTCCACTTTTCACTTCGCTGTTTACGGCATGTCCTTTCTTGTCAATAGAGAAATAGCCGGTATGGGTGGCATAAGCTGAAATACCACCAAGGTAAGCCATATAGTCGAGGTCGAGCAGGTTTTGGTTCTCGTTCCACTCAGCTTTATATTCCTGCTCGAATATCTCGCCATACCGCCCCAGCACTTGGTTGCCATCCTCGTCATACTGGCGGTAGTTTGCCACTTCGTCAATGAAAAACAAGGAAAGACACTTGATGCCTCGCTTGAAGAGTTCTGCTTCCTTGCGGAAGTGTGCCTTGATTGTCTCGCGTATCTGTATGCGCGCCTTGTGGTCGGCAGTGATATTGCCCTGCACGTCCTTAACGTAGAGTGTTACTCCATTGCCAAATACCACATGACTGCGTGTGCCGTTCATAGAGTCAACACAGATTTCGGTCACTACATATCCCTTATATTGCTCCATCTCGCCGGAGAGGAAGTAGAGGTCGTCGCCTTCGCAGACGTTCTTGTAGTCGCGCTTGATGTTGCCACTCTTGTTTTGTATCTCTATCTCAAGACGCGCCTGCGGTGCTTTGTCCTTCGAGAGGATAATGTCGGCAAGGTAGATGTAACTATCCGTTCCCTTCAAGTTCTTCAGTTCAAAGC
>CAVILU010000054.1:0-12492 GCA_963643535.1 bacterium | reverse complement strand
CAGTTAGCAGTTAACAGTTAGCAGTTAACAGTTAGCAGTTAACAGTTAGCAGTTACATTCTCAAGCTATAAGTCCTTCCCCCCAAAAAAACGAGTATCCCCCCCATAGCCCCAAAGGGGCGTCGTAAGCCAGCCCGGCGGCGCGAGCCCCGGGCTACACATACACAGTATATATCAGGGCAACAAAGTACACACTATATATACCATGACTACATAGTGCAAAGTGCATACTGAGCCACATAGCATGACATCCTAGCATAATAATCTAGTAAATCCATCAAAAAAAGCCATCCAAGAGAACCGTTATCAGAGAACCATTATCAGAGAACCGCGAACTGTGCACTGTGCACTGTGAACTGTGCACTGCTCACTGCTCACTGTTTAAATTTGTATAAAAAGAAATATTGTACTACCTTTGCCGCACGATTCAAAAGAGTAAGTGCCAACGGAGTCTAACTCCGCAATATGGCACAAAAAGAAACGTAAAACAAAGAAAAACAAATAAATAACCCCATATAAGGATGGAGGGTCCTGAGATTTTATTTCAGGATTCTCTTCTTTTATATGTTAAAAGAAAAGGAGGACACAACTATGTCATCTGTCAACTATGTAACCGAGGCCGGTCTTAAGAAACTCAAGGATGAACTGGCCCAACTCGAAAGCGTCGAGCGTCCCAAGGTCATAGCTGCCATTTCCGAGGCGCGTGACAAGGGCGACCTCTCTGAGAACGCGGAGTACGATGCCGCTAAGGAGGCCCAGTCTCACCTCGAGACCAAAATCGCTAAACTCAAGGGCGTTATCGCCAACAGCCGTATCATAGACACCAGCAAGCTCGACAAGTCTTCTGTCCAGCTCCTCAGCCGTGTCACCATCAAGAATACCAAGACCAACGCCACCATGACCTATACCATCGTCCCCGAGACCGAGGGCTCTGACCTCAAGGCTGGCAAGATCTCCCTCACCACCCCCATCGCCAAGGGCCTTATTGGCAAGAAAGTTGGTGAAGTGGCCGAAATCAAGGTGCCCGCTGGCATTATGAACTTCGAGATCCTCGACATAGCTCTCTCCATCGAGTAGTATTCTTTGCGGTCTAATTCGCCCACTAATAAGGTATTCAAAATGTCAACTCTTTTCTCAAAGATAATCAACGGCGAGATCCCTTCCTACAAGGTTGCCGAGGACGACGAGAACTACGCTTTCCTCGACATCAACCCTCTCGCCAAGGGCCACACCCTCTGCGTCCCCAAAGTTGAGACCGACTATTTCTTCGACCTCACCCCCGAGCGCATGGCCAGCCTTACTCTCTTTGCGCAGAAAGTAGCCAAGGCTCAGAAGGCGGCTCTCGGCTGCAAGCGCGTCGGTGTTGCAGTCCTCGGTTTCGATGTGCCTCATGCGCACATCCACCTCGTCCCCATGGACAGCGAGGCTACTATGAACTTCAAAAATGAGCGTGTTAAACTCACCGAGGCCGAATTTAAGGCCGTGGCTGAGCTAATCGCCTCTAAATTCGAGAAATAAGAGGTTGCCCGTCAGCCCCTATTTTGGCTTTAGCCCCGCGTCCTTAAGACGTGGGGCGTTTTTTTCGGCAACAAAAAATGGCTATCTTTGCCATAATCGCCTCCGTGTGCAATGATTTTGCCGCCCGCCTGTGTCTGATTATGACGCACCCCGAGCCTTATCTTTGCATCAATAAATGGAGCACTGACAGCGAAACACACGAAAACCTCATCTCGCCACTCCTCTAAAAATTAGCTTTCTTACTGAAAAATAGGGGACGTGCCGCACGCTTGAGGCCCACCATATACACAACTCTCACATAGGTATTTCGATGAACGAGGAAGAGGAACAGCAGCAAAAAGCCGCCGACTATGGCGACGACGCCATAAAAACTCTCGAGTGGCACGAGCACATCCGTCGCCGCCCGGGTATGTATATCGGTAAACTCGGCGATGGCACATACGCCGACGATGGCATCTACGTCCTCATCAAAGAGGTCATAGACAACTCTATTGATGAGTTTATGATGGGCTTCGGCAAGCGCATCGACGTTACTGTAAACCCGCAAGGTGAGGTCTCCGTCCGCGACTTCGGCCGTGGCATACCACTCAACAAGGTGGTAGATGTGGCCTCCAAAATGAATACGGGCGGTAAGTACGACAGCGCGGCTTTCCAAAAGTCCATTGGTCTCAACGGTGTCGGTATCAAGGCCGTCAATGCCCTCTCTACCAATTTTGTCGTTACTGCTGTCCGCGATGGCCAGATGAAAAAGGTGGAGTTCGCCAAAGGCCTCGTTATCCGCGAACACGATATTGAGCCTACGACAGAGAAAAACGGCACCCTCGTCGAGTTCACCCCAGACGTTGAGATCTTCGAGAACTACGCCTACCGCGATGAGTTCATCGTACAGATGCTCAAGAACTACTCTTACCTCAATAAGGGGCTTACCCTCTCGTATAATGGTGAGAAGTACAAGAGCGAAAACGGCGTGGTGGACCTCCTCATGGACAATATGACCGAGGAGAGCCTCTACCCGATTATCCACCTCGAAACAAAGGACCTCGAGATAGCCATGACCCACTGCGACCACTACGGCGAGGAGTATTACAGCTTCGTCAACGGTCAGCACACCACTCAGGGCGGCACCCATCTCAACGCCTTCAAGGAGGCCGTGGTCAAGACTCTCCGCGATTACTATGGCAAGAACTACGACACCGGCGACATCCGCTCAGGCCTAACAGCCGTGGTGGCAATCCGCGTCCAAGAGCCTGTCTTCGAGAGCCAAACTAAGACAAAACTCGGCAGTAAGGATATGAGCCCCAAGGATGGTGTCTCCATCCGCTCCTATGTCGGCGATTTCCTCTCCGAACACCTCGATAATTACCTCCGCCGAAACCTCGATACGGCCGAGATTATCAACAAGAAGATTGTAGACTCCGAGAAGGAGCGCAAGGCGATAAGCGGCATCCAAAAGGAGGCGCGCGAGAAGGCCAAGAAGGCCAACCTCCACAACCGCAAGCTCCGCGACTGCACCATCCACCTCACCGACGCCAACAACGACCGTCGCGAGGAGAGCTCCATCTTCATCACCGAGGGCGACTCCGCTTCCGGCTCCCTCACCACCACCCGCGACGCCAAGACGCAAGCCGTCTTCAGCCTCCGAGGCAAACCTCTCAACACCTTTGGCCTCCGTCGCGATACCATCTACAAGAACGAGGAGTTCTTCCTCCTCCAGAGCGCTCTCAATATCGAGGACGGCATAGACGGCCTGCGCTACAACAAGATCATCATTGCCACCGATGCCGATGTCGACGGCATGCACATCCGCCTCCTGATGATCACTTTCTTCCTCCAGTACTTCCCCGAGGTCATCAAGAACGGCCACCTCTTTGTCCTCCAAACCCCGCTCTTCCGCGTCCGCAACAAGAAGCAGACTATCTACTGCTACAGCGAGGAGGAGCGCGACAAGGCGGCTGCCAAACTCGGTTCGTCTCGCGAGATTACCCGATTCAAAGGTCTCGGCGAGATCAGCCCTGGCGAGTTCAAGGAGTTCATCGGCTCAGGCATCCGCCTCGACTCCGTGACCCTCAAGAGCTCCGACGGCGTACATGAGCTCCTCGATTTCTATATGGGCAAGAACACCTCCAGCCGTCAAAACTTCATCATCGACAACCTCGTCATCGAGGAGGACCTTGTGGATAAGGACCTCCAGATCTTGGCGGGTGAGGAGTAAGTTCCACTAAATGACACTACGACACTATGACTACCGATAACGACGACGAGATGAAGGACGGCGAGCAACTCCCGCAAGACGATAATCTCGATACAAATAACGACCTGGATTCTGAGGCTGTCGACTCCGACGCTTCCGACTCCGCAGAACTTGCCGACTCCGACGCTCTCGCCGACGCCGAGCCCGCTGGCGACGCCCCGGCATGGGACTCCGATGCCGTCAAGAAGAGCCGCCTCCACGGCATGTACCGCCTCTGGTTCCTCGACTACGCCAGCTACGTAATCCTCGAACGTGCGGTCCCTCATATCGACGACGGCCTTAAACCCGTCCAGCGACGCATCCTCCACACTATGCGCAAGGACGAGAACGGCCTCTACAACAAGGTGGCGGGCATCGTCGGCGACACCATGCACTTCCACCCCCATGGCGATGCCTCCATCGGCGATGCGCTTGTCCAGCTCGGTCAGAAGGGTCTCCTTATTGATACTCAGGGTAACTGGGGTAATATCCTTACCGGCGACGGTGCGGCCGCTCCTCGTTATATCGAGGCCCGACTCACCAAGTTCGCCCTCGACGTGGTCTTCAGTCCCAAGGTGACGGTCTGGAAAGAGAGCTACGACGGTCGTAATGAGGAGCCCGTGACGCTCCCCGTGAAGTTCCCGCTCCTCCTTGCTCAGGGTGTCGAGGGTATTGCCGTAGGTCTGGCTTCCAAAATCCTGCCCCACAACTTTAATGAGCTCATCGATGCGTCCATAGCTTACCTCGAAGGCAAGTCGTTCACTCTCTATCCCGACTTCCCAACTGGCGGTCTTATCGATGTGTCTAAATACAACGATGGTCTCCGCGGTGGCACCGTCCGCATACGTGCCAAGATTGAGAAGCGTGATGCCAAGACTCTCGCTATCACCGAGATCCCGTTTTCTAAGACTACTTCGGCCGTCATTGATTCCATCCTCAAGGTCAACGACAAGAAGATCAAGATCCGCAAGATCGAGGATCTTACAGCCGCCCACGCCGAGATTATAATCCATCTCCCTGCAGGCGCATCGCCCGATAAGACCATCGATGCCCTCTACGCCTTCACCGATTGCGAAGTCTCCATCTCGCCCAACGCCTGCGTCATCATGGATCGCAAGCCCCACTTTATGGGCGTTTCCGAAATCCTTCGCCATAGCACGGATCGCACGGTGGATCTCCTCCGCCAGGAGCAGCAAATACTCCTCGACGAACTCGCGCAGCAGTGGCACACCCTCTCCCTCGAGAAGATTTTCATCGAGGAGCGTATCTATAAAGACAAGGACTTTGAGGAGGCCGAGAACATAGATGCCGCCGTGGCGCATATCGACTCCCGCCTCAAGGCTTATTTCGAGGCCAACAATGTCCAGCTGATGCGCGACGTTACCCGCGACGATATCCTCCACTTGCTCGAAATCAAGATGGCGCGTATCCTCAAGTTTAATAGCCAAGCGGCTGAGGATAAGCTTGTTGCCCTCAAGGAGGATATGCGCAAGACGCAGGATAATATCGATCACATCATCGATTTCACCATTGCCCATTTCCGCCGCATCAAGAAACAGTATGGCGCGGGCAAGCAACGCCTTACCGAGGTCCGCTCTTTCGACAATATCGAGGCTACCAAGGTGGCGGAGCGCAACAAGAAGCTCTACGTCAACCGCGAGGACGGCTTCATGGGCTTCGGCCTCAAGAAGGGCGACTACGTGGCCGATTGCTCCGACCTCGACGACGTCATTATCTTCTACACCGACGGCCGTTACGTCGTCAAGAAGATTGATGAGAAGGTGGATGTCGGCACGGGCGTTATGCACATCGCCATCTTCAAGAAGAACGATACGCGCACAGTCTACAATGCCATCTACACCGACGGCGAGACGGGCGTCACCTTTGCCAAGCGTTTCAGCGTTACGGGCATCACCCGCGACCGCGAGTACGATATCACTGGCGGCACCAAGGGTACCAAGCTCCGCTACTTCAGTGCCAATGCCAATGGCGAGGCCGAGGTAGTCAAGGTGCTCCTCCGCCCCCGTGCCAAGTTGCGCAATGTTGTCCTGGACTTCGATTTCGCCTCTCTTGCCGTCAAGGGCCGCGCCTCCAAGGGCAATGTCGTCACCAAGAACGATGTCCACAAGGTTGTCCTCAAGCGCAAGGGTGAGAGTACTCTCGGCGGCCGCCAAATATGGTTCGAGCGTGAGACTCTCCGACTCAATCCCGACGGACGTGGCGAACTCCTTGGTGAGTTTGGTGCTGAGGATAAGATTCTTATCATCACCACTGCCGGTGATGCCGTCATCACGGGTACTGGTTTCGAGCAGCACTTCGATGATAATATGGTGCGCATCGAGAAATTCGACGCCCGCAAGACCTGGACCGCCATTTATATCGGCGGCGAGACCGGCCTCCACTACATCAAGCGCTTCAAGATTACCCTCTCTGCCAAGCCTGTCAACTTCATTGGCGACAACCCCAAGAGTAAGTTCATCTGCGTAAGCGACGAGGATCACCCGCTCTTCAACCTCACCTACGGAGGCGACGACAAGTGGCGCCCCGCTGAGCAAATTGATGCCTATGAGTTCATTGGCGAGAAGAGCATCAAGGCCAAGGGCAAACAGCTAGCCAAGTGGCAAGTGGGCAAGATTACGGAACTCGAACCCGTAATACCCACCGTCCGCGAACCTGAGCCAGTAGAAGGCCCCACTCTCGCTGATGAGGCTCCCGATGAGCCAGAGCAGCCGACTCTGTTCTAATGGAATAGCCCCGAATAAAAAGCGTCCTCCGCACAATTGAGTGCGGAGGACGCTTGCTTTTTGTCTGGTCTGTGCGTCGCCTTATTTCTTAACGCATGCGTGCCCGTCTTTGATTACTAACCCTTTGGCGTTGTCGCGGACTCGCTGGCCTGCGAGGTTATATGCCACGCCATTTGTTGCTGTCGTTGTGACTTTGCGGATGGCTGCAGCGTCGTCGTTGGGGATGACCGGTGCCTCCTCATCGGGCTCTATGGCGTCGGAGTCGCAGCCTGTTGGCGCATTGCCTGCGTCCTCTGATGTCGATGCCGTGGACAATGTGAGGGTCGCGCCAATCTGTCTGCTGCCAATGGCGAATTTCATTGTGCCCGTGGCGGGGTTGGCAAGCGAGATCTCGTATGTGCTGGTTGTGTATGTGTAGTTGTCGCTTTCGCCTGTTCGGGCTTTGAAAACGTAATCTGTCGGCTCATACGTCACGCCGTTGATGCTCTTGATGTATGCGTCGTCGTCGCTGTTGCCGTAGCCTTCAAACTTGACGCCTGTTACTGCCAATCCGTCGGGGATGGTCACGGTGAACTCGGTGGCGGAGAACTTGATTTTGCTGCCTTGGGCTGTGGCGTAGGCTTTGTTGGCGCTGTTGCTGACTGAGAAGCCGTTGCTGAAGTTCCAAGTCTGATTGTCCGTCGAGGAGTCTTTGTATGTCGTCTGGTCAATTGTTGCCGTGCCTGTTGGCGATACGGCCGTCGCATCGTTATACTCGCCGCTGTATGAGCCTTCGTATTGCAGCGAGAAGGCTTTGCTTGCGTCTGCGACATTCGTAATCTGGCAACCGTTCTTGAACTCTATGCCTTCGCAGAAAGCGAGTAGCATGCCATTGTTGGCCGAGATCTTGACGTTGTCGAATGTGACGTTTTTGACGTACGACTCTGGGCGACCATAGATGAAGATGCTGTTGCCGCGCTTGTTGGCCTTCGATGTCGCACTGTATGTGCAGTTGCCCGTTATGTCCTGGAAAAGGAAGTCGTGGAACTTGGGCGTGGTGGAGATGACTTCGTTTGTGTCCATGGCGGATGGCGTCGTGAAGTTGTCGTAGTCGCATGTGATGAAGATAGGGCACTCCGTACAATCTTTTATCACTATGTTGCGATATATGATGCCATAGACATCGCCGCTGCGGTCCCTGTTTGTCTTCACGCGCAGTGCCGTCTCGGTGCCGTTGAATGTCATCTTCTCAAAGATGATGTGGTGCATGTTGACGGTGTATGAACCCATCGATGCGCCATGGCCGGCTCCCATATTAAGGTTCCATGCGTGCACAAAGCATGCGTTGGAGTCGGTCACGATGTTGTCGTCGCCAGTGTCTATGTTGCAGTTATAGATATTGATGTATGGTCCCCACATCGGGATGCCGTCGGTGTTGTGGCTGGCTTTGCCTTTCCCGAGGGTCGATGCCGGGTTCTTGATCGTTATGTCGTGGACTGTGAAGTCTTTGGCGTTGCCACCCTGGCCGAGGGTGAGGTTTGTGCCGGGGGAGTTCTGAAGCCTGAAGTTGCGGAACAGGAAGCGCGCGCCCTTCTCGAAGCGGATGAGGCATGGGCGTTTGCCCGGTTGCTTGTTGTTGTCCTCCACGCTCTTCCACCATGGGGCTCCCTGTCCCTCAATCACTGAGTATGTGCGGCTCTCGCCCTCGATGATGATGTCGGTTACCGCCGCATTGTTCTTACCGCGAATGAAGTTCACGAATGTCTCGCCATTGGTTGTGGGGTAGTACTCTCCGCCAGCGGCCGAAGCTACCTTATATCCTGCAAAAGGCAGAAGCTTGAGTGTCGCGCCTTTGGCCAAGTGGAGCACGGTCTTAGATTTGACCTCGATAGGTCCGCACAGCCATTCGCCTGCCGGTACCACTACCATGCCACCTTCGTCGGGCACGGCATCCAATGCCGCCTGGATGGCTGCCGTGTTGTTAGTCGAGCTTCGTTTGGCTCCGTATGTCGTTATGTATATGGTGTTAGCTTCCGTTATCTCCGGAATTTCGGGGAGGGCTACCTCCCTTGCGTCTGTCACGCCCGCCCACTCCGTCGGGAACGAGCTGGTGGCAATGGCCTTCTCTTCTGTCACGTCGCTGCCCGCAAAAGCCATTGTGGCTACAGCAAACGCCGTGAGCGTAAATATGGTTCTCATTTTTTTTGTGTATATTTTTTCATCGCTAAAATACTCAAAAAAGTGAGTTAGACCTGCTTTGATTGGGGAAATATAAATATACAGGCAAGGGTGAAAGCACTTCTTACCTTCTCAAAACCGGTTAATGGCAAAGTAATCCCTCTGCTTACGCCACCACAGTTTCCACTGGAGTTGCACCTTGACGTCCGTACGCCGCGGACCCTGTGTCTGCTCATAACTCGTGCCAACCACGTCACGGTCAAAATACCGCGTCTGAGTCCACCACAACCATAGTTTAAGCGACTTGGCTATCTTCAGTGTAAGCATGGCGGTGCCCGTGACTCCCTCGCCCGAACATGTGGCAAAGGCCATGTCGTAGAGTACCATAGGGCGGCGAGTATATGTGCGTGCCGCGTAACTGTCGGTGTTGAAGTATGAGAGGCTGCCCGTGAATGTCACGTGCTCTTTGGGTGTCTGGATTTTGAGTGTCTGCGCCACGAGTGTCCCCGCATCCCGTTGCCCCGTGGCGGATGTGGCGTGCGTGCGTTCGCAGAGTGTACTGAGGTTTAGTCGGCGTGTGGGTGTCGCCGTGAATGTCAGTTTGCAGCTTGTGCTCTTTGTTCGCGATTTCCTTATTATCTCTTCCTCCTCCTCATTGCCTTCCGCGTCTATCTCTGAGACAGTCTCTTTGTATGTCGCGCCCTTGTCGGTGTGGCGTATTCGGAGGTTGAGTTTTGTGTGGCGCGAGGTTCTGCACTCGGCGTTTACCCTTGTGGTCCAACCGTTTGTGGGGAGGAGTGTGTTGCTCTGTAGCCAACGGAGTTTCCATATGTCGATGTTGGCGCGCAGGACTATATGGGGTATTACTGCTGTCTCGAAGCCGAAATAGACTCCGCTTTCGTTGCCGGCGCGGCTTGTGCGGCTCACAGGCTGCTGTATTTGGGCAAAGTACGATTTGCCAAATCGACGCACGGCAGCCGAAATTGAGTTGCCCGTGCCGAGACTAATGTCTGTGCCTAGTGTCGCGCCAGTGGCGTTGCGCCCTTGTGTGGCTACCTCGCCAAAGAGATGCGCCCGGCCTATGAAGATGCGTGCGTCGAGGCTGGCTGTGGTCAGGTTATTGCCCGTAGGGTAGTATAGGCGGTACAGTTGCCCGTTATATCCGAGTGGCTTGCTTGTGTGCCAATTGTTTATGCCTGCGCCGACTCGCAATTTTCCAATGTCTGTTGACACGTGGGCTCCGAGGGTTGTCAATAGGTCGTTGTGGCGATAACTGCGCTCGGTGGCTGTGCGATGATAACCCGTTGTGCGAATGGTCGTTATGTATATCGAACTATCTGCCGCCATTTTAGTCGTCGCGTCTGCGTCTGCCCACGAGGCGAAGAGAGTCATCCGCACAGGCAAAATGCGTATCTCCGTAGCAATACCACGCATATAATCACTCTCGGAGGCCGACATGGAAGGCGATATGCCAGTCCCAATCCGAGCTGCCGACACGCCCGTTATAGTGGGCGAAAATCCAAATCCCGTCCAAATCCCCAATCCCTGTCCAAGCCGCACAGCATAATTCCCCGCCACAACCCGTCGCACAGGTCCACGCGCAGGCACGTATTGCACATACCCGCCATAGAAATCCATCAGTCCACTCCCATTCTTGAGCTGAGGCTCGCCAGCGTCATTATCACCCACAATGCCAAACGTCAACCGCCCGCCAATCTCTGCCTTTATCCTGAAAAGGCTCTTGAAAGGCGAGCCCGCATACTTGGCCTCAGTGCTGTCCGTCTCCTCATATCCGCGTGCCAAGGGCCACCGCCGCCCAAGCCGTGCTATGGCGTCAATCTTCACCACGGGGCTAAGTTTCGCAGTGTCAACTCGCTCGCCTATCACGGATATATGACGCAAGATGCTGATGTCCGTAGGTGTGAGTCCCCTTATTGTCATGAGCTCCTGAGGCGTGAGGATGCCGCCCGCTCTCTGCCGCCGTGTTATTATTGAGCGTGCTTTGCGCTCGTCCAGGAAAATAAGCTCCGCCAGCTCTTTCTCCGTGACGGTGCTGAGGTTTATGGGGTTCGAGGCCTTGGCTCTCAAATCCGCAAGCCCCTCTGTGGCAGCCTCATCCAATTTCCCTTCCTCGTCTAGTTGCTCGGCAATTGAGTTTACGAGGTCGTCGAGTATGGCGTCGTCTTGTGCCTTAGCCTCTTCACAAAGGGGATTGCATAAACTCAGGATAATAGCAATAGCCAAAACGACAGCTTTACGTGTCTGTGGGTGTCGTACCCCAAAAGGGACGTTGCAAGACAGCCCGAAGCGCAAGCCCCGTGCTAACAAAGAAAATATTAAAGCACTCGCCGCCCTCACTCTTAGTAAAGCTCTTTCCACTCAAATCTGTTCCCCATCCTGTCCACGAACCTCATAAGGTCCTCACGACTTACGGAGAGCGATGCCCTGTTGTCGTTGGGGTGGAAGGCGAGTCTGTCGGCGTTCTGGAGGTTGGCGTCGAGGAAGAGTATCACTTCGTGGTTCTTGTCGTTGATGAGGCCAAAGGGACTTACGGAGCCCGGTTTAAGGCCAAGATAACGCTCCATGCGCTCGGGGGATGCGAAAGAGAGCTTGCCCTCGCCGAGGCGGTGCTCAAGGTCGTGCATGTCGATGCTCTGGTCGCAGTCCAGCACCACGAGGTAATGCTTATTGCCCTTGTGGTTGCGCAGGAAGATGTTTTTGCAGTGCTTGCCTTCCAGATCCGTCCAATATTTGCGAGCGTCCTCTATTGTAGGCGTTGGCGGGTGCTCAATATATTGAAATTCAATACCCATCTCGTTGAAGAGGTCATAGAGCTCTGGCTGTCCTATCATAGTTTTGTGAAAAAAATAGAGCGGGAGCAATCCTAATCGTTAGGCTGCTCCCGCTCTTTGGATCTTTATTCTGTTTTGTGAGTCCCCTATGGATTAGGGCTCTACGATTGCCTTGCGGATAACCTCGCTCTCGTTGCGGATGGCAACCATCTGCTCCTCGGAGATGCTGCTGGCATCTACGTTGGAGTAGATGTTGTAGAGAGGCTGGAGGGCCTGGCGGAGACCGGTTACATTGGGCTCGCCCTGTACCTCGTCGAGGAGCTTGACGAGCTTCTCAAGGGGCTCCTTCTGGCTGAGGAGGATCTTGACCATCTCCTTGTTCTCGAAAGTCTCCTGAGAGATGTGGGTTGCAATGTAGAGACCCTCGACCCAGCTGCCTGCTACAATCATGAGGCTAACGGGGCCACGGCCATTGCGGTTGAGGTAGTCGTAGGAGTCATAGAAGGAGTTGGAGATGAGCTCGGTCATGCCCTCCTTGTTGTTCTCGTTGTCCTCCATCTTGGTGGCGAGCTCGGGGTCTACGGCACGAGTCATGTCGAGAGCGTCGATGAGCGCACGGATGGTCTGGGTGTAGTCCATGACGTTGCTCTGCTGGTTGTAGGTCGACGCGTAGCAGAGGTCGGCGCTATAGACGCCCATGTTCACTGCGCGCTTAGCCTCGGTGACGTACTTGTCTACGTTCTCCTTGGGGTTGCAGATGTCGAGGATGTAGGCTGCGTCGATGCGGTTGAGCATATCGGTCACCTCAAACGCAGTGGGGAGAGGATATACGAATTCGCGTACATTCTCCTCAACGTCTTTCTGGCTCATGACACCCGCCTTGTCCTGGCTGCCCTTGACGGTGCAACTTGTGGTGACTGCCATTGCCGCTACTGCTGCCAGTGCGGCGGTTATGTGCATTTTGTTCATATTCCGTGTTTGGTTTATGATTTAATTCCGAATATTTCTTAGTTGTCCAAACAAAAGTAATAAAAAGATATAAAATAATCTGC
>CAVILU010000053.1:0-12619 GCA_963643535.1 bacterium | reverse complement strand
TCTCGACCGGCCGCATAGACGTGGTGGCAAGCACATCCCAATTCACCTACGTGATCGAGCTTAAGCTACAGAAAAACGGTGGCTTGGATGCCGCGGCAAAACAGATTGTGGATAACAATTACCTTGAGCCTTTCCGCAGCGCGGATCGCGAAGTCATTGGCCTCGCCATTGAGCTGGACGACCTCGGCAAGGGAATGACGGGATGGAGAGCAGTTAACAGTTAGCAGTTAACAGTTAGCAGTTTTTTGTGGCTTTGGGGTGTCTTTTGGCTCACCCTCTGCCTGTAAAAAGCATAACATTAAAAAAGGCGACCCGGGGCTTTGCCCCGAGTCGCCTTTCGATATTAAATCTGAGTTTCAGATCCTCAATGCCTTATTTGCAATACAGCTTCGCGCTCTTGACGTTTGCGCTGTTGGGTCCTACCATGATGACGAAGTCGCCAGGCTCAAGGTTGTAGCCCAATCTACTGAGCGAGTTGTTATATCCGCAATATTCGTCAAAGTTGTCCGCATAGTCAAGCATTGCGCTTGTGATGGTGAACTCAACTTTCTGGCTCTCTCCAGCCTTGAGGTGGATGCGGCGGAAGCCCTTGAGCTCCTTTACTGGGCGGGCTATGAATGCCGCTACGTCGCGAATGTAGAGCTGCACTACTTCGTCGGCGTCCATCTTGCCTGTGTTGGTTACGGTCACGCTGGCCGTCAATGTGTCCGGCTCATAAGAAGACGGTATAGTGTCTTTGCTCAGCGTAAGGTCGGAGTACTCGAACGTGGTGTACGAGAGGCCGAAACCGAAGGGGTAGAGTGGCTCGTTGCGCACGTCCATGTAGTTCGAGCGGTACTTATAGTACTGGTCGGCGTTCTCCTCCACGGGGCGGCCGGTGTTCGTATGGTTGTAGTAGATGGGAATCTGGCCAACGTTTTGCGGGAATGAGTTGACGGTCTTGCCCGACGGGGCTACGTCGCCAAAGAGTACGTCGCAAATGGCGTCGCCTGTCTCTGATCCCGCAAACCATACGTTGAGGATGGCATCGATATTATCTTTCTCCCACGAGAGCACTGTTGGGCGACCTGCGTAATTGAGCAGGACGACGGGTTTGCCAGTCTTGACGATGGCCTCCATGAGGTCCTTCTCCGCATCGGGCATCGTCAGGTCGGAGCGTGAGGAGCTCTCGCCACTCATCTCGGCCATTTCGCCAATGGCGAGGACTACGACATCCGCCTTGCGGGCAATGTTGAGTGCCTCATTAAGCGCCTTCTGCTTGTCTACCCTGTCTATTGGGCGGCCAAACTCCACCTCGTGCTGTTGCTTCTCGCTGTCGTAGATATTGCTGCCCTGCGAATATAGTATGTTGGCTTTGCCTTCGAGTCGGCTTCGCATAGCTTCCAGGAGGGTGGTGTATTTCTCTGGCTTGTCGCCTGTGCTCCACGAGCCGGGCAGGTTGTTGCGAGTGTTGGCGAGCGGGCCGATGAGGGCTATCGTGCCTTTCTCTTTGAGGGGCAGCAGGTCGCCTTCGTTCTTGAGGAGTACGAACGTCTCGGTGGCCATCTTGCGAGCCAGGGCGCGGTGCTCGGGGGTGTAGAGGTCGGTCTTCTCGCGCTCTACGTTGCAATAGCGATACGGGTCGTCGAAGAGGCCGAGTTTCTCTTTTGCCTCAAGCACGCGGCGGCATGCCTGGTCAATCTCCTCCATCTGATAATCAGCAAGGTCGTTGCTATTAAGATACTTGACGTAGTACTCCGAGCACATGTCCATATCGGTGCCGGCCGCAAGTGCGCTCCATGCGTTTGTCTCGGGGTCGCCAACGCCATGTATCAACATCTCCGAAATCGAGGCGTAGTCCGTGACGACGAATCCCTCAAATCCCCACTGTCTGCGCAATATCTCATTAACCAGCCATTCGTTGGCCGTGGCGGGAATGCCATCCACAAGGTTGAACGACGTCATGAAAGAGCCTGCTCCGGCATCTACGCAACGCTTATAGGGCGGGAAGTATTGGTTGAACATTCGGGCGCGGCTCATGTCCACCATGTTATAGTCGCGGCCCGCCTCGCTCGCTCCGTAGAGGGCATAGTGCTTTACGCACGCCATGACGTTGTGGTCGCTGATATTATTGGGGTCGGGACCCTGATATCCGGCAATCATTGCCGCGCCTACCTCGCCCGCCAGGAACGGGTCTTCGCCAGCGCCTTCGCTCACGCGGCCCCAACGAGGGTCTACACTTACGTCCACCATTGGCGAGTACACCCAGTTGACACCCGATGCCGTAGCCTCCTCAGCCGCCATGGCCGCGCAAGTGCGGATGAGTGCCGTGTCCCAACTGCATGCCTGTGCCAAGGCCAGTGGCAATACCGTCTCATATCCGTGGATCACGTCCTGGCCAATAATAAGGGGGATGCCCATTCGGCTCTCCTCGACTGCTATGCGCTGGAGTTCGCGTATTTTCTCTATGCCCTTGACGTTGAGTATCGAGCCGAGTTGCCCGGCCTTTACTTTCTCCGCTATGGGCGAGTTCATCTCCGCGCCCGTCGTGATGTCGCCGCCCGGCAGCAGGTTCAACTGGCCGAGCTTCTCCTCAAGAGTCATACGGCTCATGAGATCGTCGATTCTCGACGTCGGAGCCTCTTTCTTCTGGCAGCCGCTGAGGGTGAGCAGGGCTGCAGCCGACGCTAAAAGTACAGATGAAGTTTTCATTTTACAATTTATTGGTTTCGATAGACAGTGAACTATCATTCCTGATAGCACGTCTCCCATAAGTAAGAAAAAGACCCTGCAAAAGCAAAATCTGACTTTTGCAGGGTCGGGGTGTCACAATCTTTCTGTTTCCAACGATAGGGAGCCGTGTCCCTACTTCTGGAATACGCGGACGTAGTCGACTTCCATCGTGGCGGGGAGGCAAGTCTCGTCGAGGCCTTGCTGTCCGCCCCAGCCGCCGCCCCAAGCGAGGTTCAGGATGGGGTAGAAGGCCGAGTCGAAGGGCCATGCGTCGTGTCCCGTGCCGTCGTTGGAGTAGGTGAGGATCACGGAGCCGTCTACGTAGAACGTCATCTTGTCGGCCGTCCAGAGCAACGCGTAGGTGTGGAAGTCGGTCTGAGCTGTCGGGACGCTCTTGGTGGCGGTCTCTACGCTCGTGCCGGTGTTGTTGTACTTGTTGCAGTGGATGGTTGAGTGGACTACGTTGGGGTTGTAGCCGACCTCCTCCATGATGTCAATCTCGCCATCGGCGGGCCACGAGGTGAAGTTTACGGGCATCATCCAGAAGGCGGGCCATGTGCCTTTGCCTGTCGGGAGCTTGATGCGGGCCTCGATGTAGCCATATCTCCATCCCGTGGAGACCTTGGCGTAGAGGCGCGAGCTGGTCACCTGGTTGCCGTCGTCCTTGAGGGTTATGCTGAGGCGGCCGTTGGCTACTGTGGCGTTCTCCGAGGTGTAGTACTGGATCTCGTTGTTGCCCCAGCCGTTGTCGCCTTTGCCCGTGGCGGCTGTCCAGTCGGAGCTGAGTTTCGTGCCGTCGAACTCGTCGTGCCATACGAGGTTATAACCGTCGATGGGGCATGTTATCTCCTCCTCGGGGGCTACCTCTTTGGCAGATTGTGTGACGATTACGCTGTCTCGCGAGCCGCCTGCCCAGATTACCACCGCGCCTCGGCGCCCTGTGCTCTTGTCGTTGGCTTCGGCCGAGATGGTGATGTCGGCCTCGGTGCCTACGCTGCTCGTGGGGCTCACGCTCAGCCAGTCGGCTTGCGAGAAGATGGAGAACTCGTGGCTGCTCTTGACGTTTACCGTGGCCTCGCCACCTTCGGCCGTGAACGTCACCGTGCGGCTTGCGATGGTTATGGTCTCGGCGTCGGCGTAGCCTATCTCGTTGTCGTCGCCGCATGCCACGGCCGTGAGGCTGAGCGCCGCGGCGGCTATCGATGAAAGAATCATTGTATGGTTCATCAGACTCTTTTTAGGTGACTATTTGGCAGTCTTCTGAAGTATGATCTCCGAAATCTCAACACTCTCGTCGGCCGGGGTGTTGCCGAAGTCGAAGACGAGTTTCATATTCTCGGCCGCGCCCTTCTTGAGGGTGACTGCGGGAATCTTGACCACGTACTCGTCGCCTGCCGCGAGGTCGTACTGGTTGACGAAGAGGTAATTCTCGTCGTTCGAGTCGTCGGTGAACTTGATGGTTACGCCGGAGATGTCTTTCTTGGCTGTCATTTTGCAAGAGAAGTCATACTCGGTGTCGGCCTCGCCGGGAATGGCTGTCTTGAGGTGCACCTGTGCCTGCCACTGGCCTGCGCATGCCTCGGCGAGCGATACGGTATATACGCCGCCGTCTGAACTCAACATGCCGTCGTTGGAGATCTCTGCCCAATTGGGTGCGTAGTAGAAGAACGTGGTGTAGCCGTCGGCGCCCTTGTCGTCAACATATGTCTTCCAGAGGTTGCTCTCGGATGCGTAGGTGTAGACGGTCTTGTCTTCCTCCTCCTGCTCGGCGGGGGCCTCTACGCCGTCGCACATATGTTCCTGGAGGCATACGTCGTAGATGTTGACCTTGGTGTCGGCGGGTGCGCCACCGAAGTCGAGTACGAGGCTCACGGCACTCATATCGATGCCGGCCATGTCGCTCTTGTAGAAGATATATTCGCCGCCGGCCTTGAGGTCGATGCGATCCGCGAAGTAGAAGGTGTTGTCGTCGCCCGTGAGTACGAGTTTGACGGTTGCGCCTGTGATGTCCGTGGTGGCGGAGGAGAACTTGGCAGAGAAGTCGTAGTTCTTATCTGCGCTGGTGGTCATGTCGGTAAGGAACTTCACCTGAGCCTGCCACTGGTCGGAGGTTGCCGAGGGGAGCGATACGGTGTAGCTGTTGCCGTCGGCCTCGAGGGTCGGGTCGTCTATCTGTGCCCAGCCCGGAGCATAGTAGAACTGGTTCTCGAAGGTGCAGCCCTTCCAGAGGTTGCAGTCGCTGCTGGCTGTGAAGCCCTGGAATCCGGCTTCGGCGCTGGTCAGGATGTAGTGCCATGCGATGGATGAGCCGTCGTCCCATACGAGCACGAGTTTCGATGCCGTGAGGCTCTCGATGCGGAGGCGGAGCTCGCCGGTGTAGGCTGCGTCGGCAGGGATGTAGGGGAAGAGGGTCTCGGTGGGGAAGGTCAGGTATACGGCGTCGCCCTCAGTCGAGAAGGTGTATGAGCTCTCTTGCTTCTCCACGGGGACCATGAAGTCCTGATCCTGATGGTAGTCAGCGAAGATCGAGCAACCGGTGTTGACGAATACCGTGCCGCCGTCGCCAGGGTTGTAGGCATACGTGCCGTCGGTGGCAAATGTCACGCGGTCGTCATAGAGGCCAAAGGCTTTCTTGTCGTCCGCTCCGGCCGAGTACCACTCGAGACCTGTGGTGCCCGAGGGACCGCAACCGAGGTGCCCCGCCTCGTCGTTGGCAATGCGCCACTCTTTGCCGCAGAGCTTAGCCATGAGCTCGTCGTAGTTGGTGAGGGAGTTCTTGATGGTGAAGTTCACCTCGCCCATGCCTTGCGAGAGGCCGTTGCTGTTGCCAATGCGGTAGTAGACGGTGTAGTCGCCTGCCGAGGTGTAGATGCGCGAGAAGGGGTTCGTGGTGGAGTAGACGGCGTTCTTGGTGACCTCTTTGCCGTCTACGGGGATGTACCACATTGGGTATTGGCCTGCGCCGTTGAGGGTTAGGGTCACTTGGTTGGTCTCGTCGTCTACTGCGACCGTTACGTTGGCTGTGCTGGCCGTTGGGATGTTGGCCTCGCTGACGCTGTCGAAGTCCTCGGGGCTGCACGCCGCAAGAGCGAGAGCCGCCAGGGCCATATATTTTGTCATTTTCATGTCAGTCACTTTTTAGTAGTTGTTCTGAGTGAGTGTGCCTTCCGACGAGTCAATCTCGCTGAGGGGGATGGGGAGGTACTTCTTGCTCTCGGTCCATGTGTTGGTGCGGTAGCCATACTCGTCGGGTACGAGGGTCGATGCCGCGTTGCCCGTGCGGACGAGGTCCCAGTAGCGTTTGCCTTCGCCTACGAACTCAAGATGGCGCTCCGTGAGGATGTTCTCGATGGTGGCCGCCTTGTTGTCCGTGAGGCCCGCGCGATGGTGGACGAGGTTGATGTACTCCTGCGCCTTGGCCATGTCGCCGCCGGTGTTGATGAGCAGCTCGGCCGCGTTGAGGAGGGTTTCGGAGTAACGGTAGATGCGGAGGTTATTGTTGAAGTTGAGGTCGCCGTCGGCCTTCTGGTCTGCGTTGTTGGCAGAGTAGGGGAGGTATTTCTTGAGCCAGAAACCGGTGTCCTGGTAACGCTTGGTGTAGTCCGCCGTGCGAGCGTCATAGCAAGTAGCGTCGCGGCGTGCATCGCCATCCTCAAACATGAGGTAAGTCTCCTCACGCACAGGCTCAAAGCCCCAACCATTGTCCACTCCGTCGGCCGCAACGCCACCACTCGGGCCAATAAGGCGCGGGTAGATTGTGCCACCGGCATTTACGTAGCCATCGTTCCACGAGCGTACTGCATTGTCGTCCTTATAGCAAATCTCGAAGATGCTTTCCGAACTCCACTCGCCACTCTCCAGGAAGATTGTCCCGTAGTCCGAGACGAGCGAGTACTTGCCACTCTCGATAATCTCCTGCATGTAGCCGAGTGCCTTAGAGTAACGGCTCTCGTCGCACTGATACATCACCATCTCGGCATATATCATCTCTGCGGCGGCAAGGCTCATGCGGCCCACGTTCTCCGAGTCCCATGCCATAGGCAGCGCCTTCGAGTCTATTGCAGCCTCAAGGTCGGCTATGACGGTGGCGTAGACCTCGTCATGTCCCTTCTGCTCAGCAATGTAGGGCGACGCGAGGTTGGTCATGTAGAAGGGGATGTTGCCGTAGTACTTCCAGAGGAGGTTGTAGTAGAAGGCGCGGAGGGTGCGTGCCTCGGCTGCGATTGTGGCGTACTGCTCGTCGGTGAGGTTGCCCTTGGCCCAGTCGAGGTAGGTCAGCACGTCGTTCGCGTTGCGTACGCCTTTGTAGCTCTGGTCCCAGATGCCTGTGAGGGCGTCGGAGGAGTTCTGCGTGCTCTCGAAGTTGAACATCTTGTGCAGGTGCTGGTTGTCCGAGATGCCGGAGCCGCCGGGCCAGATGTCGTCGCCCATGACGTCGGCGCAGAGGGTGAGGGGGGCGTATTGGCTGTTGTTCCAGTCGTAGCTCCTCATGGGGTTGTAGGTCGAGACGAGGGCTTCGAGGATGTGGTCGTAGTTGTTGTAGTACTCCTCGAGGGTGGCCTTGTTGGGCGGGGTTACCTCCAGGAAGTCATCGGAGCACGAGCCGAGCCCGAGTCCCGCGGCTGCGCAAAGGGCTGCCAGCGTATAATATCTTGATGTCATAATTGTCTGTGCTTAAAATCCAACGTTCACGCCAAAGTTAAAGGTGCGGCTCTGAGGGTAGACGCCGTAGTCTACGCCAAGCGAGGTGCCGCCCGAGGAGATCTCTGGGTCGAAGCCCGCATACTTGGTGAGTGTGAAGAGGTTCTCGGCGCCTACGAAGACGCGGAGATGGTCTACGAAGAACTTGGTGGTGACGGACTTAGGCAGGGTGTAGCCGAGCTGGATGTTCTTGAGGCGGAAGTAGCTGCCGTCGGTCACGTAGAGGTCCGAGCTCTGCCAGTTGGTGGCGTCGCCTACCACGTAGCGCGGGTATTTGTTAGATGTGCCTTCGCCAGTCCAGCGGTTGAGCATATAGCTCGGGAGGTTGGCGGGGCGCACGTCGGTGCGTCGGGTGGCGTCGTAGATGTCGTTGCCTGCCGTGCCCTGGAAGAGGACCATGAAGTCTATGCCGTTCCAGTCGGCTCCGAGGGTGAGGCCGTAGGTCCAGTCGGGCATGCCTTTGCCAATCTTGGTGCGGTCGGCCGCCGTGATGCTGCCGTCGCCGTCTACGTCTACGAAGCGTACGTCGCCCGCTACCGCATTGGGCTGGATCATCTCGCCCTTGGCGTTGACGTAGCTCTTGACCTCAGCGTCGTTCTGGAAGATGCCGTTGGTCTTGTAGCCATAGAAGTATGGGAAGGGCTCGTCGTTCGATGCGCGGGTGATGGTGCCCGTGTTCTGCATGTTGTCCAACTCGAGGTAGCCGGAGGAGTTGCCGAGGTTGGTGAGGGTGTTCTTGAGGAACGAGGCGTTGGCCTTGGCGTGCATGTTGACCGCGCCGGCCTTCCACTTGTAGCCGAGCTCGAGCTCTACGCCGGTGTTCTCCATGTCGCCTACGTTGCCGAGGGGAGCCTCTGCGCCTACGTAATTGGCGATAGGCATTGAGATGATCATGCCCGAGGTCTTCTTCTTATACCAGTCGGCGCTGAAGGTGAGCGCGTTGCCGAAGAAGCCAAAGTCGATGCCGAAGTCGGTCTGGATGCTCTCCTCCCACTTGAGGTCCGGGTTGGCGAGTGCGCCGGCCTGCACGCCGTTCACTACGGTCTCGCTTGTGCCCCATACGCTGTTGTAGGGCGATGCGGTCCATGCGGCGTATGTGAAGTCGCCGATGTTGTCGTTGCCGTTCTTACCCCAGCTGCCGCGGACCTTGAGGTTGCTCAGCCAGTCGGGTGCGTCGACATAGGGCTCGTTGAGGATGTTCCAACCGAGTGAGAAGGAGGGGAAGGTGGCGTAGCGGTTGTTCGAGCCGAAGCGCGAGCTGCCGTCTCGGCGTACCGTCACCTGTGCCATGTATCGCTCGTCGTAGTTATACGATGCGCGGAAGAAGTAGGAGCTCAGGGTGTGCTCGTTGGCGGGGCCGCCGCTGGCGCTCATCTCGCCGCGGCTCTGGTCCGCGCTGCTGTTGTTCATGTAGGGCTTGCTCATGTCCTTGAGGTTCTGGACGTTGCCGTAGAGGGTCTTGCCCGTGTTCTGCATTGCGCTCTGGCCAACGACGAGGTTGATGGAGTGCGCGCCGAACTGACGGTCCCATGTGAGGACGTTCTCAAGCTGCCATACCGTGCCGCGGTCGCTGCTCTGGTGCGCGCTGCTGATGGTGGAGCGGTTGTTGCCGGAGAGGTAATAGATAGGGGTGTAGCCGTCGGCTCCGTAGAACGAGATGTCCGCGCCATAGGTGAAGCGGTACTTGATGCCCCAGCCAATCTCAAGGTCGGCCGAGAAGTTGGCCACGAACTTATGGCTCCAGTTGTCGTCGCCCGGCAGGCTCAGCATGGCCAGCGGGTTGTTCATCTCCTGGTAGCTTGAGCCCGGGATGGTGTACATGTTGCCATTGTCGTCGTAGAGCATTCCGTCCGCGCCGTATTTGTCTATCTGTGCCTGAGCCTCGTCGCCCGATACCGTGGGCTTGAGGATTGGTGAGAGATAGAGGGCCGAGCCGAGTGCCGAACCCCACTGCGAGTTGGCGTCGATGCTCTTGCTGTGGATGCGGGCGTAGGAGATGTTGGCGCCGAGGGTCATCTTGTTGAGCCACTTGCGGAAGTCCGTGTGGTCGAAGAGGACGTAGTTGGTGTTGCTGCGGAGGGTCAGACGGCGATAGTTCGAGCGGTCGAAGTCTCCGCCTACGATGCCTTCCTGATGGTTGTAGCCGAGCGAGATGTAGTAGTTCACCTTGTCGGTTGCGCCGCTCACGCTTACCTCGTGGCTCTGGCTTGGTGCGCCGTCGTTGAAGAGCTCACTCTGCCAGTCGGTGCCTTCGCCGAAAGAGTAGGGGTCATTATAGATGGGAGCTTGGCCCGCGTTGATGAGGCCTTCGTTCATCATGACGGCGTACTCGGTGGCGTTGAGGACGTCGCGGTGCTTCCATGGGCTCGAGAAGCCGGCCGTGAAGCTGTAGTTGACCTTGACGCTGCCTTTCTGGCCGCCCTTAGTCGTGACGAGGATTACGCCATTGGCCGCACGAGTACCGTAGATTGCGCCCGATGCAGCGTCCTTGAGCACCTCGATGCTCTCGATGTCCGAAGGATTGAGGTAGTCAATGCCGCCCTCGATGGGCATTCCGTCTACGATGTAGAGAGGGTCGGAGTCATTGATTGTGCCAATACCACGGACGCGGATCTGTGCCGCGGCGCCAGGCTGACCACTGGCAGAGGTTACCGTCACGCCCGATGCCATGCCCTTGAGCGCATTGTCCACGCGCAGAGGAGTCGTTCCGTTGAGGTCGTCAGCTCCCACCTTGGCTATGGAGGCCGTCACGACGCTCTTCTTCTGAACGCCGTAACCTACAACCACAACCTCGTCGATGTCCGAGGACTCGTCGTTGAGGGTCACGTTATACTGTGTCTGTCCGTTGACAACCTGCACCTTCGATTCCTCAAATCCGATGAAGGAGTATACGATGTTTGAGCCCTGAGGGGCTGCGAGAGTATAGTTGCCGTCCATATCCGAAATGGTGCCCGTCGTGGTGCCTTCCACTACGATATTGACGCCAGGGAGCGGCATGCCGGTGCTGTCTACCACACGGCCGCTGATGTTGACGCTCTGTCCCCAAGCCAGGCCGGCCCAGGATGCCAGAAACGCCGTCAGCAAGAGCTTGCGTATTCTCATAATTTGATACTATGTTTGGTTAATGTTCCGGAATTTTATGTTTGCTATTCTATCGACCATGAGCTTATCTCGCCCTCGTAGCTCAGCTCTACGGTCTTGCTCTCGCCGGGTGCGAGGCTCACCTTCTTGAAGTCTTTGAGCTCGCGGACCGGGTGCTCCTGCCCGTCGTCGGCTTTGCGGATGAAGAGTTTCACTACCTCCTGGCCTTCGCGGTCGCCCGTGTTGGAGACGGTGACGGTGAATGTTGCCCGGCCTGCTTTGCCGTTGTCGGTGCGCCGTGCGTCCGAGAGGCGGAACGTGGTGTAGCTCAGTCCATATCCGAATGCGAAGAGGGGCTTCGTGCCATGCTTGTCGGCCCATCGGTAGCCTACGTAGATGTCGTCGGCATACTCTTCGTCCCATATCTCCGAGCCTTCGCGCTTCGTGCCGGGGTACGAGCCCAAGGCGTGTGCGCCAACATCCTCAAGCTTGGCGGGCCATGTGAACGGAAGTTTGCCGCTCGGGTTGACGGCTCCCGTAAGGATGTCCGCTAAGGCATTGCCAGCCTCGGAGCCGAGATACCAACCTTGCACTATGGCCTCCACGTCCGCCGCCCAAGGCATTGCAGCTGGGTTGCCCGAGATGCAGACAAAGATGACGCGTTTGTGGGCTTTTGCGAGAGCCGCGACGAGGTCGTCCTGTGCGTAGGGTAGGGAGTATGTTTGCCTGTCGTGGCCTTCGCAATCCTGATAGTCGCTCTTGTTGAGGCCTCCGAAGATTACTACAGCGTCGGCTGTTTTGGCTTTCTCTACGGCTTCTGCAATGAGCTCCGCGGGGGTGCGGTTGTCGCCCAGGTCCTGCCCTGTGGTCACGCCGTTGTAGTTGCCCGTCACGTCGCCTACATATCCGCGGGCGTAGTCCACTCTTTCGGCTCCCAGTGCCATGCGGAGGCCGTCGAGGGGCGATACCTCATGCTGCACTTTTAGCGACGAGCTGCCGCCGCCGACGGTCATCATCTTGATGGCGTTCTCGCCTACTACCAGCACTCGGCCAATCTTCTTTGGCTCCAGTGGCAGGGCGTGTTTCTTGTTCTGCAGCAGTACTATGCCGTTGTTGGCTATGCGTCGTGCCGCGGCGTAGTGCTCTTCGGAGCAGAGGAAGCCGCGGGGGCGGTCGGCCCTCATGGATGTGCGGAAGAAGAGGCGGAGCACGCGGCGGACCTTGTCGTTGAGCGTGTCGATGGAGTACGTCCCGTCCTTGAGGCCCTTGAGGTATGGCAGGGCGAGGTAGTAATTATCGTATGCGTTGGAGGCTCCGGCATTGAGGCCATTGGTCCATGTGCCAAACTCCATGTCGAGCCCATTGTTCACGGCCTCGGCTGTGGAATGTGTGCCGCCCCAGTCGCTCACCACCACGCCGTCGAATCCCCATGCGCCCTTGAGTGTGTCCACGAGAGTCCTATGGTTGTGGCACATATGCTCATCGCCCATAAGGTTATACCCGCCCATGATGGCCCAAGCTCCAGCCTCCTTGATAGCCGCACGGAACGCTGGCAAATATATCTCGTCCAGAGCCCTGTCGCTCACCCTGACGTTCACTACGAATCGGTGCTCCTCGTCATTATTGACGCAAAAATGCTTTACACAAGCCGACACGCCCATAGACTGAAGCCCCTGGATATAAGGCACCGCCATCCGCGAAGCGAGCCAAGGATCCTCGCCCATATACTCGAAGTTGCGCCCGCCCAGCGGAGTGCGGCATATGTTCACGCCCGGCCCGAGTATCATGTCCTTGCCGCGATACCGAGCCTCCTCGCCAAGACTCTCGCCATAAGTGCGTGCCAAGTCGACATCCCAAGTGGCCGCAAGGCAACTCAGTGCCGGGAAGGCAACACACGAGTCATTTGTCTGCCCCGCCTGTTCCCACTCGTCCCACAGCACGTCCGGGCGTACGCCATGAGGGCCGTCGTCCGTCCAAAAGTCGGGTATCCCAAGTCGTGCCACGCCCGCCGACGAGAATTTGCTCTGCGCATGGAGTATCTTGACTTTCTCTTCGAGGGTCAAGCGCGAGAGTGCGTCCTCCACACGCGCCTCTATATTGGCAGTGTCGCAAAGGTATATTGGTG